>NZ_JAAALL010000069.1 GCF_009906315.1 Kineococcus vitellinus | reverse complement strand
GTGCGGGGGTCGGTCACGGTGTCTCCCGGGTGTCGAGCGGTGGTGGGGTGACCGGCTCCTCGCTCTCCGGGCCGGTCCGGCGTCCTCTGCCGTGCGTCCACCCTCGCGTTCCGCGCCCGGCGTTCCCATCCCGCCGGCTACCGGGTGCCGGGTCGTGCCGGCTGCACCTCGCGGTGCAGCGGGCCGAACCCGCACGCGGACCCCGGGTTCCTCGACCACGGGCTCCACGACCGCCCAGGGCGTCGCGATGAGCCGCTCACCGGAGACGCCCCACTTGCCGGTCGACAGGTGACCGCGCAGCTCCAGCGTCGTCACGCCCTGCGCCGTCGAGGAGGTGAGGGCGCCGTGCTCGCGGGCGTCCTGGCCGCCGACCACGAAGGCGTCACCGGCCGGGGGCGGAACATCGACGCGTGCAGCTGCGGCCGCCGTCGACCCTGCTGCAGCAGGACGCCCAGGGCGCGTTCGAGGCGGGCGGGTGCGGGGAGGTCGGCATCGGCCGGCAACTCCTGCAGTTCGGCGGCCAGCCCGGTCCAGGCCTCGGCCGGGAGGTGCGGGAGCAGGTGGTCCTCGTCGTGGAAGTGGCCGCAGGGCGCTCCACGGGGAAACCCCGGCTCGCGCTCCGACCGCGCGCAGGGTCACCGCCTGCGGGCCACCGGCCTCGAGGAGCTCGACCGCCGCACCCACGAGAGCGGCTCCAGTGGCAGCGGCGGGTTCCGAGCGGGTCGGCACGTCCGGCGGTTTCGTCGGCACCGTTCGGGGACGCGTTCATGCCCGCCCACGCGACGCTGCCACGCGAGTCGAGCACGCCCCTGATCTCCGGTGCCTCCACCGGCAGGGGGCGGCGACCGCGCGACTGCTCGCCCGCGAGGGCCACCACGTCCTCGCCGGGGTGGGGCGACCGGAGGATGCGCGGCCCCTGCGCGAGACCGACCTCGAACCGGTCACCCTCGACACCACGATCACCGACGACCTCCAGGCCCCGGCGGTGCGGTAGCGCAGGCACCACCACGGTCCGGGCGCCTGCGTGACTGCCCGGTGAGCAGGGATCCGGTGGACTCGTGGTCGGCAGCAGGTCGTGCTGCCGCCCGTTCCCGGAAGGACCTGTCATGCACTCCTCGGTGTCTTCGGCCGTCGCACCGCCCTCCCGGCGGAGCGGTCTGCGGGCGCTCGCCGCCCGCCGCCCGCTCACCGCGTTCTTCGCCCTCGCCTACGGCCTCAGCTGGCTGGCGTGGATCCCCTACCTGCTCTCCGGCGACGGGTTGGACGTGCTGCCGTTCACCTTCCCCGCCCTGCTGGGGACCACCCAGCTGCTCGGGGTGCTGCCCGGCGCCTACCTGGGGCCGGTCACCGCGGCGTTCGTCGTGACCGCGCTCGTCGAGGGTCGTGCCGGGTTGCGGGCCTGGCGCGGGCGGCTGCTGCGCTTCGGGGTGGGCTGGCGCTGGTACGTCGGCGTCGCGCTCGTCGTCCCCGCCGCCATCATGGTGACCACCCTCGTCCTGCCCGGGGCGCGGGAGGCGGTGCAGCCGCTCACCCTGGCGCTGCTGCTGGCCTACGTGCCGATGCTGGCGATCCAGGTCGTCACCACGGCGCTGGCCGAGGAGCCGGGCTGGCGCGACTTCGCCCTGCCCCGCCTGCAGGACCGCATGGGCGCCGTCCCGGGGACCGTCGTGCTCGGCCTGCTGTGGGGCGGCTGGCACCTGCCGCTGTTCCTCACCTCGTGGGGCGGGTGGCCGGGCACCTCCTGGGTGCAGCCGGTCCTGTTCGTGGCCTCCTGCGTACCGCTGAGCCTGGTGATGACGTGGGTGTTCAACCGCACCGGGCAGAGCGTCCCGCTCGTCATGCTGCTGCACGCGGGGATCAACAGCACCTACACGCTGCTGTGGCCGGCGGTCTTCCCCCGCCTGGACGGCGACACCGACGCCTTCGTCGTGCAGTTGATCGCCACCACGGTGGTCACCGCCGTCCTGATCGTCGTCACCCGCGGGCGCCTGGGTGCGCCCACCGCCCGGCCGTCGGCGCGGCCCGCGGGAACCGCCTCTCCGGCGCGGTGACCTCCGGCGCAGGGGGTCGGCGAGGTCCGCGGCGAAGCGCGCAGTTCGGCATCGCGATCCGGGGTCCGCGCTCCCGGCGCGGTGCGGCTGCTCGGCGCGGTGCGGCTGCTCGACGTCCCGCGCCGGTCGCCTGCGGCTCACCCGTGTGCCGGGGGGACCTCGATCCGCACGGGCGCACCGTGCTCCCGCAGTTCCAGCAGGACGGGGTCGATCCGGATCCCGTCCCCCGGCCCTGCTCCGGTGACGCCGACCGACGTGACGAAGCCGGAGGCCGGGTCGATCTCCACCGTCCCCGAGGCGGATCCCGCGGACAGGCCGGGCTGGAGCTGGTCCAGGGTGAGCCGCACCCCCTCACGGCGTTCCCGGCCGGCGTCCTCCACGAGCCTGGACAGGTCGAAACCCACTCGGTACCGGCCCGGGGTCTCGCCCGATTCGGCGCTCGTCACCGCTGCGAGCCAGTGGAAGGTCCCTGCGACGCTCCCCAGGAGCGGGTCGACCTCCATCGCGAGGGCGGGGGCGCTGGAGCGGGGGCCGGTCCAGCGGCCCCCTGCGTCCAGGGTGGGCGGTCCGCTCAGCAGGACCATCGACAGCGTGCCGGCCTGCGGGACGAGGAGCGCGTGCGCCTCCACCTCGCCCGGTGCCTCCTGGCCGGGCAGCGCGATGAGCCCGTCGAGCACGAGGACGCCGTCCCCGGTGGGAGGCGGGGAGGAGGGGGGCGCCGTGGTGGCCGAGGTCATCGTCGCCGCCCCCGTGGTCAGGTCCGTGTGCCCGTGCGCGGAGGTCTCGACCCGACCGTCGACCGGGGTGCGCCAGGTGTACCGCGCGGTGCCCGCCGCGAGGGTGTGCGCGTGCGCGTCCACGACGGCGCGCACCGCGTCAGCAGGTCCGGTGGTCGTCGTGTCGGGGTGCACCCGCTCACGCTATCCACGCATCCCCTGGGACCGGCGGTGGACCGGTCGACGAGCCCGCGCAGCCGTCGGCCGATCGTCACCGCACCCGGACGGCTCCGGCAGCGGCTCCGGCGTGCGCGGCGCCCGCCCGTGCGACAGCGTGGGCGGTAGCGGGACGACGGTGCGGCGGCTGCAGGGTCGGTGCGCGCGGCGGGTCCCGTCCAGCGATCGACGATCACGGGGGTTGACGTGGCCAGTGGTGTGGCGAGCGTGTGGGTGCCGGTGGACGACATGGAGCGGGCGGTGCGCTTCTACGGTGAGACGCTCGGGTTGTCGGTGAGCTCCACGTCGCCGGTGTGGAGCGAGATCGACGCCGACGGGCTGATGATCGGGCTGAACGCGCGGGAGGGCACCGCCCGTCGGGCGGACGGTGGCGCCGTGGTGAGCTTCCAGCCGGACGGCGGCATCGAGGAGGAGGTCGAGCGGCTGCAGCGGGCCGGGGTGGAGTTCACCGGCGGCATCAGCGACCACGAGTGGGGTCGCATCGCGCCGTTCAAGGACAGCGAGGGCAACGACCTGCAGTTCTACGCGCCTCCGGCCTGAGCCCCGGCCTGAGCCCCGGCCTGAGCCCCCGCCGGCTCACCGCCCGGCCGATGCGGTGAGGTGCTCGGCGAAGGCCGCCACGGGCCCGGCGACCGGGGTGTCGCCGCGGACCAGGACGGCGAGGTCGCGCCCGAGCGGGGGGTCCAGGGGCAGGGCCACGACGTCGGGGCGGCGGTGGGCGCTCAGCGCGAGCCCGGGCAGGACCGCCGCTCCCTGGCCGGCGGCCACCATCGCCTGCATGAGCACGTGGTCGTCGGTGACCTGGTGGTGCAGCCGGGTCCGCACGCCGGAGCGGGCGCAGTGCCGTTCCCAGCGCGCGCGGCAGGTCGGGCAGCCGGCCAGGACGGTGGCGTCCTCCAGGGCGGCCAGCGGCACCTGCGCCTGCCCGGCGAGGGGGTGGTTCTCGGGCAGCACGATGAGGAGGGGGTCGCGGCCCGCCGGGCGCGCCAGGAGGCCGGGAGCGCCGGGCAGGACGTCGTCGAAGACGACGGCGAGGTCGGCGGCGCCCTCGCGCAGGGCCCGGGTCGCCTCGGGCGGTTCGGCCTGCAGGACGTCGACGGCCAGTGCCGGGGTGTCGAGCGCGAGGGCGCGCACGGCCTCGAGCACGATCGTGGCGCAGGCGGTGGGGAAGGCGGCCACGCGCAGGCGCGCGGGCCGGTCGCTGGCCAGGCCGCTGAGGCAGTCGTCGGCGCCGCGCAGCGCTGCGGCGACCTCGGCGGCGTGGCGGGCCAGGAGCGCACCGGCCTGCGTGGGGCGCACCCCGCGTCCGTGGCGCTCCAGCAGGGTGCAGCCGGCGGCGCGCTCGAGCCGGCGCACGTGCTGGGAGACCGCGGGGTGGGTCCACCCCAGCTCGCGCGCGGCGCCGGACAGCGATCCGTGGCGGACGACCAGGTGCAGCACGACGAGGCTGCGGGGGTCCAGGTCCAGCGGGCTCGTCATGGAAGCCAGGGTGACAAGTGCTGTTGCCAGATCGCTCTTCTCCTTGGGGTCGCGGGTCGACAGGCTGGGCGTGTGCAGAGGATCGGGGTCATCGGGGGGATGAGCTGGGAGTCGACCGCGGAGTACCTGCGGTTGCTGAACCAGGGGGTCCGCGAGCGCCTGGGGGGGCTGCACTCGGCGCGGCTGGTGGTGGCGACGGTCGACTTCGCCGCCGTCGAGCCGCTGCAGGTCGCCGGCCGCTGGGGGGAGGCCGGCGACCTGCTCGCCGCGGAGGCCAGGGGGCTGCAGGCCGCGGGGGCGGACCTGCTGCTGCTGGCCACGAACACCATGCACCGGGTGTTCGAGCGCGTCGCGGGGGCGGTCTCGGTGCCGGTGCTGCACCTGGCCGACGTCACGGCCGCGGCGGTGCGCGAGCAGGGGTTGTCCCGCGTGGGGCTGCTGGCGACGCGGTACACCGTGGAGCAGGACTTCTACCGGGGGCGGCTGGCCGAGGGGGGCGTGGCGACGCTGGTCCCGCACGGGGCGGACCGGGAGGAGGTGCAGCGGATCATCTTCGAGGAGCTGTGCGTGGGGCGGGTGGAGGAGGCCTCCCGGCGGCGGCTGGCCCGCATCGCCGGTGACCTGGTCGCGGCGGGCGCCGAGGGCGTCGTGCTGGGGTGCACGGAGCTGGAGCTGAGCCTGGGGGCCGGCGACCTGGCCGTCCCGGTGTTCCCCACCACCACCCTGCACTGCCGGGCGGCGCTGGACGTGGCCCTGGGGCCGGTCCCGGTTCCCGTCCCGGTCCACTGACCGGACGCGCCCGCGGAGCGCCACGATCGTGACCTCGGGTCGATCGGCGAGCTCGGCCGTCGACCCGGGGGGTGAGCGGTCGCGGGGCGAGGATCCGCCCACGCGGTGATGTCCGCCTCACCTGCAGCACGGCAGGCTTCGACCATGAGCGAGCCCGCCGCCCCGACGACCTCACCGCGCGCCCCGTGGGGTGCTGTCGGCCGACGCGCCGGGGAGGACCGCGCCCTGAGGGCGGCACCGCTGCTCGGTGCGGCAGTCGTGGTCGGCGTGGTGTGGGGGGCGGCGACGTCCGGGTTGCAGACGGTGCTGCCCTGGCCCTTCGCCGGGCTGGCCAACGCGGTGGGTCCCTGGGTCGCTCCCGCGTTCCTGCTCGGTGCCTGCAGCCGGCGACCCTGGAGCGCGGTCCTGGCCGGTGTCCTGGTGTGCTTCGGGGAGGTCGCCGGCTACTACGCCACGTCCGCTCTGCGGGGTTTCGGCGTCAACCCCGTCATGGTCGCCACGTGGGCGGCCACCGGTGTGCTCGGTGGGCCGGTCCTGGGGGTGGCCGGGTGGTGGTGGCGGCGTGCGCGCTCGCTGCGCCTGGCCGCGCTGGGGGCGGCGCTGCTGGGCGGGGTCTTCCTCGCGGAGGGGGCGCTCACCTACGGCGTCTACCTGCGCTACGCGGGTGACGCGGTCGTCTTCTGCGTCCTGGGTGCTCTCCTGGTGGTGGTGTTCGGCGCTGCCGCGTCGGTGGGGCGAGCGGGTGGTGCACGCGCTCGGGGCGCGGGTGCGGCGGCGGCGTGGTTGCTGCTGGTGCTGCCGCTGGGTGCTGCCGGGGAGGTGCTGCTGCACCTGGCCCTGACCTGAGCCGGGGGGTGATCCGCACTGGCGCGTCAGCGAGCGACCCCGCTGTGCGCTGGTGGCGACGTGGTGGCGCTCCGGCTGACGGCGCGTCGATGGTCGGCTGGGGGGTCGTCCGTGCGTGGACGACGGCGCGGCCATGATGGGGACGTGGTGAGCGTCCTCGAGGTGGTCGGTGTCCTCTGGCTGGTGGTGGAGTACTCGATCAAGGTGGTCGCCCTGGGCACGGTGCCCGAGAACCGCCGCCCGGGGTCTTCCAGCGCCTGGCTGCTGTTGATCTTCTTCGTGCCCGTGGTGGGGTTGCCGTTGTTCCTGCTGCTGGGCAGCCCCTGGGTCACGGGCCGGCGCCACCGCGTGCAGCAGCAGGCCAACGCCGCCGTCACCGAGCGCCTGGCCGACGTGCCGGCGCTGCCGGAGGGGCAGGTCGCCGGGGCGCACCTGGCCTCGGTGCTGGCCCTGAATCGGCGCCTGACCGCGCTGCCGTGCGTACCCGGCCTCTACCACCGCCTGCTCGACGAGGACGGACTGGTGAGCGCCATGACCGCTGCGGTGGGCGCTGCGGAGCGCAGCGTGTTCGTGCAGTTCTACATCATGGCGCTGGACGCGAGCACCGAGCCGTTCTTCGACGCGCTGCGCGACGCCGTGGCCCGCGGGGTGCGGGTGCGCCTGCTCTTCGACCACCTGGGTGCGCGCCGTTACCCCGGGTACCGTGCGATGAAGCAGCGGCTGAGCGCCGACGGGGTGGCGTGGTACCCGATGATGCCCATCGATCCGCTGCGCGGGCGCTGGCGGCGCCCGGACCTGCGCAACCACCGCAAGCTGCTGGTCGTGGACGGGGAGCGCGCCTTCACCGGCTCGCAGAACCTCATCGACCCCACCTACCTCAAGGCCGCGCACCTGCGTGCGGGACGACGTTGGGTGGACCTGAACGTCGAGCTGGGCGGACCGGTGGTCAAGGCGCTGCAGGCGGTCTTCGCGACCGACTGGTACGCCGAGGCCGGTGAGGTCCTGGCCGATGAGATCGACGATCCCGACATCCCCAACGCGGTGGAGATGGCCTTGCCGGCGGTGTCACCGGCGTCGACGGTGACCTCGGCGGCGACCAGGGCGGGGGCCTTCCAGGTGGTGCCGTCCGGGCCGGGGTTCCCGACCGAGCCGAACCTGCGCCTGTTCACCTCCCTCATCCACGCCGCGACGACCTCGGTGTCGATCGTCAGCCCCTACTTCGTGCCCGACGAGGCTCTGGAGCAGGCCATCACCACGGCCGCCTACCGAGGGGTGGCGGTGGAGCTGTTCGTGTCCGAGCGGGCGGACCAGTTCATGGTCCACCACGCGCAGCGCTCCTACTACGACCCGTTGCTGCGCGCGGGTGTGCGCATCCACTGCCTACCGGCTCCGGGGGTGCTGCACACCAAGCTCCTCGTCGTGGACTCAGAGCTGGCGGTGATCGGCTCGTCCAACATGGACATCCGCTCCTTCCAGCTGGACTACGAGGTCTCCCTGCTCGGTCTGGAGCCCACCTTCGTCGCCGACCTCGAGGCCACCGTGGACGCCTACCGCGCGGCCTCCTTCGAGCTGACCACCGAGGGGTGGGCCCAGCGCAGCCCGCTCACGCGCTACCTCGACAACGTCATGCGGTTGACGGCCGCCCTGCAGTGAGCTGATCCGGCGTTCCGTCCCGTGGCGCCGGGCGAGGCGTCACCGGCGGCCTCTCGCAGCGACGGGGCGCAGGGAGCACGTGCCCACCAGCGGTCGACGCCACAGTGCTCGTCGTGGTCCGGGGTGCGTCGTGAAGGTGCTGCGCCCGACCACGTCAGGGGTCACCCGCGTGCCCGCGCACCCCGCGCCACCCCACGGCCCGTGCATCGTCGCCGCGGCGTTCCTGACCAGCTGCCGTTCCCGGGTCGCACGGACCGTTCGAGGAACGCCGTCACAGGGCGAGGACCTGCCGGAAGGCGGCGGCGGTCGATTCGACGAGGGCTTCGGGTCCCTCGCCGGACGCTCGCGCGGTCCAGTAGCAGGCCAGGGCGATCTGCGCGGCGAGGAACCCGACGGGCCCTTCCCAACCTCGATCGACCAGCAGTTGACCCAGACGGCCGGCGATCAGCTGCATCTTGGCCGCGCTGCGGGCGCGCAGCTCGACGTTCGCCTCGACCAGCTGCTCGTGCTGCCGGTACGCCTCGGGATCGGCGGAGACGTGCGCGCACAGCCGCAGCACCAGGGGCTGCAGCGCCGACAGCCCGTCCCGGAGCCCCCGTCCACGGGGTGCGACGTCGTCGAGGTTCTCGTCGGTGAGCGCGTCCAGCAATTCCTGCTCCCGCGCGAAGACGACCTCCTGCTTGTCGCCGAAGTGGCGGAAGAACGTCGTGCGCCCCACCTCGGCCGACTCCGCGATGTCGGACACCGAGACGCCGTCGAAGCCGCGCTCGGCGAAGAGCCTGGCAGCGGCCACCACGATGCGCTGCCGAGCCGCCTTCTGCTTGCGCTCGACGAGCGGGAGGGCGGCATCCATGCCGGGAGGTTATCGCACTGCGTCCGGCACGGGTCCGCGTCCGCCGAGGTTTTGCGTTCCGAATGGTACTGAGTACCATTGGTCGTGTCGGACCGACGGGAACCGACACGACCGGAAGGACGGACCATGGACACCGACGACCGATGGGCGATCACCGAGACGCTGAGCCGGGTGGGCCACGTCTTCGACGACGGCAGGCTGGACGAGATCGACACCGTCTTCACCGCCGACGTCGTGTACGACATGAGCGCGGTGGGGATGCCGGTGATCGACGGCATCGGGGCCGCACGGGAGCTGGCCCAGCAGCTGGGGGACCACGGCCCCATCGCGCACTACGTGAGCAACGTGGTCGTCACCGGTCAGGACGGCGACCAGGTGACCGTGGACTCCAAGGGCCTCATGCTCATGGCGGACCGGACCCTGAACGGCGTCGTGCACCACGACGTGCTGCGCCGGGAGAGCACCGGCTGGCGCATCGCGCGACGCCTCGTCGTCCCCCAGGGCACCGAGGTCCCGGCGTGAGCGCCCCCACGGCCACCGCCCCGCACGGCGGGCCGTTCCTGAGCGGCCGGGACAGCGCACCGGCGCACTGGGCGTTCGGCGTCCTGTGGGTGGTCCTCGTCGACTTCGAGCAGACCGGCGGCAACTTCTCGGTGATGGAGCAGTGGATGCCGGCCGGTGCACACCTTCACCGTCCAGACCGCGGCGCACGTCCTGAACGGGTACACCCCCGGTGGGTTCGAACAGGTCATCAAGGGCCGGGAACCCCGGCGCCGCGCCGGGAACTGCCGCCCGCCGACCTCGGGTTCGAACCTCGCACCGCGGCCCGACTCATGGACAACCTCCGGTCGGCCAGCGCCGACACCGCGTGGGCCCGGTCGTGGACGCGGTGAGACGCATCGAGCACGACCGCTACGGTGACCCGACCCACCTGCGGCTGGACGACTCCACCCCGCGAGCCCCGCGCCGCGGTGAGGTGCACGTCCGGATCGCCGCCGCGGCCGCCGACGCCGTGGACTGGGAGATCCGTCGCGGGCGGATGAGGTGGGCGAGCGTGCGAGCACCGCGACACGGCGCCCCGCAGTTCACCCCAGCGACAGCCAGCAGCTCGCGGCCTGCGGAGGCTCGGGCAGTTCCGGCAACTCGGTGGTGGCGGTGAAGGCAGGGCGGATCCAGTGCGTGCGCTCCCACTCCCACGCCCACAGGGTCGTGGTCCCGACGCCGGTGCTGGTGGTGGGGACGTGCAGCGCGCTGAGCAGCCCCGCGAAGCTGAGGTGGACACCGTCGTAGTCCTCCGCCACCGCGCTCCAGGTGGGGGCCAGGCCGTTGTCCAGGTCGGCGCTGCGGGCCAGGCTGCCGTCGGAGCCGGGGTGGGTGGCCGGGTCGCCGTAGCGCACGACCAGCTCGTGCCAGTCGGCGGCCGAGTGCACCTCGGCCACCCGGGCCCCCTCGGCCACGTGCAGGCGCTGCTGGCGCACGGGGTAGACCGCGTTCCAGTCGCTGCTGCCGCAGGCCAGCTCGGCGTGGGCGCTGCAGCGGATCGGCTCCCCGGCCGGCACGCTCAGCTCGGTGGAGGTGATCAGGGACTGCAGCGGTTTCTGGGCGTAGCTCTCCCACGCGGCGATCGCACCGGTGGGCACCGGCACCGCGTCGGGGGTGGGCTGCTGGTCCTCCTGCCCGGTGAGCAGCAGCTGAGCGTCGTGGCGCAGCGGCGCCTGCCACCAGCTGTTGCGCTCGTCGCTGAGGACCGAGCGGATCAGGGGGCGCAGGGACCGGGCGGCGGCCACGGCTGCGGTGCGGGCGGCGGGCGCGGTGCCGCTCCAGGGGTTCAGCTCGCGCAGCGCGGTGCTGGCCGCGGTGCAGGCGGTGGCCGGATCGGCCAGGTCGTCGACGCTGAGGTCGTTGCGCGAGGCCAGGACGAAGAAGGCGGCAGCCACCGGGGCTCGCAGGAAGTCCTCGAGGCGGTGCTGCAGGGCGGGCACGGACGCATCCTGCCGCAGCCGTGACGGGGCCGGCACGCCCGCACGAGCGTGGACTCGTGGACGACCTGTCAGCAGGTGCGCGTGCAGCTGCCACGCCGTGACCGACTCGCCCGCGCACGGGGGGCCCGTGCAACCACCACAGCCGGGGCAGCGTCGATCGGCACGGGCGTCAGCCCAGGTGGGCCACGCGGCCAGTGCGCCGATGCCCGCCGCCGCCCCGGCCAGGAGCTCGGCGCTCGCCCGCCTGCGGCTGCTGCTGCGAGCGCCGGCAGGCGCACCGCGTCGTGCACCGCCTGGCACAGCGCCCCCTCAGCTCGATGCGTGACCGCACGCCCGGTGATCCCTCGCTGAGGGACGTCGGTGCGGCGCGCGACCGGCTCGACCCGGCGAACGGGTGGTCCTCGGGCTGCGCCGGGGTGGCGGTGGCCGCCTCCGCGCTCGGCGCCTCGTTCCCGCGCCGGCCTGCGCCTCGCACGGCGTGCAGGCTCCCCGCGGATCGTGCTGTGCCGTGGTGGCACCGGGCACGCACACCACCGGCCGTGCCCGGCGACCCGTCCCGGGGATCGGCCCGAACCACTCGTGTGGCCCCTCCGGTGGGCGTCGGCACCTGTCGAAACCCGGGGCGGGAAGTGATCCGCGTGTCGCCGATGTCGCTGCGCACGGTGCCCACGCGGTCCGCACGCGCTCACGCGGGCGGCTCGTGCAGCGTGCGGGCACTGGACCAGCGGCAGGGTCGGCGAGCGCGACGGGTGCGAGGACAGCTGCAGGAGTGCTGCAGCAGACGGTGGAGGGATCGGGATGGTGCACGCGCCGCGGCACCCGCGCGAGGGCGAGCGGTTGGCCTCGCTGCGCAGCTACCAGGTGCTGGACACCGGTGCGGACGCGGCGCTGCAGGCGCTGACCGCCGCCGCCGCCCAGGCGCTGGGGGTCCCCACCGCGCTGGTCAGCCTGGTCGACGAGCACCGGCAGTTCTTCAAGGCCGCCACCGGCCTCGAAGCCGTCCTGGGCGAGGAGGCGCACCGGACCCGCCAGACCCCGCGGGAGGAGTCCTTCTGCGCCCACGTGGTGGCCACCGAGCAGCCGCTGGTGGTGCCCGACGCCGGCGCCGACGCCCGCTTCGCGCACCTGCCCATGGTCACCGGCCCGCAGCAGGTGCGCTTCTACGCCGGCGCTCCCATCATCGGCCGCGACGGGCTGGCGCTGGGCGCCCTGTGCGTCAAGGACCGCACCCCGCGCCGGCTGGAGGCCGCAGCGCTGCAGGTGCTCACCGACCTGGCCGCCGCGGTGGCCGAGCTGCTGGAGCTGCGCCGCCTGGACGCCGCCGCCGGGCTGCACGCCGTGCCCGGCCTGCACGACGGCTCGGGCGCCGGCTCGGGTGCGCGGCAGGTGCTGGACGAGAGCCACCGCCTGCGCGCCGGCATCGACGCGGGTGAGCTGGTGGTGCACTACCAGCCGGTGGTGGACCTGCTCTCCGGGCGCTGGCAGGGGGTGGAGGCGCTGGTGCGCTGGGAGCACCCGCAGCGCGGTCTGCTGCCACCGGCGGCGTTCTTGCCGATCGCCGAGGCCAGCGGACTGATCGTGCCGCTGGGCCGGCAGGTGCTGACGCTGGCGTGCACGCAGGTCGCCTTGTGGCGTGAGCAGCTGAGCGCGGCGGCGCAGCTGCACGTGGCGGTCAACGTCTCCGGGCGACAGCTGAGCGAGCCCGACGTCGTCGAGGTCGTCACCGACGCCCTGCTCATCAGCGGCCTGCCGGCCTCGGCGCTGACGATCGAGCTGACGGAGACCTCCGCGGCCGACGTGGGGGCGGAGGTGGACATCGCCCTGCAGCGCATCCGCGCGCTGGGGGTGCGCCTGGCGCTGGACGACTTCGGCACCGGCTACGCCTCCTTCAGCTACCTGCAGCGCTTCCAGCCGGACGTGGTCAAGATCGACCGCTGCTTCGTGGCGGCGCTGGGGCGCTCACCGCGCGACGACCTGCTGGCGCAGACGCTGATCGACCTGGGGTCGCGGCTGGGCTGCGCGATCGTGGCCGAGGGCATCGAGGAGCGGGAGCAGGTGGCCGCGCTCAGCGCGCTGGGGGTGCGCCTGGGGCAGGGGTACTTCTTCTCCGCGCCGCGAGGTGCCACCGAGGTCGGCCACCGCCTGTCGTCGCCGGAGACCGTCCTCGGCAGCTGAGGCCGGCTGGAGCAGAGCGTCGGCCGCGGGGTGGTGCGACGCCGGCGCGCGCTGAGAGCCGCGGAGGACTCGCGGAGGACCCGCCGAGGACTCCTCGGCGCCCAGGGCCGTCGCGCTGCGCCCGCCGGCCCACCTTCCTGCTGCGTTCATCGACGCGGGAGCGGCTGGACGACTAGCCTCGGGCGCGATGGAGACCACCGTCGCGCAGTTGGGGTTCGGCCACATCGGCTGCACCGTGACCCTCAGCTGCCCGGCGACCGGCGACGCCCCTTTCACGGGCATCCTGTGGGAGGTCACCCACCGCGTCGGCGACACCTGCTGGCTGACCTTCCAGGGCAGTCCGCACCCGGTGGTGGTCATCGTCGAGCACGCCACGGGCACCACCGTCCGTGCGGACTCGCCGGAGGCGCCGCTGCCGTCGGGCGGCGTTGCGCGCAGCCGCTCCGGCTGAGCGCCGGCGTGCGCGCACCGCCGCCGGTGCGTCGCCACGGCCCCACCCGCGAGGAAGCACCGGCAGGGCCGGTCGTGGCGGGGCCGGCAGTGGCAGGACCAGCAGCGACGAGATCGGCATCGCGAGGATCGGCATCGAAGAAGGCCTGCGCCTCAACAACCGGCGCTGAAGGAGCGAGCACCACCAGAGCGGTCGTCACCAGTGGCGACCATCGAAGGAGTGGGCGGCGTGCAGATGCAGCTTCGAGGCATCGAGCAGTGGTGGTCACAGCTGGACACCCAGGAGCGGACCAGGGTGCTGGCGCTGGACGATGGCCAGTGCCTACCGGCAGGGGTGGCGTTGGACCTGCAGCTGGCCGGTGTGCCGGTCATGGCGTTGGGGGTCGTCTTCGAGGACGGGCAGTACTCGGGGTTGTACGAGCAGCCGGCGGTGCTGGTCGCCTTCCTGCGTGCCCGGCGCGGTGAGCACGGCGCTGCCGGCGTCAGCGGGCGCGGCGACCTCGATCACCGCCTCCGCGCCGGCGGCGCGCGAGGTGGCGAGCAGGTCGACCACGACCTGCTGCCGGCATCAGCGCGTTTCAGCGCAGCAGCGGTTCCAGCCGATCGAGCCACGTCCTGACGGGTCCCAGGTCGAGCAGACCCGATCCGGCACCGGCCCGCTCCCCGGCGCTGGCCGACAGGTTGCGGTGAGCACGCGCGGCCAGAGCGGGCGAACCGAGCTGCAGCGCGGTGTGGGCCACCAGCGCCCACCGCACCTCGTGCAGGTGGTCCGCCGGCGACTCCGGCAGCGCGGCGGCGAGGTCCAGCGCCCGCCGCCGATCCCCCTCCTGGAGCGCCAGGACCGGCTCGACCCACGGCAGGTGCGGTCCCCACCCGCGAGCCTCGTCCCCACCCGGGGACGGACCGCCCGAGAGCGGGGACACCGGACGACCGTGGCGCAGCCGCAGGCACAGCAGTGCCAGCGGCAGCAGCCCGTCACGCACCCCGGGCATGTCCACGCCCGACAGGGCCCGGTCAGCGGCCCGGTACGCCGCGGCCGCCTGCGCCGCGGGAGAGGTCTGCGCCGTGCGCATCGCCCTGAACCAGGCGGTGAGCATGCGCGCGACGGGTGAGCCGTGCGCGTCGCCGGCCGCCTCCGCCGAGCGCGCGTGCTGCTCGGCGGCGTCGAAGGCGCCCGTCGCGGCGCTCGCCTGCATCCGCACCAGGTGACCGAGCACCGCGAAGGCCCCCAGGTCGTGGCGCGTGGCGAGTTCGACGATCTCGGCACCGAGGCGCTCGCGCTCACCGGCGGCGCCGGGCTGCTGGAAGGACTGCACGAAGCGGGCGTTCAGGGCGAGCAGGAGGACCACGGGGTCCCCCAGGGTGCGGGCGGTGCGCTCGGCCTCGAACGCCGCCTCGGCTGCCCAGCGGTCCCGGGTGCCGCGGTGTTCCAGGGCCTGGACCCCGAGCAGGCGGGCCCGCAGGGCCGGGCTCGCCCGCTCGCCGACCCGCTCCAGGGTGCGGCGGGTCAGTGCCACCACGGCTGCGGCGGCGACCGGGTCGTCGCTGCGGGTCCAGATCGTCGGCACGTCGTAGGCGCCGAGCAGGCGCGCGGTCAGCAGCGTGTCCCCGTTCGCCTCGGCGCTCAGCGCGGCCTGCAGCCGTTGGCGCTGCGCGGTCGCGAGGTGCTCACCGCCGCTGTAGGCCAGGGTGCGTGCGACCTCGACGCTGGTGCGCAGGCGCGCGTTCGTGCCGTGCGGGAGGTCGATGGTCATCCGGGCGCCGTGCTCGCCCCCGCCCGTGCCCGGCAGCTGCAGGTGGGGGGCGCGAGCCAGGACGTCGCGCTCCAGCTGCGCCAGTACCGGGTCGGGGTCCAGGCCGAGCCGCCCGGCCAGCAGGGCGCGGGCGCGGCGCAGCACCGCCAGGGCCTCGCCCTGGCGGTGCTCGCGGTACAGCGCCAGGGCGAGATCGGCCCAGCCGCGCTCGCGCCAGGGGTGGGAGCGCACGTGGGCGTCCAGCACGCTGACGGCCTCCGCCGAGCGGCCGAGCTGCAGCAGCGCGGCTGCGCAGCGCTCGGTGGCCCGGGCGTGCAGCTCGCCGAGGTGCTCGCGCTCGGCGAGCACCCAGTCGCGCTCGGGCAGGTCCGCATACGGCTGCCCGCGCCAGTCCGCCAGGACCGCAGCGAGCCTCGAGGCCAGCCGCGCCGCGTCGTCGGCCGGACCGCCGGCCGTGTCCGCGGGCGAGGCGGGGGCGGTGCGCGCAGCGCCCTCCAGCCGTGCGGCGTCCAGGGCGTCGGCCGGCAGGGCGAGGGCGTACCCGCCACCGGTGCTGAGGAGGGTGCGGGCCGGGGTGCGCGGCGCCCGCCCCGGCTCCAGGCGGCGGCGCAGCTCACCGACCGCGGTGGCCAGCGCGCCCCGGGCCCCGGGGCCCGGCTCCTCCCACAGGTCCTGCACCAGCGCCGCCGTCGTCACGGCGCGCCCGCGAGCGGCGGCCAGCCGCCCGAGCAGCTCACGCTGACGCGGTCCACCCAGCGCCACGTCGACCCCACCGCGGCGGGCTCTGAGCGGACCCAGGACGTCCACCTGCACCGGCACGGCCCCATCCTGCCCAGCCGTGGGGGCGCCCGGAGCGCCGGGAGCGCCAGCGGTGCTCGTCGGATGTCGAGGGCGCCCGGTGAAGCGCTGATCGAGGACTGATCGGGTGGCGTGAGCATCGCCGCGTGAACACCGCGCACCCGCACGACGACCACTGCACCGACCACTCCACCGACCACTCCGCCGACCTGCTCGGCGATCAGTCGGGCGACCTCGTCATCGACGGCTTCACCACCCGATCCGTGGAGGTGGCCGAGGGCGTGCACCTGCGCGTCGACCTCTCCCACGAGCCCTCCGCGCCCGACCGCCCCACCACCGCGGTGGTGCTCCTGCACGGCTTCCCCCAGACCCGGCACATGTGGCGGCACGTGGCCCCGCTCCTGGCCGACGAGCACTTCGTCCTCTGCCCCGACCTGCGCGGCTACGGAGCCAGCGGCAAACCCGCAGCGAGCACGCCGGACGTGTACGCCAAGCGCACCATGGCCGCCGACGTCATCGCCCTGGCCGACGCCCTGGGGGTGCAGCGCTTCGTCGTGGTCGGGCACGACCGCGGCGCCCACGTCGCCTTCCGCGCCGCCCTGGACCACCCCGGCCGCGTCAGCCACCTCGCCGGCCTCGACGTGCTGCCGACGGTGGAGACCTGGGACGTGCTGCACGGTGCGCAGGCCGCGGTGGCCTTCCACCTCTACCTCATGGCCCAGCCCCCGGGACTGCCCGAGGCGATGATCCGCGGCAGCGCCGACGCCTTCTTCGGGCACTTCCTCGACGCCTGGACCCGCGACCCCGCCGCCATCCCCGCCCCGGTGCGTGAGCACTACCTGCGCGCCAGCCGCGAGGCGATCGACTCGATCGTGGCCGACTACCGGGCGCTGGCCGGCATCGACGTCGAGCACGACCTGGCCTCCCGCGCGGGCGGGGAGCGCCTGCGGATGCCGGTGACGGTGCTGCAGCAGGACTGGGGCGCCCAGCTGGGCTTCGACGCCGCCGCCCTGTGGCGGTCGTGGGCGCCGGACCTGCAGCACGTGACGACCGCCGCGGGGCACTTCATGGCCGAGGAGGCCCCCGGGGAGGTCGTCGAGGTGATCCGTGCCCTGGCGCGCCGCAGCGGTCGGTGGTGATGAGGGTGCCGTCGATGGCCGGGTGGGTGTGCCCGGCAGCGTGGCCGCCGGCAGTGCGGGGCGCTCCAGCAGGGACCGCAGCAGCAGCTCTGCGCCCTCGGGGCGGGGCCGCGCACTCGCGGCTCCCGCCCCGGCATCGGCGTGCTGCGTGGCCTCAGCGCCGCACGGCGTCGATCTTGAGCATGCGGGCGATGACGGTGTCCAGCTCGTCGTCGCGGAAGATCTTCTTCCAGTCCTCCTTGATGATGGACTCGCGCCCGTAGTCCATGGCGATGTGGCAGGCCTCGGAGAAGGGGTTGGAACCGCGCAGGGCGTTGGTCAGCGCGATGCCGACGTGCCCCCACAGCATCGCCCGGGCGGCCTCGGCGGGGACGCCGACGGTGTTCACCGTCTCCTCGAGGGCCTCCTTGAGCAGGTCGCCGATCATGCAGGCGATGGTTTCCACCAGGGTGGGCTCGAGCACCGCCAGCTGCTTGACGCTCACCCAGTGCACCGCGATGACGGGGGCGTAGATGGTGGTGATGACCTGCTCGGCCAGTGCCCGCACCGACTCGTCGTCGACCTCGAGGGCGGCGACGACCTCCTGGGGAGCGGCGATGCCGCCGAAGGTGTCGGCGTACTCCTCGTCGGTGCGCCGCTCCAGGAAGACCGAGGGGTGGCAGGGGTGGGCGCAGGCGTAGGCGATGTCCGCGCGCTCGGCCAGCAGCCCCGCGTAGGCGGCCGCGGGGTCCAGGGTGAGCAGCACCGCACCGGTCTTCATGCGCGGCACGAGGTCCTCGGAGACCTTGCCCAGGACGACGTCCGGCACCGCGAGGACGACGACGTCGGCGCCGTCGACGGCCGTGGCGGCGTCGACGACCTCGCGGCCGGCGGCGCGCACCCGCTCGACGCCGGCGGGGGAGTTCTCCGCGTAGCGCACGGTCAAGGCGCTCTTGTCGAGGTTGTTCGACACGCGCATGCCCATCTTGCCGCCGGCGCCGATGACGGCGACGGTGAGCGAGGTGGCGGCGACGGGCGTGGTGGTCTCGGACGTAGCGGTCACGATGGTCAGCTCCTTGCGTGGTGTGCTCGGGGTGTGTGCTCGGGCGGTGTG
>NZ_JAAALL010000698.1 GCF_009906315.1 Kineococcus vitellinus | reverse complement strand
CACCTGCGGCTGCAGCGAGTCGGCCTGCACGGGGACGACGATGATGGCGTCGACGCCGGCGTTGACGTACTGGTCGACCTGGCTGGCCTGGGTGTTGACGTCCAGGTTCGCCGAGTTCCACAGCAGCTCGATGCCCTCGGCCTCGGCGTAGGCGTCCATGCCCTCCTTGCCGGCGGTGATGAACGAGCTCATGTCGTAGACGCTGACGCCGACGCGCAGGCT
>NZ_JAAALL010000697.1 GCF_009906315.1 Kineococcus vitellinus | reverse complement strand
TTCTCCTTCAACTCCCCCTTCGGCGCCTGCCCCGAGTGCACCGGCCTGGGCACCCAGCTGGAGGTGGACCCCGAGCTCGTCGTCCCCGACGAGGACCTCTCGCTGGCCGAGGGGGCGATCGCCCCCTCGGCCAGCGAGAGGTCCTCGTCGGGGACGACGAGCTCGGGGTCCACCTCCAGCTGGGTGCCCAGGCCGGTGCACTCGGGGCAGGCGCCGAAGGGGGAGTTGAAGGAGAA
>NZ_JAAALL010000696.1 GCF_009906315.1 Kineococcus vitellinus | reverse complement strand
GACTCCAGCGCCTCCACGCGCTTGCCGAGCGCCAGCACCTGGTTCTCCAGCTCGAGGATGCGCTTGATGCCCGCGAGGTTCACGCCGTCCTCCTGGGACAGCCGCTGCACCTCGCGCAGCTGCGCGAGGTGCAGCGGCTGTCCCAGGAGGACGGCGTGAACCTCGCGGGCATCAAGCGCATCCTCGAGCTGGAGAACCAGGTGCTGGCGCTCGGCAAGCGCGTGGAGGCGCTGGAGTC
>NZ_JAAALL010000695.1 GCF_009906315.1 Kineococcus vitellinus | reverse complement strand
CCGGTCGCCGGCGCCTTCGGCCACGGGCTGTCGTACACGACGTTCGAGCACTCCGGGCTGCGCCTGGTGGCCGGTGAGGACGGCCTGGAGGTCCGCGTGGACGTCCGCAACAGCGGCGACGTCGCCGCTGTTGCGGACGTCCACGCGGACCTCCAGGCCGTCCTCACCGGCCACCAGGCGCAGCCCGGAGTGCTCGAACGTCGTGTACGACAGCCCGTGGCCGAAGGCGCCGGCGACCGG
>NZ_JAAALL010000694.1 GCF_009906315.1 Kineococcus vitellinus | reverse complement strand
GGAGGAGCTGCAGGAGAAGGTCGTCGAGGCCTACGTCCACGAGGTGGAGGGTCACGAGGAGAAGCAGGTCATGGGCATCTACCTCACCCAGTTCGTCATGCAGTGAGCTGAGCCCCGCTCGAGCGGGGCTCAGCTCACTGCATGACGAACTGGGTGAGGTAGATGCCCATGACCTGCTTCTCCTCGTGACCCTCCACCTCGTGGACGTAGGCCTCGACGACCTTCTCCTGCAGCTCCTCC
>NZ_JAAALL010000693.1 GCF_009906315.1 Kineococcus vitellinus | reverse complement strand
CGTCGCCGTCTTCGGCGACCAGGTCGCCATCGCCGACACCCTCGACGCGGCGCTCGACGACGTGTTCGGCGGCGACTCGGGGGCCAGCGCCGGCGACGAGGGCGCCGCGCCGGTGCCGGGCTCGCCCAGCGCCGACCCGGGCGCGCAGGTGCAGCTGGACCAGGCGCTGCAGCAGGCCCGGCAGGCGATCACCGACTCGCAGGCGGCGCTGCAGCGCGGCGACTTCACCGCCTACGGCGAG
>NZ_JAAALL010000692.1 GCF_009906315.1 Kineococcus vitellinus | reverse complement strand
GATCTCCGCGCTGGCCAAGGTCCTGGAGCGCAGGATGAGCACGCACACCGCGGCGCGCGTCACCCCGCAGGCCGCGACGGCCCAGGCCGGCGCCGCCGCCTGAGGAGCGGGGGCACCGACGCCGAGGCAGCCTGCGAAGGCGCGGGTGGCCTCCAGCGTCCTCGTGATGACCGCGGGCGCGTCGGCGACGGCCTCGGGCTTGAGGGTGAGTTCCAGGACGGAGGTGATGCTCACGGGTGCTCC
>NZ_JAAALL010000691.1 GCF_009906315.1 Kineococcus vitellinus | reverse complement strand
CCCTCCTCGTGCTTCCCCCTACCCACATCCTCGCACCGGGAGTGGTCACCAGGAGGACGCGACGCGAGGTCGTCGCGTTGCACGCACCGGCGCACCCACCGCTCACGATCCGGTCACGACGACGAGGCCGATGAGCCACAGCCACCAGCCGACGGCCACGCCGAAGAACGCGAGCGCGGCGCCGCCGGCCAGGTACAGCGGCCACCAGCTGAAGGGCGGGAAGAAGCCCTGCTCCCCCGCACCC
>NZ_JAAALL010000690.1 GCF_009906315.1 Kineococcus vitellinus | reverse complement strand
CACGGCGCTGGCCGGCGGGTACGCCGTGCGTGCGGCGCAGCGCAAGGTGATGCGCCAGGAGGCGCTCGCCGAGCAGCACTGGGCCTACGTCAAGGGCGTGACCACCGGGCGCGCCAGCGTCGCGGGCACCTCGGCGCCTCAGCGGGCCGGCTTGTCCCAGCGCAGGACGCGGTCGCCGCGCAGGTACCGGCGCATGCCGCCGAAGGCGACGATCTGCAGGTAGAGCACCTGGGCCACCACGCGCCC
>NZ_JAAALL010000068.1 GCF_009906315.1 Kineococcus vitellinus | reverse complement strand
GCCTCGTGCTGGTCTCGCGGGTGGGCTGCCACCTGTGCGACGAGGGCCGCGAGGTCGTGCGCGAGGTGGCCGGGCGGACCGGCACCGCTTGGGCGGAGGTCGACGTCGACGCGGACCCCGACCTGCTGCGCCGCTTCTCCGACCGGGTGCCCGTGGTGCTCGTCGACGGCGCCGAGCGCGACTTCGGCCGCCTCGACGCGCAGCGGCTGCAGGACGCCCTGGCCGGCCGGCGCTGGTGGCGGCGCCGCGCGCGGTGACCCGGCGGCGACCCGGCGGCGACCCGGCGGCGGGTGCGGGGGAGACCCTCGTCACGCCGACGGCGCACGACTTTGTGCATGGGTTCACAAGAGCCTAGGCTGCTGCACGCAGGAGCAGCGGCCCGGGGGTGCCCGGGCCGGGAGAACGCGTGCGAGGGTGCGGGTCTGACCGCTGTGGACGAGGACGAGGTGGGGACGGTCGACGTCCCCGAAGCGACCGTGGCCAGGTTGCCGCAGTACCTGAGGGCCCTGTCGGCGTTCGCCGACGCGGGCGCGCGCACGGTCTCGTCGGAGGCGCTCGCGGAGGCCGCCGGCGTCGGCTCCGCGAAGCTGCGCAAGGACCTGTCCCACCTGGGCAGCTACGGCACCCGGGGCGTGGGCTACGACGTGGAGCAGCTGCGTCGCCAGATCGCCGACAGGCTGGGGCAGACCACGAGCTGGAACGTCGTCATCGTCGGCATCGGCAACCTCGGGCACGCCCTCGCCGGCTACGGCGGCTTCGCCTCCCGCGGCTTCCGCGTCGTGGGCCTCTTCGACGACGGCCCGCAGGTGGTCGGCGAGGTCGTCAGCGGCCTGCCGGTGCGCCCGCTGGAGGAGCTCGGCGAGGTCCTGCGCCCCGGCGAGCCGACCATCGGGGTGCTGGCCGTGCCCGCCGAGCACGCCCAGGGCGTCTGCGACCGCCTCGTGGCCGCCGGCGTCACCAGCGTCCTCAACTTCGCCCCGACCGTGCTGCGCGTGCCCGCCGGGGTCGACGTGCGCAAGGTCGACCTCGCCTCGGAGCTGCAGATCCTCGCCTTCCACGCCCAGCGCAAGGCCACCCGCGCGGTGGCCCCCCTGCCCGCGCCCGCGGCGCCCGCCGCGGCGCCGCTGCCGGTGCACCCGCTCGACGCGGTCCGCCCCCGGGTCGGGGAGGTGGTCTGAGTGGCGCTGCTCGTCGTGGGCCTGTCCCACCGCACCGCCTCCCTGGAGGTCCTGGAGCGCGCCTCGCTGGACGCGGCGGCCGCGCGCGAGGTCGTCGCCGACCTCACCGCCTCCCCGCACGTGGAGGAGGCCTTCGCGCTGTCCACCTGCAACCGCGTCGAGCTGTACTGCGAGGTCAGCCGCTTCCACGGCGGCGTCGCCGACGTCGGCGACGTGCTGTGCCGGCGCATCGGGCTGGGCGTGGACGAGCTCGGCGAGCAGATGTACGTGCACTACGAGGACGCCGGCGTGGAGCACCTCTTCCGCGTCGCCTGCGGCCTGGACTCGATGGCCGTCGGCGAGAGCCAGATCCTCGGCCAGCTGCGCGGCGCCCTGCACGACCTGCACGAGCGCGGCCGCACGGGCAGCCCGCTGGACCGGCTGCTGCAGACCGCGCTGCGGGTGGGCAAGCGGGCGCACTCGGAGACCGGCCTGGACGCCGCGGGCGCCTCGCTCGTGGACGCCACCACCGCGCGCGCCGAGGGCGTGCTCGGGCCGCTGCCGGGCCGGCGCGCCCTCGTGGTGGGCGCCGGGGCCATGAGCGCCCTCGTCGCCACGACGCTGGCCCGCGCGGGGCTGGACGTCGTCGTCGCCAACCGCACCCCCGAGCGCGCGCGGCGGCTGGCCGGCGCCGTGGGCGGGCGGGCGGTCGGCCTGGACACCCTGCGCGCCGAGGTGGCCGCGGCCGACCTCGTCGTCAGCTGCACGGGCGCGGTCGGGCACGTGCTCGACGTGGCCACCGTCGCCAGCGCGCTGCTGGACCGCCCGCAGCGCCCGCTCGTGCTCGCCGACCTGGCGCTGCCGCGCGACATCGCCCCCGACGTGGCGACCCTGCCCGGCGCGCACCTGGTCGACCTGGAGGGCCTGGGCGCCGACCTGGCCAGCTCGGCCGTCGCCGAGGACCTGCGCTCGGTGCGGGCCATCGTCGCCGAGGAGGTCGCCGCGCACGCCGCCTCGCTGCGCGCCGCCGACGTCGCCCCGACGGTCGTGGCGCTGCGCGCCCAGGCCCGCCACGTCGTGGACACCGAGATGCGCCGCCTGGCCGGGCGGGTGGAGCTGGACGAGGCCACCCGCGCCGAGGTGGACCGCGCGGTGCACCGCATCGTGGAGAAGCTGCTGCACACCCCGACCGTGCGGGTGAAGGAGCTCGCCGAGTCCCCGGGCGGGGTCGGCTACGCGGCCGCCCTGCGCGCCCTGTTCGACCTGGAGGTCGGCGCGCCCGGCCGCTCCGCGCTGCCCGGTGACGCGCCGCTGTCCGGCACCGTCGCCGAGGCCGTGGGACGCCTGTCGTGAGGGCGCTGCGCCTGGGCACCCGCCGCAGCGCGCTGGCCACCACCCAGAGCGGGTGGGTGGCCGACCTGCTGCGCCGCGGCGGGCACGAGGTCGAGCTCGTGGAGATCACCACCCACGGCGACGTCTCGCGCGCCCCGCTGGCCACCATCGGCGGCACGGGCGTCTTCGTCTCCGCGCTGCGCGAGGCGCTCGTGGCCGACGGCGTCGACCTGGCGGTGCACTCGCTGAAGGACCTGCCGACCTCGCCGGCCGACGGCCTCGCGCTGGCCGCCGTGCCCGCGCGCGAGGACCCGCGCGACGTGCTCGTGGCCTCCGGCGGGCGCACCCTGGCGCAGCTGCCCGCCGGCGCCCGCGTCGGCACCGGCTCGCCGCGCCGGCGCGCGCTGCTGCAGGCGCTGCGCCCGGACCTGGAGGTCGTGGCGGTGCGCGGCAACATCGACACCCGCATCGGCCTGGCCACCTCCGGCGAGCTGGACGCCGTCGTGCTCGCCGCGGCGGGGCTGGCGCGCACCGGCCGCCTGGCGGAGGCCACCGAGGTCTTCGACGCCGACGTCTTCGTGCCCGCACCGGGCCAGGGGGCGCTGGCCGTGGAGTGCCGCGCCGACGACGCCGAGGTGGTCGCCGCGCTGGCGGCCCTGGACTCGCCCGCGGACCGGCTGGCCGTCGCCGCCGAGCGGCAGGTGCTCTCCGGCCTGGAGGCCGGCTGCTCGGCCCCGGTGGGCGCGCACGCGCGCGCGCTGGAGGGCGAGCTGGACCTGCGGGTCGTCGTCCAGGCCCCCTCGGGCGAGCTCGCGCGCCGCGCGGTGCGCGCCCCCGCCGCCGACGAGGGGGCCGCGCGCGAGCTCGGCGCCGCCGTCGCGGCCGACCTGCTGGCCGCCGTCTTCGGCGGCCGCAGCCCCCGCGCTCCCGCCGCCGCCGGTGGCACCCAGGACCACCCCCAGGACCGTCCGGACGACGGTCCACGTCCCGACTCGGAGAGTGGCTCGTGAGCACGACGACGAACAGCCCTGTGGTCGACGCGTCGGTGGACGCGGCGATCGACGCGCCCCAGGTCGAGGTCCTGGCGGAGGCGAGCGCGGCCCCCGCCGTCGACGTCGCGCCCGTCCTCGACGCGACCGACGCCGTCGTCACCAAGCCCAGGCGCTCGCCCGCCCGCGCGTCCCGCACGGGCGCGGAGGGCTCCGCCCGCGGCTCGGCGGCCGAGAGGGCCGTGGGCCACGTCTCCTTCGTCGGCGCGGGCCCGGGCGACCCGGGGCTGCTGACGCTGCGCGCCGTGGACCTGCTGGCCGCCGCCGACGTCGTCGTCCTCGACCAGGGCAGCCGCGAGGACCTCGTCGCGCGGCACTGCCGCCCGGGCGTGGAGGTCGTGGACGCCGCGTCCGGCGACGACGGGCAGCCGATGACGCGCGCCGCCCGCGCCAAGCTCGTCGTCAAGGCCGCCCGCACCGGCGGCCGCGTGGTGCGCCTCATGGACGGCGACCCCTCGACGTTCACCGGCCTGGTCGACGAGATCGCCGCCTGCCGCAAGGCCGGCGCCCCCTTCGACGTGGTGCCCGGCGTGTCCGCGGTCAACGCCGTCCCGACGTACGCGGGCGTGCCGATGACCACCCAGCACACCAGCAGCGTCAACGTCGTCCACCCCGCGGGCCGCTCGCTGGACTGGTCGCGGCACGTGGACAAGGACTGCACGGTCGTCGTGCTCGGCACCGGCGACGACATCGCCGCGGCCGCCGCGGGCCTGCTGGGCGCCGGGCGCGCCGCCTCGACGCCGGTGTCGCTGACCTCCTCGGGCACGCTGACGACGCAGTCGACGACCACCACCACGCTCGGCGAGCTGGAGCCGATCGCGACGGCCATCGACGGCTCGCCGACGACCGCGGTCATCGGCTCCGTCGTCTCGCTGCGCGAGCAGGCCAGCTGGTACGAGACCAAGCCGCTGTTCGGCTGGCGGGTGCTGGTGCCCCGCACCAAGGAGCAGGCCGGCGGGGTCACCGCCAAGCTGGCCGAGCACGGCGCCGTCGCCGAGGTCGTCCCGACCATCTCGGTGGAGCCGCCGCGCACGCCGCAGCAGATGGAGAAGGCCGTCAAGGGCCTGGTCACCGGCCGCTACGAGTGGATCGGCTTCACCTCCGTCAACGCGGTGCGGGCGGTGCGCGAGAAGTTCACCGAGTACGGCCTGGACGCCCGCGCGTTCTCCGGGCTGAAGGTCGCCGCCGTCGGCGGCGTCACGGCCGAGGCGCTGCGCGAGTGGGGCATCGAGCCGGACCTGGTGCCCGAGACCGAGCAGTCGGCCACGGGCCTGCTGCAGGCGTGGCCGCCCTACGACGACGTGCTGGACCCCATCAACCGGGTGTTCCTGCCGCGCGCCGACATCGCCACCGACACCCTGGTGGCCGGTCTGCAGGAGAACGGCTGGGAGGTCGACGACGTCACGGCCTACCGCACGGTGCGCGCCGCGCCGCCGGCCGCGCCGGTGCGCGACGCCATCAAGACCGGCGCCTTCGACGCGGTGGTGTTCACCTCCAGCTCCACCGTGCGCAACCTGGTCGGGATCGCGGGCAAGCCGCACCCGTCCACCGTCGTGGCCTGCATCGGCCCGGCCACCGCCAAGACCGCCGAGGAGCACGGCCTGCGCGTCGACGTCCTCGCGGCCGAGCCCAGCGCCGACGCCCTCGTCGACGCCCTCGCGGGCTACGGCCAGGGGCTGCGCGCCTCGGCGATCGAGGCCGGCGAGCCGGTCCTGCGGCCCAGCCAGAAGAAGGCGTCCGCGCGCCGCCGCGCGCGCTGACGCACCCGAGCGAGGAGCCCGAAGTGGTGCAGCTGCCCGTCCGCCCCCGTCGCCTGCGCGCCACCCCGGCCATGCGCCGGCTGGTGACCGACGTGCGCCTGCACCCGGGCGACCTCGTCCTGCCCGTCTTCGTGCGGGAGGGGATCGACGCGCCGCAGCCGATCCGCACCCTGCCGGGCGTCGTCCAGCACACCCGCGCCTCGCTGGTGGCGACCGCGAAGGAGGCGGTGGCGGCGGGGCTGGGCGGGATCATGCTGTTCGGGGTGCCGGAGCACCTGGACGCCGTGGGCTCCGGCGCCGACGACCCCGACGGCATCCTCAACGTCGCCCTGAAGGACGTGCGCGACGCCGTCGGCGACGACATCGTCGTCATGGCCGACCTGTGCCTGGACGAGTTCACCGACCACGGCCACTGCGGGGTGCTGGACGCCGCCGGCCGGGTCGACAACGACGCGACGCTGGAGCGCTACGCGTCGATGGCGCTGGCCCAGGCGGCCGCCGGGGCCCACGTCCTGGGGCCGAGCGGGATGATGGACGGCCAGATCGGCGTCCTGCGCGCGGCGCTGGACGGGGCGGGCCACGAGGACGTGTCCCTGTTCGCGTACGCGGTCAAGTACGCCAGCGGTTTCTACGGCCCGTTCCGCGAGGCCGTGAACTCCCAGCTCAAGGGCGACCGCCGCACCTACCAGCAGGACCCGGCCGCGGGCGTCGCCGAGGCGCTGCGCGAGGTCCGCCTGGACCTCGACGAGGGCGCGGACATGGTGATGGTCAAGCCGGGCCTGCCGTACCTGGACGTGCTGCGCGCCGTCGCCGAGGTCTCCGACGTGCCCGTCGCGAGCTACCAGGTGTCGGGGGAGTACGCGATGGTCGAGTTCGCCGCGCAGGCCGGCGCGCTGGACCGCGACCGCGTCGCGCTGGAGTCGCTGCTCGCGCTGCGGCGCGCGGGCGCGCAGATCGTCCTCACCTACTGGGCGCTGGACGCCGCCCGCGGCTGGATCGGCTGAGACCCCGCCGGCGGGCCGGCTGACCGACGGGGCGCCGCCCCGCCCGCCACAGCAGCACCATTGACAACGTTGCACCCTCTCCGTAGTTTCCGGACCACTCCGCGGCGGCGCCTTCCGCCGCCCGAGCGACGGAGCTCATCGAAGGAGAGCGCATGTCCCCGAACCCCTCCCGGCGCAGCGTCGTGCTCGCCGGTGCCCTCGCGGGCGCGGCGGCCACGGTCGCCGGCGCCTCGAGCGCCTCGGCGTCCGCCGAACGCCTCGACCCGCAGCTGTCCGCCGAGCCGTGGGGCACCACGCCCGACGGCACCGCCGTCGAGCGCTGGACGCTCGTCAACGGCGAGGTGACCGCCCGGATCCTGACCTACGGCGGCATCGTCCAGAGCCTGGAGTTCCCCGACGCCTCCGGGCGCAGCACGAACGTCGTCCTCGGCTTCGACGACCTCGAGGGCTACCTCGCGGGCAACAACCCCGGCCCGTACTTCGGTGCGCTCATCGGCCGCTTCGGCAACCGCATCGCGGAGGGCAGGTTCACCCTCGACGGCGTCGAGCACCAGCTGCCGATCAACAACGACCCGAACTCCCTGCACGGCGGGGACGACTCCTTCGACAAGCGGGTCTGGTCGGCGGAACCGGTGTTCGGCGCCGGCACCGTCGGGCTGAAGCTGTCGCTGGTCAGCCCGGACGGGGACCAGGGCTACCCCGGGACGCTGTCGGTGGAGGTCACCTACACCCTCGACCGGTTCTCGCAGCTGCGGCTGGACTACGTCGCGACGACGGACGCGGCGACGGTCGTGAACCTCACGAACCACTCCTACTGGAACCTCTCCGGCGAGGGGTCGGGGTCGATCTACGACCACGAGCTCACGCTGCGCGCGGACGCGTACACCCCGGTGGACGCGACGCTCATCCCCACCGGTGAGATCGCCCCGGTGGCGGGCACGCCGATGGACTTCCGCCGGCCCACGGCGATCGGCGCGCGCATCCGCGAGCCGTTCCAGCAGATCCTGTTCGGGCAGGGCTACGACCACAACTGGGTCCTGGACCGCGCCACGGACTCCGAGCTGGAGGAGGCCGCCGTCCTGCACGACCCGGCCAGCGGGCGCACGCTGACGATCTCGACGACCGAGCCCGGTCTGCAGTTCTACTCGGGCAACTTCCTCGACGGCACGCTCGTCGGCACCGGCGGGACGGTGTACCGCCAGGGCGACGGGCTGGCGCTGGAGACCCAGCACTTCCCGGACTCCCCGAACCAGCCGGACTTCCCCTCCACCGTGCTGCGCCCGGGGGAGGAGTACCGGACGACGACGGTGTTCGCGCTCTCGCGCTGAGCCGCGCCGACGGCACCGGCCGCACGCACGACCGCCGCGCGCCGCGGGGAACCCCCCGGGGCGTGCGGCGGTCGTGCGCTCGAGCAGTTCCGCTGAGCGTTCAAGCGGTTCTCCGCGCGGCCCCCGGCGCCGGTGCCGGGCGGGCGCGGTGGGTCAGAGGGTCACGTGCTCGGCGACGAACCCGCCGGGCGCGTTCGTGACCTGCCACACCCGCACGTCCTTGCCGCCGCCGTCCTCGCCGCCCTTCTCGTGCACCAGGGCCATGCCGTCGACGACGGTGCCCACCCCCACGACCTCGTGGTGGTGCGAGCCGAGGGTCAGCAGGAACGAGGTCTCGCCGCCGAACTCGTCGAGACCCGCCGGCGGGCCCCCCCTCACCTCGACGACGGCGTAGGGCTTGCCCGAGACGACCGGTTCGCTGCGCAGCTGGCTCATGGTTGAACTCCGCTCCTGGCGTGGTGCCGGGGTCCCGGCTGCTCGTAGTGTGGGGCACCCGCGGTCCGCGCAACAGGGGGTGCCGCCCCGTCACCCTGCGCCGCCGCCCCGGCCGCGGCCCCGCGCCGCGGCCGGGGGGTTGTGCCGGCCGCCCCCGGGCGGGAACCTGCGGGGGTGGCACCGCACCGCGAGGACCTCGTGCGGCTGCGCCGCGTGCGCGACCGCGTCGACCGCGACTTCGCCCAGCCGCTCGACGTCGCCGTGCTGGCGCGCCAGGCGTGCATGTCGCCGGGGCACTTCTCCCGCAGCTTCCGGGCGGCGTTCGGCGAGAGCCCCTACGACTACGTCATGACCCGGCGCATCGAGCGGGCCAAGGCCCTGCTGCGCCGCGGCGACGTCTCGGTCACCGAGGCGTGCTTCGCCGTGGGCTGCTCCTCGCTGGGGTCCTTCAGCACGCGCTTCACCCGCCTGGTGGGCGTGACGCCGAGCGCCTACCGCGCGCTGGACCACTCCGCCGCCGCGGCGATCCCGGCCTGCGTGCTGCGCCGGGCGGCCAGGCCGGCCGGGGCCCGTGGACCGGTCAGGATCGGAGAAGCGCCGGCGCCCGGCCGGCTCCTAGCGTGAGGGGCATGCTGACGCTCTCCGACTGCACCGTGACCGTCCACGACCACGACGAGGCCCTGGCGTTCTACCGCGACGCCCTCGGCTTCGCCGTCACCCAGGACGTCTCCTACGAGGGGATGCGCTGGGTCAGCCTCACCCCGCCCGGCCGGCCGGGGCCGCGCCTGGTGCTGGAGCGGGCGGCCTCCACGCCCGACGCCTCCCCGGCCGACCGCGAGGCGCTGGCCGACCTGCTGGCCAAGGGCCTGCTCTCGCGGCTGATCTTCACGTGCGACGACGTCGACGCCCTCTTCGACCGGCTGGTGGCCGCCGGGGCGGAGATCACCTCCGAGCCCGCCGACCAGGACTACGGCGTGCGCGACTTCGGCGTGCGCGACCCCTCGGGCAACCAGCTGCGCTTCAACCAGCCGGTCGCCGCGGCCGCGGCCCCGGTGGGCTGAGCGCCCCGCGGGCGGCGGTGCGGCGTGAGGTCCGTCACGCCGCACCTCCGACACGCCGTCGTAGGGCCCCCTCGGGAGTCCGGAACCGCCGGAGCTTGCGACACTGGTACCCGTGACCGCGCCGACGCCCGTCCCGACGACCCCCTCCCCGGACCCCGCCGCACCCACCTCGGCCGCGCTCTTCCAGCGGGCGGGCCGGGTGATCCCCGGCGGCGTCAACTCCCCGGTGCGCGCCTTCCGCGCCGTCGGCGGCACGCCGCGCTTCACCGCCTCCGCCCGCGGCCCGTACCTCACCGACGTGGACGGGACCGAGTACGTGGACCTGCTGTGCTCGTGGGGGCCGATGATCCTCGGGCACGCCCACCCCGAGGTGCTGGAGGCCGTGCGCGCGGCCGCCGCCGACGGCTTCTCCTACGGCACGCCCACCGAGCGCGAGGTGCTGCTCGCCGAGGAGATCGTCGCGCGCGTGGAGCCCGTCGAGCAGCTGCGCCTGGTCAGCTCGGGCACCGAGGCCACGATGAGCGCCATCCGCCTGGCCCGCGGCTTCACCGGCCGCCCGGTCGTCGTGAAGTTCGCCGGGCACTACCACGGCCACGTCGACGCGCTGCTGGCCTCCGCCGGCTCGGGGCTGGCCACCTTCGCGCTGCCGGACACCCCCGGGGTGACCGGGACGGCGGCCGCGGACACGATCGTCATCCCCTACAACGACCCCGAGGCGCTCGCGGAGGTCTTCCGCGTGCACGGCGAGCGCATCGCCTGCCTCATCACCGAGGCGGCCGCGGGCAACATGGGCGTGGTGCGCCCGCAGCCGGGCTTCACGCAGCTGCTGCGGCGCACCACCCGCGAGCACGGCGCCCTGCTCGTCTCCGACGAGGTCATGACGGGCTTCCGGGTCAGCGCGGCCGGCTGGTACGGCTTCGAGGGCCTCGGCGCCGAGCACGCCCCCGACCTCATGACCTTCGGCAAGGTCATGGGCGGCGGCTTCCCCGCCGCGGCCTTCGGCGGGCGCGCCGACGTCATGGCGCACCTGGCGCCGGCCGGGCCCGTCTACCAGGCGGGCACGCTGTCGGGGAACCCCGTCGCCACGGCCGCCGGGCTCACGACGCTGCGGCTGTGCACGCCGCAGGTGTACGCGGCCGTCGACCGCGCCGCCGCCACCGTGCGCGACGCCGCCGGCGCGGCGCTGGCCGCGGCCGGCGTGCCGCACGTGGTCAACACCGCCGGCTCGATGTTCAGCCTCTTCTTCACCGACCAGGAGCAGGTGCGCACCTACGACGAGGCCCGCCGCCAGGACCTCGGCGCCTTCCGCGCCTTCTTCCACGCCATGCTCGAGCGCGGCGTGCACCTGCCGCCCAGCGCCTTCGAGGCGTGGTTCCTGTCCGCCAGCCACGACGAGGAGGCCCTCGGGCGCGTGCTGGAGGCGCTGCCGCACGCCGCCCGCGCCGCGGCCGCCGGGGCGGGGTCGCTGTGAGCGGGCCCCGCACCGTCGTCCACCTCGTGCGCCACGGCGAGGTGTGGAACCCCGAGCGCGTCCTCTACGGCCGCCTGCCCGGCTTCCGCCTCTCCGAGCGCGGCCGGGCGATGGCGCAGCGGCTGGCCGAGCACTTCGCCGACCACGACGTCGCCTCCGTGACGGCCTCGCCGCTGCAGCGCGCCCAGGAGACCGCCGCGCCCGTGGCCGCCGCGCACGGGCTGCCGCTGGGCACCGAGCCCCGGATCATCGAGGCCGGCAACAGCTTCGAGGGCCGGCGCGTCACCACCGGCCCGGGCTCGCTGCGCGACCCGCGCGCGTGGCCGCGGCTGTGGAACCCCCTCCGCCCCAGCTGGGGGGAGCCCTACGAGCAGCAGGTCGCCCGCGTCAGCGCCGTCGTGCGCGACGCCCGCGACGCCTTCCCCGGTCGTGAGTCGATCCTCGTCAGCCACCAGCTGCCCGTGTGGGTCACCCGCCTGCGCGCCGAGCACCGCCCCCTGGTGCACGACCCCCGCCGGCGCGAGTGCGCGCTGGCGTCGGTGACCTCCCTGGAGTTCGTCGGCCGCCGCCTGGTGCTGGTCTCCTACGCGGAGCCGTGCGCCGACCTGCTCGTGGGCGCCGACCCGGTGCCGGGGGCGTGAGGGCGGTGGCAGCGGCGCGCCGCCGCACCGTCGTGGCCGCCGCGCTGGCGGCGCTCGCGCTGGGGGGCTGCTCCAGCGGCGACGGCCTGCCGCAGACGCAGGGCGCGAACTACATCGAGGGCGACGGGACCGTCGTGCGCACGCCGCCGCAGGAGCGCGGGGAGCCCGTGGACTTCACCGGCACCACCGTCGACGGCGCGCCGCTGCGGCTCAGCGACCACCGGGGGGACGTCGTCGTCCTCAACACCTGGTTCGCCGGCTGCTCGCCGTGCCGCAAGGAGGCCCCCGACCTGCAGGCGGTGTGGAGCGAGTACGCCGAGCGCGGTGTGCGGTTCGTCGGCATCAACACCGACGACACCGCCGAGGTGGCCGCCTCCTTCCAGCGCACCTTCGCCATCACCTACCCCTCCGTGCTCGACGCGGGCTCGGGGCAGGCGGTGCTCGCGCTGCGCCGCTACGCCCCGCAGGCCACGCCCACGACCCTCGTCCTGGACGCCGAGGGCCGCGTCGCCGCGCGCGCCTCCGGCATCGTGCGGGCCGCCACGCTGCGCGGGATGCTCGACGACGCCGGCGCGCTGCCCGCCCCGGCCGCGGCCACCGGTGGGCAGCCGAGCGGGCAGAGCGGCGAGCAGCCGGCGTGAACCTGCCCGAGTACGTGCAGAGCGGGCCGCTGCTGCTGGCGGTGCCGCTGGCGGCGCTGGCCGGCCTGGTCTCGTTCCTGTCGCCGTGCGTGCTGCCGCTGGTCCCCGGCTTCCTCGCCTACGTGACGGGGCTGACCGGCGGCGACCTCGCCGCGCAGCGGCGCGGGCGGATGTTCCTCGGCTCGCTGCTGTTCGTCCTCGGCTTCTCCGTCGTCTTCGTCCTCATCAGCTTCGTCGCGGGCTCGGCGGGCGACGCGCTGCTGGAGCACCGCGACGTGCTGCAGCGCGTCCTCGGCGTCGTCGTCGTCCTCGGCGGGCTGCTGCTGCTGTTCTCCCCGCTGTGGGCCCAGCGCGAGCTGAAGGTGCGCTGGCGGCCGCGGGCCGGCCTGCTCGGCGCCCCGGTGCTCGGAGCGCTGTTCGGCATCGGCTGGACCCCCTGCATCGGGCCGATCTTCGCGGCGATCTCGGCGATGGCCTTCACCACCGGCAGCGCGGACCGCGCCACCGGGCTGGGGCTGGCCTACTGCCTCGGCCTGGGGGTCCCCTTCATCCTCGTCGCGCTCGCCTACGGCCGCGGGATGCGCGTGCTCGGGGTGCTGCGCCGGCACCGGGCGGCGATCGACCGCTTCGGCGCGCTGCTGCTCGTCGCCATCGGCCTGCTGCTCGTCACCGGCCGCTTCCTGCCCCTGGTGAGCTGGCTGCAGTACCACCTCGTCAACGACTACCAGACGGTGATCTGAGCATGGCCCGCACCGACGAGACGCACCTGGACGACCTGCGCGACGAGTACCGCGACGCCGGGCCGCAGGCCCCCGCGCGTCCGCGCCGCCCGCGCCGGCGCGGGGACGCCGAGCTGGCGGCGCCGCTGGCCCCGCTGGAGTTCGCCCGCTACTGCTGGCGGCAGCTGACGAGCATGCGCACCGCGCTGTTCCTGCTCATGCTGCTGGCCGTCGCCGCCGTGCCCGGCTCGACCTTCCCGCAGCAGAACAACGACCCCGCGGGCGTCGCGCAGTGGGTGGTGGACCACCCCACCGCCGGCCCGTGGGTGGAGCGGCTGCAGGGCTTCCACGTCTACTCCTCCGTCTGGTTCTCGGCGATCTACCTGCTGCTGTTCATCTCCCTCGTCGGCTGCGTGCTGCCGCGCGCGGGGGTGCACCTGAAGGCGCTGCGCTCGCGGCCCCCGCGCACCCCGGCCCGCCTGGAGCGGCTGCCCGAGCACCGGGAGGCGGAGCTGGCCGCCGCCCCCGGGCAGGTGCTGGAGGCCGCCCGCGCGGTGCTGGCCGGCCGCCGCTTCCGCACCCAGGCCCGCGACGGCTCGGTGGCCGCGGAGAAGGGCCACCACCGCGAGAGCGGCAACCTGCTCTTCCACCTGTCCCTGGTGGGGCTGCTCGTGGCCGTCGCCTCCAGCTCGCTGTTCTCCTACTCCGGCCAGCGGCTGGTCACGGTGGGCGGCACGATGGTCGGCACGACCTTCGACAGCTTCAGCGGCGGGGTCGGCACCGACCAGTCCGACGTGCCGCCCTTCACGCTGAGCCTGGACGCGATGGACGTCTCCTTCGAGGCGCAGCAGACCACCCAGATCGGGGAGCCGCGCAGCTTCGCCGCCGACGTCACGCTCACCGACGAGCCGGGGGCGGCGCCGCGCCGGGAGACCATCCGGGTCAACCACCCCGCCAAGGTCGGGCACACGCAGGTCTCGCTGTCCGGCAACGGCTACGCCCCCGTCATCGTCGTGCGCGACGGGGCGGGCAACGTCGTGCAGGACGGCCCGACGCCGTTCCTGCCGCAGACCGCCAACTACGACTCCACCGGTGTCGTCAAGGTGCCCGACGCCCTCGACGCCGGCGGCGCCCCGGTGCAGCTGGCCCTGCAGGGCGTCTTCCTGCCCTCGGCCACGACCGACGCGAGCGGCGCGCCGGTCTCCGGCTTCCCCGACCTGGCCAACCCGGTCCTCGTCATGCAGGTGTGGACCGGCGACCTCGGCCTGGACGACGGCGTGGCGCAGAACGTCTACACCCTGGAGACCGAGGGCATGCGCCAGGTGCTCGACGACCAGGGCCGGCCGGTGCCGCTGCAGCTGGCGCCGGGCCAGACGGTGCAGCTGCCGGACGGGCTGGGCTCGGTGACCTTCGAGCGCGTCGAGCGCTTCGCGTCCTTCGACGTGCGCTCCACCCCGGGCCAGAGCGCCGCGCTGGTCTTCGCCCTGCTGGCCACCGCCGGCCTGGTGATGTCGCTGTTCCTGCCCCGGCGCCGGGTGTGGGTCAAGGCGCTGCCGGGCGCCGCCGGCGGCAGCCGCGTGCAGGTGGCCGGCCTGGCCCGCGGCAACGACGCCGGCCTGGCCGACGAGGTGGACGGCGTCCTGGCCCGGCTGCGCGCGGCCGTCGGCGAGCCGCAGCGGGCGCCGGAGCCCGGGCCGGGGCCCGGGGAGTCGCCACCACCCCCGCCGGTGGGGGACCATGAGCAGCCAGTGCACGCTCCCGAGGAGAGACCGTGACCGTCGACGAGAACGTCGCAGGGATCAGCAACGTCCTGCTCTACGGCGCCATGAGCGCCTACCTGTTCTCCTTCATCGCCTACGCCGGCGACCTCGCCGACGGCGCCAAGGAGATCAGGGCCCGCGACGCGCGGGCCGCCGAGCGCGCGGCGAGCACCGCCGCGCTCGGCGGCGGCGGCGCGGGCACCGCGACCACCACGGCGCTGCGGGAGCCGCTCGTGCGGCGCCGGCGCGCGGCCGCCGTCGGCACCTCGCTGTTCGCCGTCGCGGCGCTGCTGCACCTGGGCTCCGTCGTGACCCGCGGCATCTCGGTGCACCGGGTGCCGTGGGGCAACATGTTCGAGTTCGCCCTCACCGGCTCGCTCGTGGTGGCCGTCGGCTACCTGGTGGCCGTGGCCCGCGCGCAGCGCGCCGGGCTGGGCGGCGGGCGCGACGCGCGCTACCTGGGCACCTTCGTGGCCGGGCCGGTGCTGGCGACGCTGGGCATCGCGCTGCGCAGCTTCTACGTCGAGGCCGCGCAGCTGGTGCCCGCCCTCGACAGCTACTGGCTGATCATCCACGTCTTCGTCGCGATCCTGGCGACCGCGCTGTCCACGCTCGGCTTCTCGGCGACCGTCCTGCAGCTGGTGCAGGAGAAGCGCGACCGGGTCGCGGCCGCCGGCGAGCGCGCCGGCGGGGTCTTCATGGACGCCCTGCCCGGCTCCGCGGAGCTGGAGCGCACGGCCTTCCGCCTCAACGCCGTCGCCTTCGTGATGTGGACCTTCACCCTCATCGCCGGCGCGGTCTGGGCGCAGGTCGCCTGGAACCGCTACTGGAACTGGGACTCCAAGGAGGTGTGGACGTTCGTCATCTGGGTCGTCTACGCCTGCTACCTGCACGCGCGCGCCACGCGCGGCTGGGACGGCAAGCGCGCGGCCTGGCTGTCCGTCCTCGCCTTCGCCTGCATGCTGTTCAACTACCTCGTGGTGAACATCTTCTTCCCCGGCCTGCACTCCTACGCGGGGGTGTGACGAGATGGGACCGACGCCCGTGGGCATGACCCTGCGCTACACGACGATGCGCCTGGGCATCTTCGTCCTGTGCTTCATCGGCATCCGCGCCCTGGGTGCCGATCCGTGGCTGGCGCTGCTGCTGGGCGCGGTCGTCTCGGTGCTGCTGTCGCTGGTGCTGCTGCGCAAGCAGCGCGAGCAGATGGCGCTGGCGCTGCAGGCCCGCGTCGACGCGCGCCTGCAGGCCCGCGCCGGCGGGTCCGGGCCGGCGCCGAGGTCGCGCTTCGCCCGCGGCGTCGACGCCGACAACGACGCCGAGGACGAGCAGCGCTGACGACCGCGCGGCGCCCGGGAGCGGGCGCCCGCGGCTCAGTGCAGCGCGACGCTCGGCAGCAGCTCGGGGCGCTCGCGGTCGAGGGCGGTGAGGTCGATGACCTCCGGCACGGCCGGGCGGTCCCCGTCGGCCTCGGCCGAGTCGGCCGCGCCGACCAGCAGCTCCAGCACGCGCCGCACGAGGAAGGGCTCCTCGGTGTCGGTGACCTGCAGGCGCTCCAGCAGCAGCGGGTCGGAGACCACGACGTGCTCGGAGCGCCGGCCGCCGCTGGTCGTCAGGACCGCCGCGTAGCGGTGCTCACCGTCGGCGCTCACGTCCACGTTCCCCATGGGGCGCACTCTGGCGGCTGGCCGCTCAGAGCGCCAGTCCGAGGGCCAGCAGCGCCCCCGCCACCAGCTCCAGCTGCCCGGTGTCCTTGAGCACGGGGACCAGGTCGCGGCCCGTGGCGCCGCCCAGGACGGTGCGCAGCGGCCGCCGGGCCAGCACGCCGGCCGCCAGCACGAGCAGCGCCCACGGGTGCCACGGCGCGGTCGCGAGGGCTGCGGCGAAGGCGCCGGCGACCAGGGCGGCGAACAGCCGCCGGGTCCGCCGCTCGCCCAGGCGCACCGCGAGCGTGCGCTTGCCGGCGAGCGCGTCGGTCGGCACGTCGCGCAGGTTGTTGGCCACGAGGATCGCGCAGGCCAGCAGGCCCACGCAGAAGGCGCCCGCCAGCGAGGTGCCGTCGACGCGGCCGGCCTGCACGTAGGTGGTGCCCATCACGGCGACCAGGCCGAAGAAGACGAAGACGAAGACCTCGCCGAGCCCGGCGTAGCCGTAGGGGCGCTTGCCGCCGGTGTAGCACCAGGCCGCCGCGACCGCCGCGGCGCCCACGAGCAGCAGCCACCAGGCCCCGGACAGCGCCACGACGACGAGCCCGGCCAGCGCCGCCACGGCGAAGCAGGCGAAGGCGGCGTCGCGCACGTGGTGCGGCTGCGCGGCGCCGGAGCCGACGAGGCGGAAGGGGCCCACGCGGTCGGCGTCGGTGCCGCGGATGCCGTCGGAGTAGTCGTTGGCGTAGTTGACGCCCACCTGCAGGGCCAGCGAGACGAGCAGCGCGAGCACCGCCGGGACCCAGCGGACGCCGTCGAGCGCGGCCGCCGAGCCGGTGCCCACGAGCACGGGGGTGATCGCCGCCGGCAGCGTGCGGGGGCGGGCGGCGGCCACCCACTGCGCCGGCGTGGCGCGCCGGCCGGGCGGTGGGGAGGACGGCAGCAGCAGCGGCTCGGCGGGGTGCTCGCTCGGGCGGTCGGCGGGGCGTTCAGCGGGGTCGGACACGAGCGTCCATCGTGCCAACCGCGCCGGCGCGCGGCCGGGCGGGGTCCCCGGGCCGCCGGGGGAGGCTCACAGGCCGCGCAGGAAGTCGTCGTCGTCGTCCGGGCCGCGGGGAGCCTGGCGGGGCCGGCCACCGGGGCCGCGGCCGACGCCCCGGGCACCGGCGCCCAGCGGGCGGCCGGCGATGACGTAGGCCAGGCCGCCGGCGAGGGGGAAGAAGAGGACCAGCAGGATCCACGCCCACTTCGGCAGGCTGCGCACCTCGCCGTCGGGGGACTGGACCACGCTCACCAGGCAGTAGACCGTGAACGCGAGCAGCAGCAGGGTCGGCAGCACTCGCACCATGCCCCATCCTCTCACCGCGCGCGCTCAGCGCGCGGGCGGCACCCCCTCGGCGAGCGCGCGCAGCCGCGCCCGGTCCGGCTTGCCGGGCCCGCGCAGCGGCAGGGCGTCGAGCACGAGCAGCTGGCGGGGGGCCGCGTGCCGGGCCAGGACCGCGCCGACGTGCGCGCGCACCTGCTCCAGCGTCGGCGCCCCCGGGCCCGCGGGGACGACGGCGGCCACCAGGCGCTGGCCCCACTGCGCGTCGTCGACGCCGACGACGGCGACCTCGGCGACGCCCGGCAGGCTCGCGACGGCCTCCTCCACGAGGGCCGGCGCCACCTTCAGCCCGCCGGTGCTCACGAGGTCGTCGACCCGCCCGAGCACCCGCACGGGCGCGCCCCCGGGCCCGGGGCCCAGGGCGGCGGTGTCGTCGGTGCGGAAGCGGCGCAGCACGCCCGCACCGCCCGGGCCGGGGACGGCGGCGAAGGCGGGGTGGCCGGGTGCCCCGCGGTAGCCGCGGGCGACGACCGGCCCGGTGACCACCAGCCGCTGCTCCTCGAGGCTGCAGCCGACCCCGGCCAGCGGGACGCCGTCGTAGACGCACCCGCCGCACGTCTCCGAGGAGCCGTAGGTGGTCACGACGCGCACGCCGGCGGCGCGGGCGCGCGCCAGCAGCGGGGCGGGGGTGGCCGCCGCGCCGACGAGCACGGCCGCGTGGACGCGCAGCGCGGCGACGGCCTCCTCGCCGGCGTCGAGCAGGCGCACCAGCTGGGTGGGCACCAGGGAGGTCAGCAGGCGGGGGG
>NZ_JAAALL010000689.1 GCF_009906315.1 Kineococcus vitellinus | reverse complement strand
TTCCTCGTGCGCCCGGCGCTGGCGGAGCTGCCCGAGGACCTGCTCGCCGGGCTGGTCGCGCTCGCGTACCCGGTCGGCGACGTCGTCGTCCTCGCCATGCTCGTGCGGGTCTCCGCCGCCGCCGGGCGCACGAGGAAGGTCCACGAGAGCATGCCGAAGCCGACGGCCAGGATCGAGGCGTCGATGACCCCCTCCCGGTCGGAGCCGGGGCGCGCCTGGCGGGCCATGCGCAGCATCGCGGCGGCG
>NZ_JAAALL010000688.1 GCF_009906315.1 Kineococcus vitellinus | reverse complement strand
ACCGCCTGGGGGGACTCCTCCGCGTGCAGCTCGAGCGCCAGCCGCGCCAGCCGCTGCTCGAGGCCCTCGCCCGGCTCCCGCACGCTCTCACCGCTCACGGGATCATCGTGGCCGCTCGGCGCCGCCGCGGCCGCGCTGGTCCCCGGCGCCGAGGACGCCACCCTGACGCGGGTGCGCGCCCGGCGGGTGTTCTCCGCCGCCGCGAGCGGCGAGCGCGGACGCGGGCTGGACGAGCTGCAGGACCAG
>NZ_JAAALL010000687.1 GCF_009906315.1 Kineococcus vitellinus | reverse complement strand
CACCAGCCGGCGCACCCGCTCCTCCTCGGGGGCCTCGACGACCACGACGAGCGGGTAGCCCGGTGCCGCTCCGGTCTCCACCAGGAGCGGGACGTCCTCGACGACGACGGCGTCGGCGGGGGCGGCGTCGGCAAGGTCCAGGGCGCCATGATCGGCGGCCTCCTCGTCGGCGTCATCTCCAACGGCATGCAGCTGCTGGGTGTCGACCAGTCCCTGCAGCAGGTCATCAAGGGCCTCGTGCTGCTGC
>NZ_JAAALL010000686.1 GCF_009906315.1 Kineococcus vitellinus | reverse complement strand
GGACGCAGTCCGACTTCCGCGCCCGGCTGGCGCTGTCGGCCTTCGGCGCCTTCGCCGCGCCGGCGGTGGCCCGCACCGCCTGAGGTACTTGCCCGTCGCTCTGCCCATCCGCATCCTGACGAAGCGCAGCTACACCTCTCCACTTGATGCGCCGATAGGGGGATGTGGGCGGGCGAACACGCGTCGCCCGTTGTCGCCCGTTGAGAGTGAGGTGCCCGTGGCTGTTGCGGACGTGTTCATCAGTGGCTG
>NZ_JAAALL010000685.1 GCF_009906315.1 Kineococcus vitellinus | reverse complement strand
CTGGAGCGGCGCTTCCAGCCCATCCAGGTCCCCGAGCCGACGCTGGCGCACGCCATCGAGATCCTCAAGGGCCTGCGCGACCGCTACGAGGCCCACCACCGCGTCTCCATCACCGACGCCGCGCTGGTGGCGGCCGCCACCAGCGCGGCGTCGGTGATGGAGACGCGGTGGTGGGCCTCGTAGCGGTCGCGCAGGCCCTTGAGGATCTCGATGGCGTGCGCCAGCGTCGGCTCGGGGACCTGGATGGGCTG
>NZ_JAAALL010000684.1 GCF_009906315.1 Kineococcus vitellinus | reverse complement strand
CAGGCTCTCGGTGACCTCCAGCGTCAGCTGGCTGGGGCGCAGGCCGCTGTCGCGCAGGGCCGCGCGCACGACGTCGACGATGTCGTCGGAGGCCAGCTGCACGGCCGACAGGTTCACCGCCACCGCCCAGGCGGCGCGCAGCACCCAGCTGCCGATGGCGTGGATGTCGCCGGTGGCCTCGGCCAGCGGCACGAACTCCAGCGGGGGCACGGTGCCGCGCTCGGGGTGGTGCCAGCGCAGCAGCGCCTCGTAGCCCTTGGTG
>NZ_JAAALL010000683.1 GCF_009906315.1 Kineococcus vitellinus | reverse complement strand
CCGCGACGTGGAACTGGCCGAGGGCCGTCCCGTCCCGGTCGGCGGCGTGCCCGGCTCCGTGGTCGGCCTCTACGTGGACGACCACCTGAGGTCCAAGGCCGTCGTGGTCTTCGACTTCCCGCTGGCCCCGGGGGGCAGCGAGGCCGCGATCGAGGACCGGCAGCTGCCGGACAACCTCGTGGTCAACGCCCGCGAGGTGCTCAACATCATGGCGTCGCTGTTCAACGTGGAGGGTGCCGCGCACCTGAAGCTGCACGCGGCG
>NZ_JAAALL010000682.1 GCF_009906315.1 Kineococcus vitellinus | reverse complement strand
GGCCTGCGACAGCGCGACGGACTCCTGCAGGTCGGTGCGTCCGCCCAGTCGCCGGTGGCGCACGCGCAGGGCACTGGACAGGGCTGCTTGGGCCAGCAAGGGCGCCTGCTCCGGCGGTACGGCGGCCAGGGCCGCCCGCGCGGCGTGCACGGCGGCCTGCAGGTCCTCCGGCGCACCATCGGCCTGGTAGCGGGCCAACAGGGTGCTCGACAGGTTCGCATGCAGCCGCCACAGCGTTGCGCCCGTGCCGCGTGCTTCGCGCACCCCGACCTGCA
>NZ_JAAALL010000681.1 GCF_009906315.1 Kineococcus vitellinus | reverse complement strand
GCGCGAGATGATCAACGACCCGGCCACGAAGATCGGCCGCCCGCGCCAGGTCTACGTCGGCGAGGGCGCGCGCGACTACCGGGACCTCGCCGGCCGCTGACCGGCCGCTGACCGGTCGCCGACCCGCCGCGGGTCCGCGTCAGGCGACGCGGACCCGCACACCGCCGGTGGGCACCCCGGTCTCCGCCGCGACCCACCCGCGCCCGGAGCGCTCCCGGCTCCAGCGCGAACCCGCCACGCTCACCTCGGTGACGTCGTGGACCTTCGCCGAGGCCACC
>NZ_JAAALL010000680.1 GCF_009906315.1 Kineococcus vitellinus | reverse complement strand
GCGGTGCGCCACGGCCAGGGCTGGCTGTGGGCGCGGGCCGCGGACGCCGAGACCGTCGGCGCGGTCCTGGCCTCCTGGAGCCGGCGCGCGCTGCGCTGACCCGTGCCCGTGCCCGGAGCAGGACCGGCCCGGTCCCGGCACCCCCGCGGGGGTGCCGGGACCGGGCCGGTGCCGGTCGCGGGGCGTCAGCGCCAGGAGGAGGCGATCGCCGGCTCGGGGAACTCGTAGGCCCAGTAGGTCTGCTCGTCCAGCCGGTGCACCCGGGTGCCGTCGCTGACCGTGTC
>NZ_JAAALL010000067.1 GCF_009906315.1 Kineococcus vitellinus | reverse complement strand
GGCGCCGGCACCCCGCTGCGGCTGGACCCGCAGGCCGGTGCGGTCGCCGCCGCCCGCCGCCACGTGCGCCGGCAGCTGCGGGAGCTGGGGGCCGACGCGCTGGAGGAGGCCGCGGAGCTGGGCGTCTCGGAGCTGGTGACCAACGCCGTGCTGCACGCGCGCACCCCGTTCACCGTGACCGTGCGCACCACGCCCGCCGGCGCCGTGCGCGTCGAGGTGGCCGACGCCTCCGAGGCCCCCCTGAAGGAGCGCCGCTTCGGCCTGGGCGCCGCCACCGGTCGCGGGCTGCGGCTGGTGGCGGCGATCTCCTCGGCCTGGGGCGTCGACCCGCTGCCGCCGGGCGGCGGGCCGGGCAAGGTGGTCTGGTTCGAGCCGCGCGAGGACGGCGACGACGGCACCGGCGCGGGTGAGCCGGACCCCGCGGCCGCGGACTGGGCGGCCGGGGACTGGGCGGCCGACGTCGAGGAGCTGCTGGGCGGCTGAGCCGCGCCCGCACTCGCCGAGCCACGGTCGACGTCCGCCGGGTGTCCGGCTGCTCAGCGGCGCTGAGCGCGTCGTGGTTGACCGGCGCAGTCGGGTGGGTGGACCATTGGCGCCTGGTGATCAGCGAGCACCTTCCGGCGGCACTCGCTGCTGGCTTCGCGGAGCTCGCGGACACCGACGTGCACCAGCGGACGTCCGGCGCTCGTTGCTCGCGCACCGGTACGGGCGCTGCCCGAGAGGGCCCACGGGGCGAGTCGGACGAGTGGTGGCTCGAGCGCAGCGGTGGAAGCGCTCCGGGCCCTGACCGGTGCGGTGGTCCTCGAACGCTCCCGCTCTGCGATGCAGCAGGCTCGAGGGTGGCAGGTCCCGCCGCTCGAACCCATGCACGGAGGGACGGTGGTGGCAGTGACCGTCGTCGTGGACGACAGCCGGTGGGCGGGTCTTCCGGGCGTCTTCGAGCTCCTCGAGCGGGGTGTGGGCGCTGATGAGGCGGTCGAAGCCGGTGTATTCCTGCCCCAGGTGCGCGGTGGGCACGTGGATGCCGCCAGGCTTCAGAGGCTCTGGGACTGGCTGCGCGGGTTCCAGCTGCAGAGCGTGCTGTGCGAGCGCCTGCCCATCTGGGTGCCTGTCGTCTCCGTGTGGGTACCCGAGGGGGCGAGCGCTGAGCTCACCTACTCGCGAGGCACGGGGAGGGAACGCAACGCTGAGATCACGGTCTTCGCGGTGGCCGGCTTCGGAGGGGCCAGTCGCCGCGAACTCACGCGCGAGATCCAGGTCGAGATCCACCCAGGCCTGCGCTACGAGACCCGCGCCTACCTCACCGTCCGTCGGTACGCGAACCACTTCGATGAGCAGGTGGATCGCGTGGAGGTGGACTGCTCCGGCGAGGTCGGCGAGTTCCAGTACGTGGATCTGCCCCTCGCCCAGCACCCGTTCTCCGGTGGCGTCGCTGATCTGGACGACCTCACCCGTGCCGGCTGGGCCCTCAGCAGCATCGAGAGATCCGCGAACCGGACCGATCCCGTCACAGTGACCCACAGCAGCACGTCGGTTCGTTCGTGGAAGGTGGGCTTGACCCAGGAGATCCCAGGCCTCTCGGCGCCGATCAAGCTCGGGGTGAGCGCTCAGGCGACTGATGCGTTCCAGACGGCGTACACCTTGCCGGGAGGGCGCGACTACGCCTTCTGCGCGCCTTCGGGAGAGCTGCCCATCGCGCCCGTCTGCGTCAGTGTGGGCAGCCCCCGTGCTTAGCCCCCGCACGATGGCTGGGCAGGTCCACCTGCAGCGGTACCACAGCGCCGGTGCCCGCTTCCTGCGATCCGCTCGACAGGACCTCGACGCCGTCCGCGAACAGGCCCAGGCCCTCCAAGCCCTCCTCGAGCGTGAGCCGGACTACGCGATGCAGGCGCGCCAGCTCGCGGTCCACTGCGCCATCGGGGCCTGGCCGGCCGTGCCGACGGACGTGGCCGCGGACCTGGCGCGCGTGGGGCTCGCCGCAGAGCTGATGGTGCCACGGCTGCGCAGCCGATCGGCGCTGACGGCCCTGCTGCACGTGACGCTCGCCACCTCGCACCTCGCGGCCGGGGAGCGGATCCACGGGTTGCGCACCCTGCGGGAGGCGGACGAACAGCTGCAGGCGATCGGCGACGGGGATCGCCTGGCCCAACTCGTCCGAGCTTGGCTCATGCTGCTGCGAGGCCAGCTCGAAGAGCTCGGCCGTGAGTCGGTCAACGCCGCGGCCGCCTACGCAGCAGCTCTCTCATCCCTGGACCGCGTGCTGCAGGACCCGGCAGGTCGCCGGGAGCTTGGCGACTGCTGGATCGATCAGGTCTTCGGCCCGCGTGACTCCACGATCGCGGACCAAGAGGACGCATTGGCCTCAACCGCCTTCACGCTGTTCTCACTGGTGCGCGCCAGCGCGCTGAGCGGACTGTTCCGCACCGGTCAGCCGGACGAGGCTGTCACGCGTGAGCTGTGCGAAGGCTCTGGCGGCGCAGGTCTGGGGGTGGCGGTGCCTCCCTTGCTGTACCAGCCCGCGCTGGCTGGGTTGGGCGTGGACGACGCCGTGCGCGTCGGTGAAGCGCTGGCCGCGAACGCCGTCCAGGCGATCGCTCTGCCTCCAGAGGCGCTCGAGGGGCTCGCACCCTGGATCCGCGAGCAGCTGGAGGCGCTGCAGACGCAGTCGGCCTCGGCCGCGCCTGACTCCGACTGGGCGTTGGCCATCGCCCTGGGGGTTGCGCGTGCCGCGGAGCGCGACGGCGACGTGCCGGCGGCCGCCCGCGGCTTCAGCCAGGCGGTGCAGCTCGCGCTGGACGATCGGCGAGCGGTGGCCGTGGCACTGGCGCTGGGTGAGTTCGCCGCTTTCCTCAGCCGCCGTGCGGACGAGAAGTCCACGGCGGCCGCAGAGCGCTTCTTGCACGTCCTCGGCTTGGCTCGTGCCGCCGACCGCGAAGCCTTCGACGATCTGCGGATCCGCGCTCTGCTGGACGACGTGCTGGACGATCTGATCGCCGCGGAGCTGGCACGCGGCGGATCGTGGCAGGAGCCGCAGCGCAGGCGCCGCCTGAGCGTCCTGCTCGACCTCGAGCGGCGGCACGACCTGCCTGCCCTCGAGGGCTCCTCGCGAGCAGGTGAGGCGGTGGCCCTCGATCTGGCCGAGGAGGGGCTGCACGCTCTCAGCGACACCCTGGGCCGCATCCAGCTGGCCCTGGCCGAGCACCCCGGTGCAGGCGCGCTCGTCGAGGCGGGCCTGCACCGTCGCCCCCACCTGCTGTGGATCGATGCCGTCTCGATCGCCGCACATGCGCTGGACCCCGCGTACGCCGCCGCCTCGGCCGAGCTGGAGCGGGCCGCTGAGAACGCTTCGTGGATGGGGCAGCACGGCGCTGCTGCCCTGGCCCGCGCGGCGCAGCGCCTGCACCGGATCCTGCCGGCGCCGGTCCGTGACGCGCTGGCACGCACCTCGACCGTGCTCCTGGCCCCGGACGTCGAAGTCGCCCACCCCCTCCCCTACGAGCTGCTGCACGACGGTGAGGACCACCTGCTCGCCACGACCGTCCTGGCCCGGTTCAGCTCCCTGACCCACCTGGCCCGCACGCTGGACACCCGCACCGCGCGCCCGGTCCCGCACCGCGCCCTGGTGCTGGCCGCCCCCACGGCGCGAGCCGGGGAGCCGCTGGTCAACGCCGAGGCCGAGCAGGTCTCGGTGCGCAGCCAGCTGCGCCTGTCCGGGTTCGACGCCCCGGAGGTCGCCGAGTCCCGACTCACTGCGGAGTACGTGCTCGAACGCCTCCCCCACGTCGACGTGCTGCACGTGGCCGCCCACGGTCAGGTCGAGGCCGGCACGGAGTACCTGGAGCTGCCTGCAGCTGAGCGGCTGACCGTCGACGATCTGCGGGCGTGCCGTCGACGGCGCCTGCCGTTCGTGTACCTGAACACCTGCCAGCTGGGCCGCACCCGCTACCTGGGGGGCGGGCAGGCCCGCGGGCTGGCCTTCACCCTCTCCGAGCTGGGCGCTCCGGCGGTGCTGGCCAACACGGCCGACGTCCTCGACGACGCTTCGATGACCTTGGCGATCGCCTTCTACCGCGAGGCGCTGCACCAGGACGTCGGCTCCGCCCTGCTGGCGGCTCGGCGATCGGTGCTGGCTTCCGGGCAGGCAGCCGGCGAGGTGGCCCGCGTCGTCGTCTACGGCGACCCTTGGCACTGCCTCGCCGGTGCAGGCCCCGGCGAGGGGGCGAGCGATCCGGCTGACGACGAGGCCGCACAGGTGCTGCGAGCCTTCAGCGGTGACCCGGCGCAGGAGATCGACCAGAAGGTCTGGCAGCGCGCGGTGCGGGCCAGCGCCGCGGGGACAGCTGGCCCGCGAACGCGTGCTGCCACCGCTCTCGTCGCTGCCACGAGCCAAGCCGGTGAGGACGACCCCGCCCTGCTGCTGCGCCTGGTGCCGCTGGCGGACGAGCTCGTGTGCCCGCAGGCCAGCGCCCTGCTGCGGGCCCAGGCCGCCCGGGTGTCGGCGGCTGGTGGCGACGTGGACCCGGAGCTGCTCGAGGACGCGATAGCGCACCTGCTACCCCTGCAGGACACCCCTGGCATCTGGCCGGCGCTGCTGGCTTCCCTGCGCGGCACGCTGCGGCGTCAGCGCCTGCGCGAGCGCGGGTTCGCGTTCGAGCGGATGGGTCCTGGTCACGACGTGCCGGATGCAGGCGTCGACACGTTGGTCGACCTCCTCCTCGCCGGCCAGCAGGCCGACGAGGAGGAGAGGGGAGCGGTGCGGCTCAGGTCGATCGAACGCGACCTCGACGACGTCGCCTGGAACGCCGTGGTCCTCGGGCACCCCAACCGCTTCGAGGACCCACCGGAAGCGAGCGCCTGCTGCCGCTTGCTGGCCCGCAAGCTGGTCGAGCGAGGTCACGTGGACAGGGAGCTCGAGCCGGTGGCCCACGTGTCGCTGACCGGGCTGCTGCGGTTCCTGTGGTCCACGCAGAAGGCGCCCCACCTCGAGCACGAGCTCGCTCGGGGCCAGAGCGACACCCTCGTCGCCTTCCTGCGTGCTCTGCCTGAGCGCTGGGACCAGCTCGTGCGCTCACCGCAGGGCCCTGACCTGCTCGCTCTCCCCGGCCGGCTCGCCGCTGCTCTGGCGGCGGTGGACGCGGCGGCGTGGGAAGACGTGCACGAGGTGCTCGAGCAGGAGCTCGGGCCCTTGGCGATCGAGGCGCGCACGCTCCTGGGACGCGTACCAGGGCACCTGGTGGCCTTCGCGGCAGCATTCACCAGCGGGACGATCTTGACGCGCAACACCTACTCGTCCCTCGAGGGTCAAGACGAAGCCTTCGAGGCGATGGAGGCCTTGCACCAGCACATCGAGCGGGACAACGACGCTCGCTACTCCCTGCTGCTCGCGGAGGGCTTCCGCGGCGTGCGCGAGGCGGCCGGCGATGAGCTCGATCGGTGGCGGCACGAGGGCTCCTGGGTAAGCACCTCGGTCGGCGCGGTCACGTCCGGGGACCGCGCTGCCGCACGATCCACCGGACAGGTCTAGGGCCGCGGATCGCTGCGCGTCCACCGCTTCCCGCCGCGGCGGCCGCCCGTGGCCGCCTGGCAGCGCGGGCAGCTCCAGCGGACCGCGTCCGCGCTGCCCCCGGTGACCGGGTCGGTGTCGGTGAAGTCGACGTGCGGGAAGCGGTGCAGGCCGGCGCGCTTGAGCGGGATCCCGCAGGCGGTCTGGTTCTGCCCGGGTTCCCAGGCGTGGACCTCCCCCGCCGGCATCCGGCTGCCCTCGTCCGGGAACCACGTCCCGCTCGCCGCCACCTTCACCGCGCACCTCCCGGTCCCCGCCACTGCGCCAGCAGCACGGTCGCGTCGTCCTGCAGCAGACCACCCTGGTGCTCCAGCACCGCCTGGACCAGCCGGCGGACGGTCTCCGCCGGGCCGAACGTCGTCAAGGCGGCGCGCTCGAGGAAGTCGACGAGCCGCTCGGTGCCGAAGAACTCCCCCGCCGCCGAGCGGGCCTCCACGATCCCGTCGGTGAACAGCGCCAGGCGGTCGCCCGGCTGCAGCGCCTCCTGGCCCAGCACCGGCGCCTGCGGAGGCAGCCCGAAGGGCGTGCGCCGCCCGCCCGCGACCTCGCCGACGACCCGGCCCTCGCGCAGCAGCAACGGCGGCGGGTGCCCCGCGCACACCGAGCGCAGGGTGCCGTCGGCGCGGTCCAGGCGCAGCAGCACACCGGTGACCAGGGCGTCGGGGAACTGCTCGGCGACGACCTCGTCGATCGCGGTGGCCTGCGCCGGCAGGTCCGCCCCGCCGCGCCGGGCGCTGCGGTAGGCGGCGACCGCGGCGGTGGCGATGAGCCCGGCGCGCAGCGAGTGCCCCATCGCGTCGAAGACCGCCAGGTGCACCGCGTCGTGCGTCACCGCGTGGTCGAAGACGTCACCGCCGACGTCGTCGGCCGGTTCCACCAGGCCGCTGACGACGACCTCGCCGACGTCGGCGGTCAGCGGCGGCAGCAACCGCCACACCAGCTCGGCGGCCGCGGTGCGCCGGCGGCTGCGGCGCACCGCGTCGACGGTGTCGCCGTGCCGGTCGGCGGCGCCGACCAGGTGCGCCACCAGCCGGGCCAGCAGCTCGCAGTCCGCGCGCAGCCGCGGGTCGCCCAGCGCGCGCCGCGAGGTGGGCACGACGTCGAGCACCCCGATGGTCTCGGCGCCGTCGACGAGCGGGACCCACCAGCGCGGGCGCGGGCCGGTCAGCGCGGTCTGCGTGCGTCCCCAGCGGAAGGCGCGCCCGGGCAGCGTGCGCTCCACCGCCAGCGGCCCGCGGCGGCGCTCGCGCGGCGGCGGGTCGCACGGCACGAGCAGGCGCTGCTGGTAGTCCACGAGGTAGACGACGACCTGCACGCCCAGCGCCCGGCCGGCCTCGGCGGCCACCGCGCCGATCTCGCCGGCCACCACGCGGCGGGTCCCCTCCAGCAGCGTGCTCACGGCCTGCAGGGCGGCGCCCCGGCCGACGTGCACGGGGTGGGCCAGCGGGACGCGCGAGGCCGCCAGCCGCTGCCCGAGGCGCTCGTTGGCGCTGTGCGCGAGCAGGTCCCGCTCCGCCTCGGGCAGCGGGCCGCCGCCGAGGAAGCCCTCCACCTCGTCGGGCCCGGCGGTGCCCCCGTGCGCGAAGTAGCGCAGCCAGACCTCGTCGAGGTCCGCCTCGCCGAGCCGCAGCACCCGCTGCAGGGCCTGGCGCTGCAGGTCCTGCACCCGGCCCGGCTGCGGGCCGGCGCTCACGGGCGGCGGCGGGCGGCGGCGTCGACGACCGCGCGCGCCACCACGTGCAGCGGGCGGCCGGACTCCTCCGCCTGGGCGGCCAGCACGGCCAGGGCGGTGCGCTCGTCGACGCGCTCGCGCTCCACGAGGACCCCGCGGGCGGTGTTGACGACGTCGCGCGAGCGCAGGGCGCCCCTGAGCTCCGCACTGAGGTGGCGGCCGCGCTCGGCGGCCCGCAGCGCCGCCTGCAGCACCGCGGCCTGCGCGGCGTAGAGCGCCAGCAGCCGCTCGCTGCGCGCGTCGAAGGCGTGCGGGGCCCGGCTGTAGACCTTCACCGCCCCCAGCACCGCGTCCCCGGCCACGAGCGGGCTGCTGAGCACCGAGCGCAGCCCCAGGGCGTCCACGCCGACCGCCCAGCGCGGCCAGCGCACGTCGGTGCGCGCGTCGTCGACGAGGGTGCGCCCGCGCCGTGCCACGGCGTCCAGGCAGGGCCCCTCGCCGGCGTCGTACTGCAGCTCGTCGGCCCGCGCCGCGAGCTCGTCGCTGGCCACCGACGTGCTGCCGCGCCCGACGGCGTCGAGCACCGTGACGGCGCAGGCGTCGGCGCCGGGCACCGTCTCCAGCACCACCTCGACGAGCAGCCGCAGCGTCGCCTCGACCGTGCCGGGCGCCATCATCGCGCCCGCGCTGCGCGCCACGACCAGGGACAGCTCCTCCACGGGAGTCAGCTGGTCCACCCCGACCACCTCCTGGACCTCAGGAGTTCACCCACCGGACAGCCGCCGGTTGGACTGGTTCCGAACCCTACGCGCGAGCGTGGCAGCGGCAACCGGTACCGGGCGCCGCCCCGGCTGGCGACCGCGACCGGCGGGTGGTCGCATGGTCGTGGGAGTCCAGCAGCGGGGCCGACCCGACGACGGAGCGGAGCAGCACCGATGACGACCCCCACCACTCCCGCCGGCCCCGCCTCCGCTGCCGAGGAGCTGGCGGCGCTGCGCGAGCACGTCGACGCCACCCGCGACGAGCTGCTGGAGCACCTCGTCGGCTGGGTGCGGATCCGCTCGGTGTCGGCGAACCCGGACAACTCCCCCGACATGGTCCGCTCGGCGCACTGGCTGGCCGGGGTGCTGCGCGAGACCGGCTTCCCCGAGGTGGAGGTGTGGCGCACCGACGGCGCACCGGCCGTCTTCGCCCGCTGGCACGGCGCCCCCGGCGCCCCCACCGTCCTCGTCTACGGCCACCACGACGTGCGCCCCGTCGAGGACGACCACTGGGAGCAGTGCCCGCCCTTCGAGCCGGCGCTGCGCGACGGGCGGCTGTGGGGTCGCGGCACCTCCGACGACAAGGGGCAGGTCCTGGCGCACGTGTGGGCGGTGCGCGCGCACCTGGCCGCCACCGGCCGCACCGCGCCCGCGGTGAACCTGACGTTCCTCGTCGAGGGCGAGGAGGAGAGCAGCTCCGTGCACCTGGCCGGGTTGCTGGAGCAGGAGCGGGAGCGGCTGGGCGCCGACCTCGTGCTGCTCTCCGACACGATGACGTGGGCCGCGGACGAGCCGGCGGTCTGCACCGGCGTGCGCGGGTCGATCAGCGCGACGCTGGAGGTCCTGGGCCCGTACCGCGACGTGCACTCCGGAGCGGTGTCCGGCCCCGCGCCGAACCCCGTCCTGGAGCTGTCGCGCCTGCTGGCGCAGCTGCACGACGAGGACGGCCGGATCACGCTGCCGGGCTTCTACGACGACGTCGCGGAGGTCTCCGCCGCCGAGCGCGAGGGCCTGCGGGCGCTGCCCTGGGACGAGGGGGCGTGGCTGGAGCGCAGCAGCACCCGCTCGGTCGGCGGTGAGCGCGGGTTCTCGGTGCCGGAGCGGCTGTACGTGCGCCCGGCCGTGGAGGTGACCGCGCTGCTGGCCGGTGACCCCGTGGGCCCCTCGCAGGGGGCGATCCCCTCGATGGCGACGGCCGAGATCAGCTTCCGCACCGTGCCCGACCAGACCGTCGCCGGCGTGGCCGAGCAGGTGCGGCGCTGGGTCGCCGAGCGCATCGACGACCGCTTCGCGTACCGGCTGGAGGTCCCCGAGGAGAAGGGGCAGCAGCCGTACGTCACCCCCGAGGACCTGCCCGCCCTGGCGCAGCTGCGCGCCGCGAGCGAGGAGGTGTGGCAGCGCCCGGTGGGCCGGATGCGCAACGCGGGCGGCTCCCCGGCCGAGCTGCTCGCCCGCTCCCTCGGCGTCCCGGTGCTCTTCTTCGGCACCGGCGCCCCGGAGGACAACTGGCACGACAGCGACGAGAGCGTGTCCGTGGACCTGCTGCTCAAGGGCGTCCTGACGCTGGCCCGCTTCTGGTCGCGGACGGGCACCGCGTGAGCCCCCCGGCCACCGCGCCCGCGGTGGCCGCGGTGGCCGGGGCCGGTGCGGCTGCCTACGCTGGTGGCCGGTCGAAGCGGGGCCCGAGGACCGCGGCGCTGCGGCGCCGCCGGCCGAGGAGGACACCGTGCCCGGAGCGTGGTTGCTCGGAACGACCCAGGCCGGCCGCGAGGCCGCCACCGGCGAGGAACCGTTGCGCGCCGTCGCGGTCGCCGTCGACACCGGCGAGCACGACCTGGACAGCTCGCTGCGGGAGCTGCACCGGCTGGCCGACACCGACGGCGTGCAGGTCGCCGAGGACGTGCGGCAGGCGCGCCAGCACGCCGACCCGGTGACCTACGTCGGCCGCGGCAAGGTCGCCGACGTCGCCGCGGCCGTGGAGCGCACGGGCGCCGGGATCGTCATCGCCGACGACGAGCTGACCCCCGCCCAGGTGCGCACGCTGGAGGGCGAGCTGGGGGTGCGCGTCGTGGACCGGACCGCGCTCGTGCTCGACATCTTCGCCCAGCACGCCCGCAGCAGCGAGGGCCGCACCCAGGTGGAGCTGGCGCAGATCGCCTACCAGCTGCCCCGCCTGCGCGGTGGCGCGCGCAACCTCTCCCGCGTCGGCGGCGGCCGGGTCGCGGGCGGCCAGGGCATCGGCGTCCGCGGTCCCGGCGAGACCCGCCTGGAGTCCGAGCGCCGCCGGTTGCGCCGGCGCGCGAACGACCTGCGGCGCACGGCCTCGGGCATCGCCGACCGCCGGCAGCGCACCCGCGATCGCCGCGCCCGCAACGACGTCCCGTCGGCAGCGCTCACCGGCTACACCGACGTGGGCAAGTCCGCCCTGCTCAACGCCCTGGCGGGCGCCGACGTCGAGGTGCGCGGCGAGCTGTTCGCGACGCTGGACCCGACGGTGCGCCGCGTGGTCGTCGACGGCACCGGGTTCACGGTCACCGACACCGTCGGGTTCATCCGCAACCTGCCGCACCAACTCGTCGACGCGTTCCGCTCGACGCTGGAGGAGGTCGCGCAGGCCGACCTCGCCGTCCACGTCGTCGACGCCGCCGCGCCCGACGCGGTCTCCCGCGTCAGCACCGTGCGCGGCGTGCTGCGCGAGATCGGTGCCGCGGACGTGCCCGAGCTGCTCGTCCTCAACAAGGTCGACATCGCCCCGCCGGACTGGGTGGAGGCGCTGCGCCGGATCTACCCCGACGCGCGGTGCGTGTCCGCGCTCACGGGCGAGGGCGTCGCGGAACTGCGCGAGGACCTCGCCCACCGGCTGCACCGCGAGCGGTGAGCGCGGCGCCCGGGCCGCCCGTCAGCGGTCGCGGTCCGGGCGCTCGCGCTGCGGGCCGTCGTGGTGCCCGCCCACGTCCTCGGTGCGGCCGGTGCGCTCGGAACCGCCGTAGACGGCCTGCAGCAGGTTGCCGCCCTCGTCGCCGCCGTGGGCGTCGTGCTCGACGGCCTCGGGGTGGTGCAGGTCGAAGGCGGGGCGCTCGGAGCGGATGCGCGGCAGCGAGACGAAGTTGTGCCGCGGCGGCGGGCAGGAGGTCGCCCACTCCAGCCCCATCCCGAAGCCCCACGGGTCGTCCACCGTGACGCGCTCGCCGTAGCGGGCGGTGCGGTAGACGTTCCAGAAGAACGCCAGGAAGGACAGCCCGAGGACGAAGGACCCGATCGTGGAGATCTGGTGCATCGCCGTGAACCCCTCACCGGGCAGGTAGTCCGCGTAGCGGCGCGGCATGCCCGCCGCCCCCAGCCAGTGCTGGATGAGGAAGGTGGTGTGGAAACCGACGAACAGCAGCCAGAAGTGCACCTTCCCCCAACCCTCGTGCAGCATCTTGCCGGTGAACTTCGGCCACCAGAAGTGGAACCCCGCGAACATCGCGAAGACGACGGTGCCGAAGACGACGTAGTGGAAGTGCGCCACCACGAAGTAGGAGTCCGAGAGCTGGAAGTCCAGCGGCGGCGAGCCGAGGATCACCCCCGTCAGGCCGCCGAAGAGGAAGGTGACCAGGAAGCCGACGGCCCACAGCATCGGGGTGTCCATCGTGAGCGAACCGCGCCACATGGTGCCGATCCAGGTGAAGAACTTCAGCCCCGTGGGCACGGCGATGAGCATCGTCATGAAGGCGAAGAAGGGCAGCAGGACCTTGCCGGTGACGTACATGTGGTGCGCCCACACGGCCGTGGAGAGGCCGGCGATGGAGATGGTCGCGAAGACCAGGCCCTTGTAGCCGAAGACCGGCTTGCGGCTGAAGACCGGGATGACCTCGGTGATGATGCCGAAGAACGGCAGCGCGATGATGTAGACCTCGGGGTGGCCGAAGAACCAGAACAGGTGCTGCCACAGGATCGGCCCGCCGTTGGCGGCCTCGAAGACGTGCGCGCCCATGATGCGGTCGGCGGCCATCGCCAGCAGCGCGGCGGCCAGCACCGGGAAGGCCATGAGCACGAGCACGCTGGTGATGAGGACGTTCCAGGTGAAGATCGGCATCCGGAACATCGTCAGCCCCGGCGCGCGCATGCAGATGATCGTGGTGACGAAGTTGACCGCGCCGAGGATGGTGCCGAAGCCGGAGAAGGCCAGGCCCATCACCCACAGGTTGCCGCCCAGGCCGGGCGAGTGGACGACGTCGGAGAGCGGGGCGTAGGCGAACCAGCCGAAGGAGGCCGCGCCGCCGGGGGTGAGGTACCCCATTCCCGCGATGAGGCCGCCGAAGAGGTAGAGCCAGTAGGCGAACATGTTCAGCCGGGGGAAGGCGACGTCCGGGGAGCCGATCTGCAGCGGCATGATCGCGTTGGCGAAGGCCGCGAACAGCGGGGTGGCGAACAGCAGCAGCATGATCGTGCCGTGCATGGTGAACGACTGGTTGTACTCGTTCTTGGTGGCGAAGACCTGCATGCCGGGCTCGAAGAGCTCCGCGCGGATGAGGAGGGCCAGCACGCCGCCGATCAGGAACCAGGCGAAGGAGGTGACGAAGTACAGGTTGCCGATGACCTTGTGGTCGGTGCTCGACATCCAGCCGGCGATCACCGAGCCGCGGCGACGCGGCACGACGGCGCCCAGGGGCTGGCGGGACAGCGGCGCCCCCATGGCGGTGCGCGGCATCGTGGGGTGCGTCGTCATGGGCGTTCCCGGAGGGGTGTGCGGACGCCCGCGCGGCTGCAGGCGTGTCCGTGGACGCCCCGAGCATGCTCGCCCCGAGTGGCGGGGCGCAAGCGCCACCGGCACGATCGGAGCCCGGTCGAACCGCGGCCGACCGGGACCCGCCGCAGGAGTCCCGGCGCCCGCGCCCACCCCGAGCAGCACCCGCGACCCCTGGAGGAACCATGGCCTCGGCCGACGACCACACCCTCGCCCAGTCCGCGCACGACCTCGCCTCCGCGCTGTGGTTCGGCGGCGCCGTCATGGGCGTCGCGGGCGTCAACAAGTCCGGCGCCGACCTCAGCGTCGGCCGCGACCGCATCGCCGTCGCGGCCTCCGCCTGGAACCGCTTCGCCCCGGCGGAGTGGGCGAGCATCGCGACGGTCCTGGCGACCGGCTCGCAGCTGACCCGCTCCAGCAGCCAGCGCCTGGCGCTGCAGCAGGGCTACGCCAGCACCGGCGCACTGAAGGTCGGCTTCGTGCTGGCCGGCGCGGCCGCGACGGCGTACGCCACCTTCGCCGGGCAGAAGATCGCCAAGGCGGCGGAGGCGGCCGAGCAGCGCGGCGAGCCGGTGTCGGTCAAGGACGCGACGATCCCCACCGCCAACACCCCCGCGGACGTGGCGAAGTGGCAGCGCCGCCAGCGCGTCGCGCAGTTCCTGCCCGTGCTGTGCGCGGCGGGGAACATCGTCTGCAACGCCAAGCTCGTGCAGTCCTACCGGGTGGGCGCCACGGCCTCCGGCGTCCTCGGGCGCCTGCACCTGAACTGACGCCCGCACCCGGGGCGCACCCGGTCCCGCGCGCCCGCGGAGCGGGTCACTGGCCGCCGAAGGCCGTGACCTGCTCCGCGGCGAAGTCGCCGAACGACCACGGCTGGCCCGTGGCCTCCAGCACCGACCACCACAGGTCCCCGTGCGGGTCGACCTGGTTGCGGGCCGAGACCGCCAGCGCGATGGGGATGTGCACGAACCGCCGCCGCCAGCGGCCGACGACCATGTTCGTGCGCCCGGCCATCGCCGCGTGCGCGGCCGCGTGCGCCAGCCGGATGCAGTAGACGCTGTCGTACGGGTTCGCCGGGACGCTGCGGATGACGTAGCTGGGGTCGATGTAGCGCATGTTGAGCTCGAGGTCGTGCTTGGCGAAGTCCTCGGTGATCGCCTGGCGCAGCAGCCTGCCGACGTCCTGCAGCTTCTTGTTGCCCGAGGCGTCGGTGAGGTTGTCCTCGTCGAACAGCTCCTGCCCGGCGCCCTCGGCGGCCACGACGAGGGCGTGACCCTGGGCGGAGACCTTCTCGCGCAGCCGCTCCAGGAAGCCGCCCGGGCCCTCCATGGTGAACGGCACCTCGGGGATGAGCACGAAGTCGGCGTCGTTCTGCGCCAGCGCCGCGTAGCAGGCGATGAAGCCCGAGTGCCGGCCCATGAGCTTGACGATGCTCACGCCGTTGGGCGCCGTGCGCGCCTCGACCTTGGCCGAGCGGATCGAGCGGGTCGCCTCGCTGAAGGCGGACTGGAACCCGAAGCTCTGGTCGATGAACGGGATGTCGTTGTCGATGGTCTTCGGCACACCGACGACCGCGATCTTCAGGCCCCGCGCCTTGATCTCGGCGGAGACCTTCTGCGCCCCGCGCATCGTCCCGTCGCCGCCGATGACGAAGAGGATGCCGATGCCCATGCGCTCCAGGCAGTCGACGACCTCGACGGCGTCCTGCTGACCGCGCGAGGTGCCGAGGATGGTGCCGCCCTCGCCGTCGATGTTCTCCACGGCCTGCGGGGTCAGGTCGACGACGTCGTGGCCGTAGCGGGGCACGAAGCCCTGGTAGCCGTTCTTGAAGCCGTAGATGCGCCGGACGCCGTAGTGGTTGGTCAGCTCCGTGACGAGCCCGCGGATGACGTTGTTGATGCCCGGGCACAGCCCGCCGCAGGTGACGATGCCGACGCGCGTCTTGGCGGGGTCGAAGAAGATCTTCTTGCGCGGGCCCGTGGGCTCCAGGCTCGGCAGGTCCTCCAGGTCGCCCTCGCGCCGGGACACCTTGGAGAGGGTGTCGTCGAAGAGCACGCGGTCGGTCTCGTCGATGTAGTGGTGCGTGGTGCGCCGCGCCTGCAGGCGCGGGGCGAGCGGTGAGTCGACCGTGCACGGTCCGAGGGTCTCGACGGTGAAGTCGATGGCACCCCCGGTGCGGCCGGTGGTCTCCTCCATCTGCGCAGGTCCTCTCGTCGCGGCGGGCGGCGTCAGGGCCATCATCGGGCACACCCCCCGCACCGCCCGGCGGCGGGGTCGCGGGTGCGCCGGGGACGGGCCCGCGGGCGCCTCATGATCACCGCGCGGGCACCGCGGGCCGCCCGTAGCGTCGGAGCATGGCTACCGACCTGTACACGGCCGTCGTCACCGCCACTGAGGGCTCGGCCCGCTCCGACGACGGCGCGCTGACCGTCGACGTGCACGAGCCGAAGGACCTCAAGGGCACCGGCGAGGGCACCAACCCCGAGCAGCTCATGGCGGCCGCGCTGGGCAGCTGCCTGCTGGAGTCGCTGAAGATCGCCTCCTCCACCGCCGGCGGCAGCGCCGAGGGCGCCAGCGTGGAGTCGAGGGTGACGCTGGCCGAGGCCGACGGCCCGGGCTACACGGCGCGCTACGCCCTGACCGTCACGCTGCCGGACGCGGGCGCCGACCCGCAGGACGTGCTCGAGCAGGCGCTGTCCATCTGCCCGTTCACCAAGACCATCGACGCCGCCGCGCTCGACGTGCAGCTCGCCTGAGCCCGTCGCGGGGCCCCGCGCGGAACCCGCGCGGAACTCCCCGCCGCCGGGTGCATCCAGGAGGGCCCCGGCGGCGGAAGGAGGGGTGAACGGGTCGCACCGGGCGACCCGCCTCCCCTCCAGGAGCAGCCATGCGATCCACCCGCGCCCGCGCCGCCGCCCTGCTCGCCGCCCCCGTCGTGGGGCTCTCGCTGCCGGTGGCCGCCGCCGGCACCGCCTCGGCGGCCACCGGCAGCGCCACCGTCTCGGTCCTGCACGCGGTCCCCGGTCTGACCGTGGACGTGTACGCCAACGCCTCCGAGCTCATCCCCGACTTCGAGCCCGGGACCCTCACCGACCCGCAGCAGCTGCCGGCCGGCAGCTACGACCTCGCCGTCTACCCGGCCGGGGCGGACCCGGCGAGCACCCAGCCGGCGATCAGCGCCAACGGCGTGCAGGTGCCCGCCGGCGCGAACGTCACCGTCGTCGCGCACCTGGACGCCGCGGGTGCGCCCACGCTCACGCCGTTCGTCAACACCCCCGCCGACCTCGCCGCCGGGCAGGCCGAGCTGACCGTCCGCCACGTCGCCGCCGCCCCGGCCGTCGACGTGCGCGCCGGCGGGCAGCCCGTCCTGACCGGTCTGACCAACCCCGGCGAGGCCAGCGTCACCGTGCCCGCGGGGACGGTGAGCGCCGACGTGGTGCTGGCCGGCACCACCCAGGTCGCGCTCGGCCCGGCCGACCTGAGCCTGGAGGAGGGCGCCGAGACGATCGTCTACGCCTGGGGCTCGGCGGAGGCCGCCAACCTCGCGCTCGCCACCCAGGTCGTCTCCGGCGGCGGGTCCGCCCCCGGCGGGGTCCCCTCCGGCGAGGCGGGCCTGGCCGACGGCGGCTGGCCGGCGTGGACCGCCGGTGCCGGTGGGCTCGCCCTCGGCGGTGCGGCCCTGCTGGCGCTGTCCGTGCGGCGCAGCCGCGCGGCGGCGTGAGGCGCGCAGCCCCCCTGCTGGCTCCCGCCCTGGCGCTGTCCGGCGTCGCGCTGCTGGGCGGGTGGTGGCAGGCCCGGCCCGACGACGGGTTCAGCGTCGCCCCCGCCCCGGCGGCGGTCGCGGCACCGGTCCTCGCGACCGGTGCCGCGGCGGCACCCCCCGCTGCGGCGCCCCCCGCCGCGGCAGCACCGACGACGCCGCCGGCGGCGGTCGTCGCACGCCGCGACGCCGCCCCGGTGCCGCCGCGACCGGTGCCCGTCCCCGTGCGGCTGCGGGTGGCCGACCTCGGCGTCGACGCCCCGGTGGACGCTGTGGGCGTGGACGCCGAGGGCGTCCTGGAGGTGCCCGCGGACGGGGACCGGGTCGGCTGGTACCGCTGGAGCGCAGCACCCGGCGCACCCGGCGGCACCGTCCTCGCCGGCCACGTCGACACCCTCGCCGAGGGCCCGGGAGCGCTGTACGAGCTGGCGGCGGTGGAGCCGGGGACGGTCGTCGAGGTCGTCCTCGACGACGGCTCCACCCGGGCCTACGCGGTCGTCGAGCGGCGCTCGCACCCCAAGTCCGAGCTGCCGGCGGAGCTGTTCACCCGCAGCGGCCCGTCCACCCTCGTCCTCGTCACCTGCGGCGGCCGCTTCGACGAGGAGACCCGCACCTACGCCGACAACGTCGTGGTGCGCGCCTCGCCGGTGTGAGCCGAAACCTCGCGCGGGAGCGGCCCGCGTCCGTACGGTGTGCTGCGTGATCCGTCGTGCCGACGTCGGCCGGGCGCGCGCTGCGCGCGCGCCGCTCGACGTCGAGCCCGCCGCGGGGGTGCCGATGGCCGACGGCGTGCCCCCGAGCGGTCTGGGCGGGGCCGGCGACGAGCAGGTGGCGGCGGCGCTGGTCGCCGGGGACGAGCGGGCGCTGGCGGAGGCCTTCGCCCGCTGGGCCCCCCTGGTCCACGGCGTCGCCCGGCGGCGGCTGGCCCCCGAGGACGCCCAGGACGTCGTGCAGGCCGTGTTCGTCGCGGCCTGGCGCTCGCGGGAGCGCTTCGACCCCGCGCGCGCCTCGCTGCCCGCGTGGCTGGTGGGCATCGCCCGCCACCGCACGGCCGACGTGCTCGCCGCCCGCAGCCGCACCGAGGTCCCCACCGACCCCGGGGGCTTCGGCGACGGCCCGGGCGGCGGGTTCGGCGGCAGCCACGACCCGCACGAGCTGGCCGCCGAGCGGATCGTGCTGCTCGACGAGGTGGAGCACCTCGACGAGCCGCAGCGCACGCTGGTGCGGCTGGCCTTCTTCGAGGAGCTGACCCACGGCGAGATCGCCGAACGGACGGACCTGCCACTGGGTACCGTGAAGAGCCACCTCCGGCGCTCGCTGCGCCGGCTGCGGGCACGGCTGGAGGACGACGGTGCGGGTTCCTGAGGAGGGTGTGGCCACGGACCACCTGTCCGAGGACCGCGCCGTCGACGTCGCGCTGGGCGAGCAGCCCGGCGAGGAGGAGCGCACCCACCTGGCCGGCTGCGCGCGCTGCCGCGAGGAGGTGGAGGGCTGGAGCTCGCTGGGGCGCACCGCCCGCTCCGAGCAGCGCGTCGAGCCCGTCGCCGTGCCCGCGGGCACCTGGGCCGCGGTCGCCCGGGCCGCCGGCGTGAGCGCCGACCCGCGCGCCGCCTCCTCCACCGGCACCCCCACGGGCACCCCGGACGGCTCCCCCAGCGGGGTCGGCG
>NZ_JAAALL010000679.1 GCF_009906315.1 Kineococcus vitellinus | reverse complement strand
ACCATCGTCGTGAACGCCGAGGAGAAGTTCGGCGTCCGCATCCCCGACGAGGACGTCAAGAACCTGCGCACCGTCGGCGACGCCGTCGCCTACATCTCCCAGGCGCAGGGCTGAGGACGCACCACCGGCCGGCCCGCTCCCCGCGGGCCGGCCGCACCCAGCACCACCGCACGACCCAGCAGTTCGCCGTCAGAGCTCGAGAAGGAGCTGACCGACCATGACCATGACCACGACGGGAACGTCGCGCCGCGTCGTCGTCACCGGGATGGGAGCGACGACCCCGATCG
>NZ_JAAALL010000678.1 GCF_009906315.1 Kineococcus vitellinus | reverse complement strand
ACGACGGTCGATCGTAACGGCCGCACCGCCCGCCGGTCCCCTCCCGCGGGCCGCCACCACCCGTGCGGCCACCGGTGCGGCCACCGGTGCGGCCACCGGTGCGGCCACCCGTGCGGACGCGCGGCGGCCCCGGGCGCGGTCCTCGCGCCCGGGGCCGCCGCGTGCTGCGCCGCGCGGCGGGTCAGTGACCGGCGCCGGCCTCGTACGAGGTGCCCTCGGCGCGCTCGTAGGACGCCCTGATCTCCTTCTCCGCCTCGTCGCGGCCGGACCAGTTGGCGCCCTCGACGCTCTTGCCGG
>NZ_JAAALL010000677.1 GCF_009906315.1 Kineococcus vitellinus | reverse complement strand
CACCCGCCCGCCGTCGGGAGCGGGCAGCGACAGCCGCAGCCCGGCGAAGGGGTGCAGGGCGACCGGCAGGGCGGGCTCGGCGCGCTCGGCGGGCTCGCAGCGCGTCCACGGCACCGCGAAGGGCATCCGGTCGTCGGCGTGCACGCCGCGGGCCGCGAGCTCGGCGAGCTCGACCAGGGCGCCCACGTCCCCCGTGCGCAGCTCCACCCGCCCGCCGTCGGGAGCGGGCAGCGACAGCCGCAGCCCGGCGAAGGGGTGCAGGGCGACCGGCAGGGCGGGCTCGGCGCGCTCGGCGGGCTCGCAGCGCGTCCACGGCACCGCGAAGGGCATC
>NZ_JAAALL010000676.1 GCF_009906315.1 Kineococcus vitellinus | reverse complement strand
TGGTGGCTACGATGTAGCCATGCGGAGCATCAATGCGCGCGAGCTGCGGAACGAGTACGCGAAGGTGTTGGCGGAGGTTGAGGCGGGGGAGTCGTTCACGATCTTGTCTCGGGGTCGTGCGGTGGCGCACTTGACGGCGGTGCCGTCCGAGGCGCCGGCCGGTGCGGGTGGTGTGCCGGTGGGCGAGGGCTTGCTGCGCCGGCGTGCGGAGCGTCGGGCGCGCTTCAGCGCGGTGCGGTTGGGCGATGCGGTGGGTCTGAATGCTGCGGCGGGCCCATTCGATCATGCGGCGTTCGCTCGTCAGCAGCACGCGTTCTGGGGTGAGGAGGTCAGCGACCCCTACTTCGGTCGCGCCGACGT
>NZ_JAAALL010000675.1 GCF_009906315.1 Kineococcus vitellinus | reverse complement strand
AGGCTTATCGCAGGCTCCCACGTCCTTCATCGGCTCCTGATGCCAAGGCATCCACCATGCGCCCTTACACACTTGACCACCACACACCACCCACCACGGAAAACACGACCCGTGGACGAGCAGGCGCACGACGCCAGTGCAGAATTCAAAACCCAAACCACAAAGACAGCGAACCGCCACCCACACCCCACCCGCGGAGCACCCCCTCAAGGAGCACACCCGCGATGCGAGAGTGAAAGAGCAGCGATCCACATCATCAGAGGATTATCTACTCGACGAACACCACTACATGATGCTCGCGTCCACTGTGCAGTTCTCAAACGACAACCAGGAACCCCCTGCCACCAGCAGGCACCAGACA
>NZ_JAAALL010000674.1 GCF_009906315.1 Kineococcus vitellinus | reverse complement strand
AGGAGCCGCCCTCGCCCAGGTCCTCCGTCGCCGACCTCGCCGCGCTGGACGCGCTGCTGCGGTGGGCGCGCACCACCCGCAGCGGCGACCGCTCGCAGGCCCCGCCCACCACCGAGCGCGCCTGGGCGGAGGTCTCCACCGACTCCACCGGGTGCCCCGGCGCCGCCGCGTGCCCGTTCGGGCGGGAGTGCTTCGCCGAGACCGCCCGCGCCACCGCCCGCGAGGCCGACGTCGTGGTCACCAACCACGCCCAGCTCGCCCACGACCTGCTCCGGCCGCAGCCGCTGCTGGGCGAGCGCGAGGTCCTGGTCGCCGACGAGGTGCACGAGCTGGAGGCGCACCTGTCCTCGGCCTGGGGGCAGGAGGTCGCC
>NZ_JAAALL010000673.1 GCF_009906315.1 Kineococcus vitellinus | reverse complement strand
CGCTGGACCTGCGCCTGGTCGCCGCCGCGCTCGGCGCCTGGGCGTGCGCGGGCGCCGCCGTCGCGCACCCGCGGGAGGCGCGGGCCGCCCTGGTCGTGGCGGCCGCCCTCGCCGTCCTCGCCGCCCTCGCCGTCCTGACCCGCTCCGTCCTCCCCGCCGTCGCCCCGGCGCGCCGCCGCGGGGCGCCGGGCCCCGCCGCGCCCGGGCTGCTCGTTCGCCCGCTGCTCGTGCCCGCGCTGCTGGTGCTGGTGGCCTGCGCGCTCGTCCTGCTGGTGGTGGTGCTCCAGCAGGCGCGGGCCTCCTCCGGCGACCTGGAGCGGTGGGCCGGGCAGCGGGCGAGCGTGTCCGCGACCGCCCGCACCACCTCCGACCCCCGCCC
>NZ_JAAALL010000672.1 GCF_009906315.1 Kineococcus vitellinus | reverse complement strand
ACCCTAACGGGGGCCTCGTCGCGCCGGCGGCGGGGTCTCGGGCAGGATCGCGCCTGTGATCACCCGCGCCGCACCACGCCGCTGGGTCCCGCTGGCCGCGCTGCTCGCCGGCGCCGGCACCGCGCACCTGGTGCGCCCGGGGGGCTTCGACGCGATCGTCCCCCGCGCGCTGCCCGGGCCCGCGCGGTGGTGGACCACGGGTTCGGGGGTCGTCGAGCTGGTCCTGGCCGCGGGCCTGGCGCTGCCGCCCACCCGCCGCGCGGCCGGCGCCGCGGCGGCCGCCTTCCTGGTGGCGGTGTGGCCGGCGAACGCGCAGATGGCCGCCGACGCCTGGCGGGCCCCCGGCGGCGGGCGGCGGGCGGCGCTGGTGCGCGCCGCGACGCTGGTGCGC
>NZ_JAAALL010000671.1 GCF_009906315.1 Kineococcus vitellinus | reverse complement strand
CCCGCCGCTGCCGGCGGCCGCCCCGTGAGCGGCGGCGCGGTCCGCGCGCTCGTGGCCGCCGGCGCGGCGGCCGCCCTGGCGCGGCGCACGGCGACGACCCTGGCGGCGCACCCCCCGGGGGGCGGGGCGCGCTGGGAGCGGCTCAACCACCGCGGGCGGCGGGTCACCCTGCTCGAGGGGCCCACCGCCGCGGTGGCGGCCCTGGCGGGTGCCGCCGCCGCCGCAGCGCCCTGGAACGCCGCCGCCGCCGCGGCCTGCGTCGGGGCGGCGGCCTTCGGCGCCCTCGACGACCTCGGCGAGGGCGCCGGCGACCGGGCCGGCGGGGCGCGCGGCCTGCGCGGCCACCTGGCGGCCGCCCGCCGGGGCCGGATGACCACCGGCGCCTGGAAGGTCGTC
>NZ_JAAALL010000670.1 GCF_009906315.1 Kineococcus vitellinus | reverse complement strand
GCTCACCCCCGCGCCGGGTTCGGCCCGGCCGGGCACGGACCGCCCCGCGGGGCACCTGCACCTCACCCCCGGCCCAGCCGCCGAGACCACGCACCAGCCGGCACCCGGCACCGGCGAGAGCACCAGCACCCGCCGCACGCACTGACCACGAGCGGCGCACCGGACCTACCGGACCCACCGGCACCCACCGGCACCCGCCGCCCCGCTGCGGCCGCGGAGCCCGCAGCGCGAGGCCGGTCCCACCGCGGAGCGGGCGCCGGTGGCACGACAGCAGAGCAGCACGGCGCGCCGGGCGGACACCCCGCGGCCGGCGACCACGACGAACTCCCGGGCCCTCCCTCGCGAGCCGGCCCACGGCGAGCTTCGAGCCCCGCAGCTCCCCTCCCCAGCGCACACCCC
>NZ_JAAALL010000066.1 GCF_009906315.1 Kineococcus vitellinus | reverse complement strand
CGCCTCAACGCCGTGCTGCGCTCGCTGATCCTGCTGCCCTGGCTGCTGCCGGACATCTCTCCTCCTCCCTGCGGGTGCCGGCTCAGCCGTTGATCGCGCTCTGGGCGGCCTGCAGAGCGTCCGGCACGCTGGCCTGCCCGGTGATGACGGCGGCGATGGCGGTGGCCAGCTCGTCGCTGACCTTGGTCCACTTCAGCCCCGAGTCGCCGGTGAGGGACTTGGCGGTGGTGACGGTGTCGACGATGGACTGCATCTCCGGCTGCTGCTGCGCCAGCTGCTGCGCAGCCTCCTGGTTGCTGGGCACGGTGTTGCTGGTGGTGGCCATCTCCAGCTGCGTCTCGGGGGAGTTCAGGCACTGCACGATGCTGGCGGCGGCCTCCTCGCGCTCACCGCCGGTGCGCGGCACCGTCCACAGCTCACCGCCCAGCGGCGCCACCGGGGTGTCACCGGCCTGCGGGACGGGGATGGTGGTGCTGGCCCAGTCCAGGCCGGCGGTCTCCTCCAGGCTGGGGATCTGCCAGGGCCCGTTGATCATCATGGCGGCCTTGCCGGCGGCGAACTGGTCCTTGACGTCGGCCTGCGTCCAGTTGACCACCGACTGCGAGACGTAGCCCTTGGCGGCCAGGCCGGTGTAGAAGCTCAGCGCCTCCTGCGCCTCCGGGGCGGTCAGCTGCAGCTGCGAGCCGCCGTTGGACCACAGGAAGGGCACGAAGGTCCAGGTGCCTTCGGTGCCCGCGGCCGCGGAGTAGGCGAAGCCGTAGCGATCGGGGGTGGTGAGCTGGGCGGCGGCGGCTTCCAGCTCGGCCCAGGTGGTGGGGACGGCCAGACCGGCCTCCTGCAGCATCGTCGTGTTGTAGTACAGCACCAGGGTGTTGACGTTGGGCGCCAGGCCGTACAGCTCGTCCTCGTAGCGGCCGGTCTCCAGCACCGAGGGCAGGTAGGCGCTGGTGTCCACGCCGAGGTCGGACAGCGGCGCGAGCGCTCCGGTGGAGGCGAACTGCGGCAGGTCGGGGTTGTTGACCATCAGCACGTCCGGCAGCGACTTGGTCGAGATCTGCTGCAGCACCTTGGCGTTGTACTGCGCGGAGGGCACGCTGGACTGGGTGATGGTGGCCCCCACCTCCGCCGCGCAGTCCGACAACCGCTTCTGGGTGTTGCCGTGCGAGGGCTCGTCGGTGTAGTAGTCCAGAGCGGTCAGCTCCAGACCTCCACCGGAGGCGTCGGAGCCGGCGGAGTCGTCGGAGGAGCCCCCGCAGGCGGTGAGCAGGGCGAGGGGCAGGGCGAGCGCTGCGAGAGCGGCGCTGCGGCGGAACCTGGTGGTCATCGTCGACGTGCCTTCCTGGCGAGGTGCGGCGGGTGGTGGCTGAGCGGTGGGCGTCAGGCGTGGTGCGCGTCAGGTCCGGCGTGCGCCTGACGAGTCGGTGTCGGCGCCCGCAGTGCTGCCGGCGCCGGCGGTGTCGTCGGTGTCGTCGGTGTCGGCGGTGTCGGCGGTGTCGTGGGTGTGGGCGGCGTACGCGGTGTGGGCGCGCTCGAGGTCGGCGGCATCGCCGGGGTGGGCGAGCACGAGGGCGCGCGTGCGCTGGCGCAACCGCTCACCGGCGCCGAGGTCGCGGCCTTCGTGCATGAGCGGTGCGGTGGCCAGGAAGCCGAAGTCGTCGACGGCGGAGAAGACGTAGAAGGGGCTGGGGTAGCCGGCGTCGTCGGGGTGCTGCAGCAGGGCCACGCCGCCGCGGGCCGGATCGCCCGGCTCGTCGGTGCCCGCGCCGTCGACGGCGCCGCCGTAGGCGGCCCACGCCGCGCGCCGGCCGTGCACGGCGTCGCGTCCGACCCGCCCGCCCGCGCCCGAGATGGACTCGCCGGTCACCATCGCGCGGGCGGCGCGGTAGTTCAGTCCCGCGTAGCCGCCCCAGGTGGTCTGCGGCCACGGCGTGACCGACAGGTGCACGTCCTTGCTCGCCGTCCACGTCTGGTCCCAGTCCAGCGCCCAGCCACCGTCGACGCCGCTCGCGAGCGTGGCCGTCACCGAGCGCTGCTCGGACAGCAGCACCTGCCCGCCGGCGTCCACCCGCCAGGACAGCTGCTCGTGGATGCGCACGCCGTCGCCGGTGGCCTCGACGCGGTGCTCCTCGACGGTGCTGCGGCCCAGGCCGGCGCGGTTGCCGCCGTAGCCGGGGTGGTCCTCCCAGAAGAGGACGTCGTCGATGAACTTCCACGACCACCACAGGCCGTGGTGCCAGCGGTGGTCGTGCGGGGCGTGGGTGGTCAGGACGCCGCGGTGGGCCAGGGGCCGCAGCTCGTCGAAGTAGGGGTGGTTGGCGCTCGAGGACCACGAGCAGCCGGCCAGCGGCTGCCCCTGCGGGCCACGCAGCAGACCGCGGGCGTCGCCGGTCTGCTCGAAGGTGATCGACCCGCTCACGCCACGGCCTCCTGCACCGCTTCGTCCTGCAGGGGGTGCGGTGGCTGCCAGGCGGCGAAGCCGTGCGAGTAGCCGGTGCCGTAGTCGCCGTCGTAGCGGTCCCCCATGATCTCGGCGACCTGCACGACGCGGTGCTCGGCGCTGGACCGGTAGGTGGCCTCCAGCACCGCCACGACGTTGAGGTTGTCCTGCACCGAGCACAGCGGAGCCGCCCCCGCGGCCAGGGCCTGGCGGAAGTGCGCCATCGTGAGGCCGAAGGCGTGCGGGAACCAGGTGCCGCGGGTGTGCGGGGCGATGGAGCGGCGCTCGACGTCGCCGCCGCCCCCGATGCGGCGGGAGACGACGACATCACCTTCGGGGCGCCAGTCCACCAGGCCCTCGGGCCCCTGCACCCACACCGCCTCGTCGCCGTGCCGCACCGGCTCGGTGCCGTAGTAGGTGCCGGTGGAGATCAGCACCAGTTGCAGGCCGCTGGGGTAGCGCAGCGCCAGGTGACCCCAGCCGTCGCTGGTGACGCCGGGCTGGCTGACGTCGTGACCGGTGAGGGCGTGCACGCTCAGCGGTGGGCCGAACAGCAGCTGCAGCAGGCCGAGGTGGTGGATGGACAGCCCCGCCGTCCACCAGCGCTCGTCCTTGCCGAACCAGGGGTGGTAGTCGGTGTCGAACTGGTACTGCGCCACCAGTTGCGCGTAGGAGGGTTCGCCGACGACGCGGTCCTGCAGCAGCGCGCTCGCCAGGGCGATGGCCGAGGGGGTGAAGCACATGTTCTGGTTGACCATGCCGACCACACCGGCCTGCTCGGCCACCTGCACCAGCTCCAGCGCCTCCGGGTAGCTCATGGCCAGCGGCTTCTGCACCAGGAACGGCTTGCCGGCGGCGGCGATCTGCTCCAGCACCGGCAACCGGGTCGCCCGGTGGTGGGGGGTGGCCAGGTCGACGACTCCCACCCGCTCGTCGGCCAGCAGGTCGGCCAGGCTCTCGTGGACGCTCGCGGTGGGGGTGTCGGCCAGCATGCGGGCGCGGGCGGCGGGGTCGGGGTCGTAGCCGGCCACGACCGGCTGCCCGTACAGGCGGTAGCCCTGCCGGTGGGGCACGGTGATGCTGCCCAGCCCGACCTGGCCGATCGCGAAGGCGCTCGACGCGCCCGCGGCGCCGCTCACCGCACGGCTCCCCACTGCTCGAGCAGGTCGGCGGAGGCGAGCACGGCCTCGTCGCCGGCGATCTCCAGCGTGGTGGCGCCGTCGAAGCCCGCGGCGAGGAGGGCGTCGAAGACGCCGCGGACGTCGATGACGCCCTGGCCCAGCGCGATCGTGGACATGCCGCAGCCGAACACCTTCCCGCGCCGGGCCTCCCACTCGGCGCCGAGGTCCTTCCAGTGCACGTGCCCGATGTGCTCGCCGAAGCGGCGCACGTACTCCAGCGGGTCGGCGCCGGCCAGCCAGCTGTTGCCGGTGTCGAGGTTGACGCCCAGCGCCGGGGAGGCGGCGCGTTCGAGGATCTCCTCCACGGCGTCGGGGTCGCCGGTGTAGGGGCCGTGCGGCTCCAGCAGGATCTTCACGCCGTGGTCCTGGGCCACCCGCAGCGGCTCGTGCAGCTTCTCCAGGATGCTGAAGAGCGCCTCCTGGCGCGTCAGGCGCCGACCGAAGTCGGTCTCGGGTTCGCCCTCGGTGGTGATCACGTGCGGCACGCCGATCGCCGCGGCCGCGCGGACGGCCTTGACGATCTCGGCGGTGCCGTAGCGCCAGGGAGCGCTGGCGTCCAGCAGGTCGGCGTGGGCGCAGAAGGAGGTGATGCTCAGGCCGCGTTCGGCGAACAGCCGGCGCAGGTCGTGGGGGTTGGCGTCCAGGCTGGCGACGGCGCTGAAGCCGAAGTGGTTGCCCAGCACGGCCCCGTCGCCGGTGTCGGTGACATCGGCGGTGCTGAAGCCCCAGTCCCGGATGCGGTCCAGCTGGTGGTCGAGGGTGGAGAAGGGGTCGACGAGGGCGAAGCACCCGACGGTGATGGCCACGAACTGCTCCTCGGAGGTGGTGGTGGGCGCCGCGGTGCGCCCTGTCCGGTGCCCCTCACCCTGCGGCAGGGCCGGCGGACGTGTCGTCCACTCTCGTTCGCTGACCGATGTCGAACACGACCCCGGGAGCCGGTGACCGCGGGCGGTCACCCGGGAGCGTTGCGGACGGTTCTGCGGGCGCCCTACCCTGGAGCTGCGGCAACGCCTCCACCAGCGACGATGCTGCGGCGACGTCGACGGACCGGGCCGGCGGCCTCGGCGGGGGCGGGAGCGCAGCCGCCCGCCGGTGACCGATCGTCGACGGGTCAGCCGGCACGAGCGGACGGTGGAGCACATGGCGGGGCGGGAAGCGGCGATGTTCCGCGGTTCCGACGGCACCTACCGCGACGACCCCAGCGCGCCGCTGCGCCGTGCCGGTGCCCGCGGTGACATCGGCCTGTGGGCCTGGGGCCGCAACGCCTACCCCGGCGCCCTGCTGGAGGACGGCGTGCTGCCGGGGGTGCTCAGCACCGGGTTGTGGGAGGTCACCGCCGATCAGGACTGGGGCCTGGACTGGCACCTGAACGAGGGCGTCGAGGTCACCTTCGTCACCCACGGGCGGGCCGGCTTCTCCACCGAGGACACCCAGCAGGACCTGCAACGGGGCTGGGTGAGCGTGACCCGTCCCTGGCAGCGGCACCGCATCGGCCTGCCGACGGTGACGGCCTGCACGCTGGGCTGGTTCATCCTCGACGTCGAGGCGCTGCTGCCCAACCAGAGCTGGCGGTGGCCGGGGTGGCTACCGCTGCCGCAGCAGGACCTGGAACGCCTGGCGGCGCTGCTGCGCGGTTCGGACCGCTCGGTGTGGCGGGCCGGCACCGGGCTGGTGCGCGCCACCGAGCGGATGGAACGCACCATGCGTGAGCAGACCCGCCGCACCACCACGCACCTGGGTCTGCGGATCAGCGAGGTCCTGCTGGAGCTGATCGACGTGATGGAGCGCGAGGAGCCGGAACTGGACCCGCACTTCGCCTCCGCCGAGCGGTCCGTCACCGCCTTCCTCAAGGCGCTGCCCTCGCACGTGGCGGAAGCGTGGAGCGTGGACTCGATGGCCCGCCAGTGCGGCTTGGGCCGTACCCGCTTCATCTACCACTGCCGGCAGGTGGTCAACGCGACCCCGATGGACTACCTGACCGGTTTGCGCGTCGAGCGGGCGCTGGAACTGCTGATCAGCACCGACCTGACGATCTCCGAGGTCGCCCTGGCGTGCGGCTTCTCCTCCAGCCAGTACTTCGCCACCGTCTTCCGCCAGCACTACGACCGCTCTCCGCGCGATGCCCGCCGCGCCGGAGCAGGATCGACGACACGACGATCGGCCGCACCCGCACCCGCCCCACCCGGAGCAGCGGGGGCAGCGGCGAGGAGGGCGCCGGGAGCCTCCCGCCGGACCTCCTGGCGAGCCGGTGGTGCGAGGCGGTAGAGGTCGATCTCGTTGCCGTGCACCTCCGCGGTGTCCCGGGGCGTGACCCGCGACTCGACAGCGGTGCGCACCAGCTGCAGCGGGTCGCGGTCGGCGTCACCGGGTTCTTCGTCCCCGAAGCGTGCGGGACCCGGCCCCTGGACCGGCGGGTCGTGGTGCGTCCGCAGCGGCGCGTCCGTGCCGGTGACCGCAGGACCTCCAGCGCGCTGGACGTCGAGGACCACGGGACAGGACGCCCACCGGCCGCCCGTGCCGCCGCACGCGTCGCTCACGCGTCGAGCAGGCGGAGCGTGGCGCGCACCGCGGCCGCCGCCGCGGCCGGCGGGCGCCGCCCCAGACCGCACGAGGTCGCCACGTCCACCCGCCTGCCCAGGGCGTCCTCGACGACGGCGAGGAGGCGCACCTGCTCCTCGATGGGCTGCTCCTCGTGGGCCAGGCCGGCGATCAGCTGCACGTGCTCGGGCACGACGGCGCGCAGGGCACGCAGCGGGGCGTAGAAGGCGGGGTCCGCGGGGGGCGTGCCGTCGCCGCCGGAGAGCGGCAGGTGCACGAACTCCAGGGGCCGTCCCGCCGGCCAGGCGCGGACCAGCGCGGTGGTCAGCCGGGCCAGGGGCGCCGCGCTGGGCAGCTGCCGCAGGGCGCGGTGCCCCAGGTCCCCCAGGCACAGGTGCACCCCGAAGCGGGTCCCCGGCGGAGCTTCGGCGACCTGACGCACCACCAGGGCGGCCAGCACCCGCGCCAGCGCGGGCCGCGCCGGGGCGGGTGCGGCGGTGAGGGCCACGAGCTCGGCGGGCAGCTCCAGCTGGAAGACGACCGAGGTGCCGGCGCCGGCGACCGCCCTGGCGATCTCGCGGCCCAGCGCGCGGCGCACGACGGCGGCCGTGCGCGGCACGCCCGCGGCCCCGAAGGCGAACAGCGCCACGTCCAGGTGGCCCGGCAGGCCCACCTGCAGCGGCAGGTCGGGAGTCGCCGGGTGCGACGAGCGGGCGAGCAGCTCCAGCTCCTGCTCGGCGTGCTCGGCGATCCGCAGGTCCAGGTGCTCCGGCAGCAGGCGCCGGCCGCGCCGCAGCGCGAAGCGGTCGACGTCGTCGTAGCCGGTCCAGTCCCCCGAGCGCGTGCGCCGGAGCACCGGCTGCTGCGCCAGCCGCTGCACGACGGGCACGATCCACCGGGAGCGTTCGGCGGTCTCTCCCCCGCTGAGCCGGCGCACCCGCCCCGCGAGCTCGCCCACCTGCCAGGCCAGCGCCTCGGCGGCGTCGTGGAACTGGGGCAGGGTCCCCACCAGGTGCATGCGCCGCGCAGGGACGCCCGGCCGGCCGGCCTCGCCCGTCGCCGCGCCCGTCGCCTCGTCCACCACGGAGCACCCCACGTTCGTCGGCCGGCGTTCGAGGACGCAGTCTGCCGGGACCGGACCGCTCGCGGCCACCGGCGCGGCGGTCCGCGCGACCACGGCGCGGCCGGCGCCGGGTGGCGTGAGGTGCCCTCAGGGGCGCTGCGCGGCGGGGCGGACCACGACCTCGTTGACGTCGACGTCGTCCGGTTCGCCGACCGCGTAGGCGACCGCCCGCCCGATCGCCGAGGGCGCGATGGCGCTGCGGCGGTACTCGACCATCCCCGCGCTGGCCGCCGGGTCGGTGATGTGCTGAGCCAGTTCGCTCTCCACCACGCCCGGGCTGATGGTCGTGGCCCGCACCGTCGGCGGCAGGTCCTGGCGCAGGCCCTCCATCAGCGCCCACACCGCGTACTTGGTGGCGCAGTACACCGCGGCGGTGGGCACGACCTCGTGCGCCCCGATGGACGCTGTGGTCACGAAGTGCCCGGACCCCTGGCGCAGGAAGTGCGGCAGGGCCGCGGCGATCCCGTGCAGGACGCCCTTGACGTTGACGTCCACCATCCGGTCCCACTCCTGCGCCAGCAGCGAGGTCATCGGGGACAGCAGCATGACGCCGGAGTTGGCGACGAGGACGTCGAGGCGCCCGTGCTCGGCGACGACCGCGTCGACCACCCGGGCGTACGCCTCCGGGTCGGTGACGTCCAGGGCCGCGGTCGAGGCGCTCCCCCCGGTGCGGGTGATGTCGGCCGCGACCTGTTCGAGGCGGTCCTCGCGGCGGGCGGCGAGGACGACGTGGTGCCCGGCGCCGGCCAGTTCCCGGGCGACGGCTTCGCCGATGCCGCTGGAGGCGCCGGTGACGAGCACGGTCTTGCGTTCGGTGGTGTCGATCGGTTCGCTCATGACCACGACGGTGCCCGCGCGGACGGGGCGGGGGGAGACCGCGGTGAGGGTGGTAGCGCCACGACCACCCTCAGCGGCGCACCGCGGACTACGGTGGACCGGTGAGCGGTCTCGGGGAGTACCTGCGCGCACGCCGCGGTGAGCTGTCCCCCGCAGCGGCGGGTCTGCCGGCCGGGTCGCGCCGGCGGGTGCCGGGCCTGCGCCGCAGCGAGGTCGCGCTGCTGGCGGACATCAGCGTGGAGTACTACGTCCGGCTCGAACAGGGCCGCGAGCGCAACCCCTCGCCGGCCGTGCTCGACGCCCTCGTCCACGCGCTGCACCTGTCGCGCGACGGCGCCGAGCACCTGTACCGGCTGGCGGGCCTGGCTCCCGCCCCCGGCCTCGGGGCCGGCGGTCCCGAACGGGTCGACCCGCGGCTGGCCGGGTTGCTGGACGCCTGGCCGGCGACCCCCGCGCTGGTGCTCGGGCGCGCCCTGGACGTGCTGGCGACCAACGCCCTGGCCGAGGAGCTGTTCGGCGCCTTCCCGACCACCCGCAACCTCGTGGAGCTCGTCGTCCGCGACCCGCTGGCGCGCTCGCTCTACCCCGAGCGCGACGTCGTGGCGCGCGACAGCGTCGCCGCACTGCGCCTGGCCGACGGTGCGCACCCCGGTGACGCGCGCATCCGCGAGGTCCGCGAGCACCTGAGCACCGACCCCTGGTTCGCCAGTGCGTGGGAACGGCACGACGCGCGGGGCAAGACCGCTGAGCGCAAGCGGTTCGCCCACCCCCAGGCGGGCGAGCTGACGCTGCACGTGCAGACCTTCGACGTCCGCGGGGCGGCCGGGCAGCAGCTGGTGGTCTACCACGCCGACCCGGGTGGTCCCAGCGCGGACGGGGTGGCGCTGCTGGGCATCCTGGCCGCCCAGCGCGCCACCCCGCAGGGCCCCCGGGGTGCCTCCTCGGGCGCTGGACCGGCGTAGCGGCACGCCGTTCAGCGACGCGCGTCCACGTCCTGCTCCGCGGGTTCGTGCGCGTCGTCGTCCGCGTCGTCGTGCGCGAGCGCGGTCGGCGGCGCAGCCGCGACGATCTCCTGCAGCGCCGCGACGTGGGCCCGGTAGGCCCTGGTGCCCTGGCGGGTCAGCGACAGCCACACCCGGCGCGAGTCGGCGCCCAGGCGTTCCTGCTTGACGTACCCGGCGTCCAGCAGGGCTGCGACCTGCTTGCTCAGCGCCGACGGGCTCAGCTGCAGGTGCTCCTTGAGCACCTGCATCTCCAGCGTCGTGCCGGCCACGAGCATCGCGCAGATGCGCAGGCGGTGCGTCGGGTGGATCACCGGGTCCAGCTGCGCCTTCACCGGGGCCGCCGGCTGCTCCGCGGGGCGGGACCGGTGGACCTGCGGTGCGCCACGGCGCCGGCCAGGTACAGGCCGGCGGCCGCGATCGCGAGCACGGGCACCGGCCAGCTGCGTGCGGTGACGTCGCCGAGCAGCAGGGCGGCGAGCACGCAGGCGCCCGCGGCGGTGACCGCGCCCAGGAACAGGCGCGAGGTGGGCAGCGCCCAGGGGGTGCCCATCCGGTAGCCGGCCACCAGGTTGACGCCCACGACGACCAGGGCGACGAGCAGGAAGGCCCGGGTGCGGTGCTGCTCCAGCAGGGGGGTCAGCGCCATCGCGCCCAGCAGCAGCGCGTTGGCCGGGTAGAGCCAGGTGGGCCAGGGGGTGTCGCGCACGGCCCGCTGCGCCTGGTGGATGCCCGCCAGCGCTGCGCGGGCCTGGTCGGGGTCGGGTCTCGCTCCAGTGCTTTCCATGACGGCAATCATCTCAGACGGTTTCCGTGATGGCAACGGTTGAGGAGGTGGAAATCGATGGCCACGTCGCGCCTCCCCGACCGCGCACAGGTGCGGTCGCGGAGGCTGGCGCCGAGCCGACCACGACCCCGGCCGGTGGGGACCTCGACTGGCGGCCGCCGGCAGCCGTGCGCTGTGATGCGCTCATGAGCGCTCCCTCCCGCTTCAAGGACCTCTGCCTCGACGCCCGCGACCACCAGGCCGTGGCGGACTGGTGGTGCCGGGCGATGGGCTACCGCCGACACGTCGGGCCGGACGGTCCCCGCCCGGTGTCCGACCCGGTGCCGATCGTCGATCCCACCGGCGCGGGACCGCTGCTGTGGGTGGTTCCCGTCCCCGAGGCGAAGGTGGTCAAGAACCGCATGCACCTCGACGTCGTCGGCGACGTCGAGGAGCTGCTCGCGCTGGGCGCCGTCATGGTCCTGCCTCGCGGGGAGGACCGGGCCTGGGACGTGCTCGCCGACCCGGAGGGCAACGAGTTCTGCGTCTTCGCACCCTGAGCGAGGATCAGGACCGGGCGGGCACGCGCGACGGACGGTCCAGGACGCGGCCGCAGGTGCCGGCCCGGGGAACCACCGGAACCCTCCGCAACCCGGGCAACCCGGGCAACCCGGGCAACCCGGTCCTCACACCCCGGCGTACGCCTGCGCCCGCAACCGCGCCGCGTCCTGCCCCGGTGGCAACCCGAACAACCGGCGGTACTCGCGGCTGAACTGCGAGGCGCTGCCGTAACCGACCGCGTGACCGGCGCCGGCGACGTCCGCCGGATCGGCCAGCAGCCGCAACCGCGCCTGCTGCAGGCGGATCCGCTTCTGGAACTGGATCGGGCTCATGGCCGTGACCGCGGCGAAGGCGCGGTGGAAGGCCGAGGGGCTCATCGCGGCCACCTGCGCCAGCTCCTGCACCCGCAGCGGCTGGGCGTAGTGCTCGCGCAGCCAGCGCACCGCCCGGGCGATGCTGGACAGGCTGCTGTCGGCCAGCCCCAGCTGGCGCACGGCCTCCCCGTGCGGCCCGGTGATCAGCAGCCACAGGATCTCCCGCTCGATCAGCGGTGCCAGCACCACCTGGTCGCGCGGGCGCTCCAGCAGGCGCAGCATCCGCACCACCGCGTCGATGAGGTCGGGGCCCGCGTCGCTGACGGTGAGGGCGAAGGGTGCGGCTGCACCCCGCGGGGTGCCGGACGGGTTCCGCGCCGCGGGGTGCAGCAGCAGCTCGGCGATGAGCGCCGGCTTCAGCGTCAACCCGAACCCGAGGGCCGGCTCCGCCGCGCTCGCTCCGGTGAACTCGCCGGTGACCGGCAGGTCGAGGGAGGCCACGACGTACTGCCCGGCGCCGTAGCGGAGCTCACGGTCGTCGAACACCAGCGTCTTCTCGCCCTGCGCGATGACGGCGAGCACGGGGCCGCCCACCGGGGCTGCCGGGGCGGCAGGAGCGGTCGTCCGCGCGACGTGGACGCCCTCGACGGCCGTGGTGGTGGCGGGGCTGGCGTGGCGGGTGATCAGCCGGCGCAGCTCGGCGAGGCTCATGCCCGTCAGTGAACCACCCACCCGGCGCTCCCGGGCACCCCCTCGAGCACGCGACCCGCACGTGCCCGTCCGGAGCGGAGCAGGATCGTGCAAGGACCGGCGAGCAATCGTCTAGGACGGGCGCGCGTGCGGCGCTGCACTGGAACCGGCACCGCGAGCAGGCACCAGCCACCACGACCACCGGAGGAACCATGCCCACCGCTCCCACCCCCGCGTCCGGCACCGCGTCCGACACCGAGTCCGGCACCGCATCCGTCACCCTCGTCACCGGGGCCAGTTCCGGCATCGGGCAGGGCGCCGCGCTCGAGGTCGCCCGGCAGGGCGCCGGCGTCGTCCTGACCTACCGCGGGAACCCCGACGGCGCGGAGGAGACCGTCCAGCGGATCGAGGAGTTCGGCGGCACCGCCGTCGCCCTGCCCCTGGACACCGCCCGGACCGAGACCTTCCCCGCCTTCGCCGAGGAGGTCTCCCGAGCGCTGCAGGAGACCTGGGGCTCGCGCGCCCTCACCGGGCTGGTCAACAACGCCGGCTCCGCGCGCCCGGCCGCGTTCGCGGACACGACCGAGGCCGTCGTCGACGAGCTCGGCGACGTCCTGTTCAAGGGCCCCTTCTTCCTCACCCGGGCCCTGCTGCCCCTGCTGGCCGACGGCGCCTCCATCGTCAACGTCGGCAGCAGCTCGACCCGCCCCTTCGGGATGACGCCCGGTTTCTCCGCCTACGCCGCGTTCAAGGGCGCGGTCGTGGTCTGGAGCCGCTACCTGGCCAAGGAACTGGGTGGGCGCGGCATCCGGGTCAACACGGTCGCGCCGGGCCCGACGCGCACCCGCCTGGGCGGTGACGCGTTCGCCCGCCACCCGGAGCTCATCGCACCGCTGGCCGCGAACACCGCCCTGGGCCGCATCGGCGAGGGCGCGGACGTCGGCAGGGTGATCGCCTTCCTGCTCTCCGAGCAGGCCGGGTGGATCACCGGCCAGGACATCGACGTCTCCGGCGGCTACGACCTCTGAGCACGCGCCCCGACGCGCCCGCGGCCACCCGGACCGCGTGCTCCACCGCCACCCGCCGCAGCAGCCACCGCCGCGACACCCCGGCCGGGTGCGCCCGGGAATTCCTCCATCCCCCGCGCCGTCCTGCCCCTCGTGCGCGATCAGCGCTCCGGGCAGGTCGTCGCCACCACCTCCGCCGCCGGGCTGAGCGGTCAGGGGTTCTGCGCCGCCCACGCCGACTCCACGTCCGCCCCGGAGGGGTGGATGCGATCGCTGCGCTTCGCCCCGGCCCCTCCGGCACCTCCACGACGGCCGTCCAGCCGGGCTCCTCCCGCACCGAGCTGCTGGTCGAGGGCTCCTCCACCACCTGGCCCGAGCGGGCCGCGGCCGCCGCCCGACCGCTGGACCCCTCGACCGTCGAGCCGGTGGTTCCGGTCCCTTGTCCGGCGGGCGGGGCTCGGGGAGCATGACGGCATGTCATCAGCATCCCGGCCCTCGGCGCGGTCACCGGCAGACCCCTCACCAGCTCTGGACGCGGAGCGGGCCGCGACGGCGCGGCGCGCGGCGCTGGAGCAGGCGGTGCGGGCGGGCCAGGACAGCGACGGCCTGGAGCGGCTGGTGCGCATGGCCGCCCGGGTGCTGGACGTGCCGGTGGCGATGGTCTCCTTCGTGGCCGCCGACCGCGAGATCATCCAGGCCGCGGTCGGGCTCCCCGAGCCCTGGGCCTCGCTGCGCTCCACCCCGCTCAGCCACTCCCTGTGCGCCCAGGTCGTGCGCCTGCGCGGGCCCGTCATCCTCTTCGACGCGCGCACCGACCCGGCCTACCGCCGGCACGCGGCCGTGGTCGAGATGGGCGCCGGCGCCTACGCCGGGTACCCCGTGCAGCACGAGGAGCACACCCTGGGCGCCTTCTGCGCCGCCGACTTCGTGCCCCGCGCGTGGTCGGCCCACGACCTGCAGCTGCTGGAGGACCTGGCCGCCGCGGCCTCCGACGAGCTCAGCCTGCGCATCGCCCTGCAGGAGCTGCAGGACTCGCGCGAGCGGCTGCAGCAGCTGGCCGCGCAGCTGCGCACGCAGTCGCGCACCGACGCGCTCACCGGCGTGGCCAACCGCCGCCGCTTCGAGGAACGCCTCGTCGAGGAGATCGCCCGCCTGCACCGCCACCCCGGCGAGCTGGCGCTGGTCCTCGTCGACGTCGACGACTTCAAGCAGGTCAACGACAGCGCCGGTCACCAGGCCGGCGACACCGTCCTGGCGGAGATCGCGGCGCGCACCTCGGGGGTGCTGCGCCGCACCGACCTGCTGGCCCGCCTGGGCGGTGACGAGTTCGCCGTGCTGCTGCCCGACGCCGACGCCGCGGCCGCCGCCCGGCTGGCGCAGCGGGTGCGCCGCGTCGTCGCCGCCCGCCCCATCGCCGACCTGCGCGTCACCGTCAGCACGGGCACCGCCGCCTACGTGCCCTCCCGCGGGCCCGACCAGTTCTACGCCGACGCCGACGCGGCCCTGTACGAGGCCAAGGGCGCACGGCGCGCAGCCGCTGGACCAGCGGCCGACGACCCCTCGACCGCGAACGGCCCCGGCGCCGGCTGATCCGCGCGCGGGGAAATGCCCGTGGCGGACGCCTGCCGCTGGCATGCTCGCCCAGGGCGGGCGCAGGCGCCCCGGGCACCGTGGACCGCCGGCGAGAGCCGCACGAGCACGACGAGCGAGAGCGATCGATGACGACACCACCCGGCTCCGGCGAGGCCGCGAGCAGGCCGCCCGGCGCAGCCGTCGGCACGGCGGAGCAGCGGCTGCTGCAACGCCGCGTCGTGCAGGTCCTGGCCGCCGGGCAGGTCCTGGGCGGGCTGGGCACCGGCGCCACCCTCAGCCTCGGAGCGCTGCTGATCACCGACGTCGCGGGCTCCCCGGCCTGGTCGGGCATGGCCGCGACGATGAGCACCCTCGGCGCTGCCGCGCTGGCCGTGCCGCTGGCCCGGCTGGCCCGGGCCCGGGGGCGGCGCACCTCCCTGAGCACCGGCGCGCTCCTCGCCGTCGCGGGAGCGCTCGCGGTCGTGGCCGCCGCCGTCGCCGGCAGCCTGCCGGCGCTGCTCGCCGGGGTGCTCCTGCTGGGGGCCGGGCAGGCGCTGAACCTGCAGGCGCGCTTCGCGGCCACCGACCTGGCCACCGAGGACACCCGCGGGCGGGACCTGTCGCTGGTGGTGTGGTCCACCACCCTGGGCGCCGTGGCCGGGCCCAACCTGTTCGGACCCGGTGAGGCCGTCGGCCGGGCCCTGGACCTGCCGGCGCTGACCGGCGGTTTCGTCATCGCCGCCGCCGCGCAGGCCCTCAGCGCCGCCGTCTACCTGCTGGGCCTGCGCCCCGGTCCGCTGCGGGTGGCCGGCGCGCCGCCCGCACCGGCCACCGCGCTCGCGGGGGACGCGCCCGCGCGCGAGGGGGCGCTGAGCACGCTGCGCACCTCGCCGGCCGCCCGGCGGGCGGTGCTCACGGTGGCGGGCAGCCACGCGGTGATGGTGGCGCTGATGTCCATGACCCCGGTGCACCTGAGCGAGCACGGCGCCTCGCTGAGCGTGGTGGGCCTGACGATCAGCCTGCACGTGGCCGGGATGTACGCCCTCTCGCCGGTCTTCGGCACCCTGAGCGACCGGCTCGGCGCCCGGGCGGTCGTCCTGGGCGGGCAGGGGCTCTTCCTGGCCGCGCTCGTCCTCTCGCTGCTCGGCGCCGACGGCACCGGCGTGGTCACGGCCGGCCTGGTGCTGCTGGGCCTGGGCTGGTCGGCCTCCACCGTCGCGGGCTCCACCCTCGTCACCGGCGCGGTGCCGCCGGCGCAGCGGCCCGCCCTGCAGGGCGCGTCGGACGCGCTGATGAGCCTGGCCGGCGCCGTGGGCGGGGCGGTGGCGGGGCCGGTGCTGGCCCGCGTCGGCTTCGAGGGGCTGGCCGCCGCCCTGCTCGTGCTGGTCGCCGCGGTCACCCTGCTGCAGCGCGAGGACCGCACCCCCGCGACAGCGCCGCGCTGAGGGGGCGCACGAACCCCCCGCCCGGCTGCGGGGGTCCGGTGGCGAGGTCGCGGGCCGACGAGGACCTCGACCCGCGGTCGCCCGGGGATCAGCGCGCGGGGCGCGCGGCGAGGAAGCGTCCCAGCAGCAGGGTCGCCAGACCGCTCACGACGGTCAGCACCAGGCCGAGGCGCAAGCTCGCGCTGTCCGCGACGAAGCCGATGACCGGCGGGCTGAGCAGGAACCCCACGCGCATCGCCCAGTTCACCAGCGACAGGCCCAGGCCGTGGGGCAGCCCGGGCAGTTCGTCGGCGGCGTGGAAGGCCGCCGGGATGAGCGTGGCCACACCCGCACCGGCCAGCGCGAAGCCCACCAGGGTCGAGGGCACCGACGGCCACGCCAGCGCCACCGCCATGCCCAGGGCGGTCACGGCTCCGCCGGCACGAGCGACGCGGCGCTGCCCGAACCTGTCGATGACGCGGTCCCCGGTCAAGCGCGCGATCGTCATCGCCACCATCAGCGCCAGGTACCCGGTACCGGCCACCCCGGCGCTCGCGGAGAGCTCGTCGCGCAGGTAGATGGCGCTCCAGGACGAGCCGGCGTCCTCCACGACGCTGCCGCAGACGGCGATCAGCCCCAGGGCGAGGAGCACCACGACCGCCCTGCGGCGGCCGGTGGAGGCGCCCGAGGGCTCAGCGCGCCCACCCCCCTCACCGTGCTCGTCGCCCGCGGGCCCCGGCGCGGGCCGGTCGGGACCGGGCAGCATCCAGCGCTGCAGCAGCAGGGCCACCGCGACGAAGACCGCGGCGGTCACCCACATCTGGCTCGCCAGCGGCACCGCCAGCGCGGCGGCCGCGGACCCCAGCACCGCTCCCGTGGCAGCTCCCACGCTCCACAGGCCGTGGAAGGAGTTCAGGATGGAGCGCCCGTAGGCGCGCTGCACCCGCAACCCGTGGGCGTTCTGCGCCACGTCCACGAGCGCGTCGACGATGCCGGCGAGGAAGAGGGCCACCGCGAGCAGGGGCCAGGACGGGGCCGAGACGGCGGCGGACAGCGCCAGCGCGAGCAGCACCAGGCCGGAGCAGGCGGTGACCGCGGAACCGAACCTGCGCAGCAGCACCGAGGAGAGCGGAGCGGCCAGGAAGCTGCCCATCGGCAGGGCGGCGATGGCGATGCCCAGCGTGGCGTTGCTGATGCCCAGGCCGTCGCGCAGGTCCGGCAGGCGCGGCACGAGGCTGGCGTAGAAGACGGCGTTGAGGAAGAAGCACCCCGCCACGGCGGCGCGCGCCCGCCGCAGCGCAGCGGCGGGAGCGGGTGGGGTGGTCACGGGCGAGGGTGCACTGGCAGGCATGGGGGGTTCGGGCTCCCGGTCGCAGGGTCGCCGGTCAGGCTACGGGAAGCGCCCCGAGCTCACGGGCGGCGAGCAGCGCGTCGCACGCACCACCCGCTCGGCCGATCGGGCGGTGCCGCAGCGCAGCCGAAGCTCCCTGGGACGGCGACCCGCCGGCGCGGCGCCCGGGACGAGCAGGCAGGACGAGCAGGCAGGACGAGCGGGGACCGCGGCCACCGGCCGCAGCAGGTGCAGCAGCGAACGCGTCGAGCGACCGGCGCACCAGGAGGGGCGATCGTGCCACGCAGCGACCACCCCGGGGGCGCGACCCGGAACCGCTCCGCTGCAGGTGCACAGGCACCGGCTGGAGCGCCCTTCCCGGACTTCGCCGCCGCCGCCCAGCAGTCGCTGGGCACGCTGAGGGAGCTCAGCGGCATGCGGTTGTGGATGCTCACCCGGGTGCTCGGCCCCGACCAGCTGGTGCTGGCGGCCCTGGACGACTCCACCGCCCCCGCGGACGCCCCGCGCGCCGCACCGGGGACGGTGCTCCCCTGGGGCACCTCGCTGTGCCGGGCCATGGTGGCCGGCGCCGGCCCCACCACCGCTCCCGACCTGCGGCAGGTCCCCGCCTACGCCCAGTCGCTGAACGCGCAGCAGGCGGGCATCCGCGCCTACGTCGGCGCACCCCTGCACGGCGGCGACGGGCGGCTGTTCGGCACCCTGTGCGCCTTCGACGACCGGCCGCGGCCGGACAGCCTGCACGCCCTGGCGCCGCAGGTGCACCTGACCGCGCGGCTGCTGTCGACCGTGCTGGAGCTGGAGATGCGCGCGGAGCACCAGCGCCGCCTCGCCGAGCACGCCCTGCAGGTCGCCGAGCAGGACGCGCTGACCGGTCTGCCCAACCGCCGCGCCTGGGACCGGGCGCTGGCCCGCGAGCAGGCCCGCTGCACCCGCTACGGGCACCCGGCCAGCGTCGTCGTCGTCGACCTCAACGGCTTCAAGGCCGTCAACGACACCCGCGGGCACCCGGCCGGCGACGAGCTGCTGCGCGCCTGCGCCGACCGGCTGCGCTCCGGCACCCGCGCCGGGGACCTGGTGGCCCGCCTGGGCGGAGACGAGTTCGCCCTCCTGCTGCCCGAGTGCGACGCCGCCGGCGCCGCGCGCGAGCTGGAGCGGGTGCGCGCCGGGCTGGCCTCGGCGGGCATCGACGCGGCCGCCGGCGTGGCCACCCGCACGAGCGCCGGGGACCTGGTGGGCACCTGGCACCAGGCCGACGCGGCCATGTACGCCGTGAAGCACGGCGCCGAGCGCGATGCCGAGCACAGCGGCTCCCGCTGACGCGGGGCTTCAGGTGCTCCCCCCGCCGCTCGATGAGCAGGGGTGACCACGGTCGAACCGGCACGCCCGAGCGCAACCGCGCCAGCACCAGCACCCGCCGGCGTGGCGCCGGTGGGCACCCCCGCACCCCCGCC
>NZ_JAAALL010000669.1 GCF_009906315.1 Kineococcus vitellinus | reverse complement strand
GACCGGGCGCGGGGCCCGCGCGGTGGTGCTGCCCTCGCCGGCGCAGGAGGCGGCCTGGGTGGCGCGGCTGCTGCGCCGCCGGCACCTGCTGGAGGGCGTGCCGTGGTCGCGGATGGCGGTGCTCGTGCGCTCCGCGCACCGCACCGCGCCGCTGCGCCGGGCCCTGGAGCACGCGGGCGTGCCGCTGGCCCTGCCGCCGGCCGAGGTGCCGCTGCGCGACGAACCCGCGGTGCGGCCCCTGCTGACCGCGCTGGCGGTGGTCCTGGAGCCGGACGCGCTCGACGAGGCCGCCGCCCGCGAGCTGCTGACCTCCCCGCTGGGCGGCGCGGACGCCGTCGGGCTGCGCCGGCTGCGGCGGGCGCTGCGCCGCACCGCCCCGGCCGCCGCCGGGCGGCCCGGGGACGCCG
>NZ_JAAALL010000668.1 GCF_009906315.1 Kineococcus vitellinus | reverse complement strand
GTGCTCGTGCTGCACCCGCCCGTCCCCGCCGGCCGGGTGCAGCACGAGCACGGCGTCGGCCTCGCGGTCGGTGCCCAGCCCCGTCAGGTGCGCGAAGGCCGAGTGCGGGCGGAAGCGGTAGTCGGTGTCGTTGGAGCGGCGCACCAGCGGGCCGGCGGGGACCACGAGGACCTCGTGCGGGAACAGCGAGGAGAGCACCTCGCGCCGCCGGGCGGCGAACGGGGCGACTTCGTCGAGGTCGGCGTCCTCCGCCGGGCGCGGGCCCCAGCCCTGGGCGATGAAGCGGCGGAAGGCCGCCGAGCGCGGGGTGGAGCGGTGCGACTTCGCGTCCTCGTCCGCGGCGGCGTCGAGCACCGCGCCCTCGCCCTCGGGGGCCTGCACGTCGAGGAGGTCGCCCGCCGCGGGGGCCCGCCCGGTGC
>NZ_JAAALL010000667.1 GCF_009906315.1 Kineococcus vitellinus | reverse complement strand
CTCCTCCCCGGCCGTGGAGGACCTCGTGGTGCGGGTGATGACGCACTGGCTGGAGCGGGGCGCGGACGCCTGGCGGCTGGACGCCGCCTACGCCGTGGACCCGGGGTTCTGGGCGCGGGTGCTGCCGCAGGTGCGCCGCGCCCACCCGGGGGCCTGGTTCACCGGCGAGGTCATCCACGGCGACGCCGCCGGGATCGTGCGCGCCTCCACCGTGGACTCCCTGACGCAGTACGAGCTGTGGCAGGGCCTGTGGCACGGCATCGCCGACGGCAACCTCTTCGAGCTCGCCCACGCCCTGCGCCGCCACGACGCCCTGCTGGCCACGTTCGCGCCCTCGACGTTCGTGGGCAACCACGACGTCACGCGCATCGCCTCCGCCCTCGGCGCCGACCTCGTCCCCCACGCCCTGGCCGTGCTGCTC
>NZ_JAAALL010000666.1 GCF_009906315.1 Kineococcus vitellinus | reverse complement strand
GGCCCGGTGGCGGCTCTGGGGCAGGGGCACGCGCTGGTGAGCGGGCACGAGGAGGAGCGCGGGGACGGCCTCGGGGACCGCGCCGGCGGTGCGCCCCGGGTGCGGGGTGGGCGGCCGGCTCGGCCGTCGGCGACGGGGTCGAGGTGCCGCTGCCGCCTCGGGCGACGGGCGCGTCCTGGCGCACGACGCGTGGTTCCCGCCCGGCCCGGCCGGCGCGGCCACCGGCCGCCGCACCTTGCTGGCCCACCGGGCCGGGGCGACCACGCTCGCGGTCACCCAGCTCGTCGCGCTCGTCGACATCGCGGACGGGCGCTGCCGCGTCACCGCCACGGCCACCGTGCCGATGCTGCAGCGGCGCGCGCTGCAGCCGCTCGTGGACGCCGTGCTGGCCGGGGTGCGGGTGCTGCCCGGCCAGCACGGCGT
>NZ_JAAALL010000665.1 GCF_009906315.1 Kineococcus vitellinus | reverse complement strand
CTGCTGCGCCCCCGCCCGGCCGCGGCCGCCGGCGCCGCCCGGCTCGCGGCGCTGCTGGAGGAGGCCGGCCTGCCGCCCGGGCTCGTGGCCACCGCACCGGGCGCCGACGCCGCGACCGACGCGCGGCTGTGGGCCCACCGCGAGCTCGTGGCCGTGCGCGCCGACGGCGGCGCCCAGGAGCTGCGCGCCCTCGCGCTGGCGCTGGCCCCGGCCGGCGTCCCGCTCGTGGGGCGCACCGACGGCCCCGCCGTCCACGTCGTGCTGGCCGGCGCCGACCTCGCGGCCGTGCTGCCCGTGCTGCTGGCCGCCGTCGCCGGCGGCGCCCACGAGCACCCCGGGGGGACCCGCGTGCTCGTGGCCCGCGGCCTCGCGGACACCCTCGTGCGGCGGCTGGGCCCCGCGGTGCGGCGCCTGCGCGTGGGCGACCCCCTGGAG
>NZ_JAAALL010000664.1 GCF_009906315.1 Kineococcus vitellinus | reverse complement strand
ACTGGACACCCGCACCGGTGCGGCGTCAACCGCCTCCCCGGCCTCGACCCCCACGGCCACGACCCCCACGGCCACGACCCCGACGGTTTCGGGCGCGCCCGCGTCCCGGCTGCGGGGGCGCTGTGATGCTCGTCCTGCTCGTGCGCTTCCACCTGCGCGACGCGGCCGCCGCCGGCCGCTTCGACGAGCTGCTGGCCGCGGCGCTGCCCGCCGTCCGCGGCGAGGCGGGGACCCTGCTCTACGTGCCGAGCACCGTGCCCGCCGAACCCCTCGTGCGCGTCGTCCACGCCGCCTACGCCGACGAGGCCGCCCACGCGGTGCACGACCGCGCGCCGGGGATGTCCGCGTTCACCGCGGAGCTGCCGGCGCTCACCACCTCCGTCCGGGTCGAGGAGCTGCGGCCGACGGCGCTCATCGCCGCCCCGGCCCTGCTCGAC
>NZ_JAAALL010000663.1 GCF_009906315.1 Kineococcus vitellinus | reverse complement strand
GGTGTGCTCGTTGGCGCGTCCAGAACCGTAGAGGTACTGCAACAACTTCCGGACACCGTTGCCCTTCGTGACTTTGCCGATCACGGGACCGGACCGTCGGTGGTCGCCGCGAGCAGTTCGCGGGCATCACCGCGGATGCGCTGCGCGGTGCGGACAGAGACCGGAAAGCCCGCGGCCAACAACGTGTCAGCCAGCGTGGCGGCAGTGACGTCCGGCTGGGCTCGGACGATAGCCATGGCGACAGCGAGGCGATCCGGCCGCTGGCCATCCCCCCTGGACGGGACCCGACTGACCGCCACGGATGGAACTAGCGACCTGACGGCCGGCACAGCGACACTCACCGGCTCGAACGGGACAGTGGTCGGTGAAGGCGACGCACCACGTCCTGCCGCGGGCCACTCAGTGAGCACTTCGGCGCGCCACTCCGACCAGGTCAGCCT
>NZ_JAAALL010000662.1 GCF_009906315.1 Kineococcus vitellinus | reverse complement strand
CACCAGGTCCACGCCCCGTCCGCCCGGCACCGGCAGCCGCCGCAGGGCGCGGGCCAGCGCCGCGGCCAGCACCGGGCGGGCGTCGGCGCGCCCGCGCTCCTTGACCGACAGCAGCACCTGGCGGGCCGCGCCCGCGTGCGCGGCGCAGGCGTGCACGGGCGTGCCGTCGGCCAGCGCGGTGGGCGGGGGCGGGCGGCGCAGCGAGCGGGCGCAGCCGGGGCAGCACAGCAGGCCCGCCCGCGCGCAGCCGGCGCACTCCAGGGGCCAGACGAGGTCGCAGGCCGCGCGCAGCGCGCGGACGGGGGCGGTCGCGGAGGGGTCCACCCGGCGATCGTGCGCGCCGCAGCGGGCGCGCGGGCGCTCCCGCACGGGGCGGTGGGCCCCGGCGGCGCCGCGGGCGGCTGTGCGGACCGCGGCGGCCCCGCGGAGGGCTGGGCGGGGA
>NZ_JAAALL010000661.1 GCF_009906315.1 Kineococcus vitellinus | reverse complement strand
GCTGAGGAGCTCCCCGTGCCCACCCGCACCGCCGTCGTCGGCTCCCGCGTCGGGCTGCACGCCCGCCCGGCCTCGCTGCTGGTGCAGGCCGTCACCGCCAGCGGTCTGCCGGTGACCCTCTCGCTGGGGGACCGGGGTCCCGTCGACGCGCGCAGCATCCTGCTGGTCATGGGGCTCGGCGCGCGCCACGGCGATCGGGTCGTGCTGTCCCTCGACGACACCGGCGCCGGGGCCGACGCCGTCCTGGAGCGGCTCGCGGCGCTCGTCGAGACCGACCACGACGCGCTCGCGTGAGCGCGCCCGCCGCCCGTCCCGGCGCGGTCCTGAGCGGGGTGGGCGTGGGCACCGGTGCCGCCGTGGGCACCGCAGTCCTCCTCGCCCCGCCCGCGCGCCCGCCCGCGCACGAGCCGGCCCCGGCCGACGCGGCCGCGGCGGGCGCGCGGGCGGGGCGAGGAGGAC
>NZ_JAAALL010000660.1 GCF_009906315.1 Kineococcus vitellinus | reverse complement strand
CTCGACGACCTCCTCGCGCAGGCGCACGTCGTCTCCCTGCACGTCCCGCTCACCGAGGAGACCCACCACCTGCTCGGCGCCGCGCAGCTGGCCCGGATGCGCCCGGACGCGGTGGTGGTGAACACCAGCCGCGGCGCGGTGCTCGACACCACCGCGCTGGCCGACGCGCTGGGCGCGGGCCGGTTGCACGGAGCCGGCCTGGACGTCTTCGAGGAGGAGCCGCTGCCGCCCGGGCACCCGCTCACCCGCCTCGACACCGCCGTCCTGACCCCGCACCTGGCCTGGTACTCGGAGGAGTCCTACGGGGAGCTGAAGCGCCGCGCCGTGCAGAACGTCGTCGACGTCTGCAGGGGCGGGCGGCCCGCGGACGTGCTCAACCCCGAGGTGCTGGACGCGGCCGCGGAGGGGGTCCGGTGAGTGCCGCCCCCACGGCCGCGTCCAGCACCTCGGGGTTGAGCACGTCCG
>NZ_JAAALL010000065.1 GCF_009906315.1 Kineococcus vitellinus | reverse complement strand
TGGCACCGCTGCTGACGCCCCGGGCCGGGCTCCCGCTGCACGTCGTCGTCGCGCCCGACAAGTTCAAGGGGTCGCTGACCGCGCTCGAGGTGGCCGAGCGGATCGCCGCCGGCTTCGGCGCGGGCCTGGCGGCCGCCGCGGCGGAGGGTGCCGCTGCGCCCGGGCCCCTGCTGCGCACCACCGCGCTGCCCGTGGCCGACGGCGGCGAGGGCACGGTCGAGGCGGCGCTGGCCGCCGGCTGGCGGGCGCTGCGGGTGCGGGTGGCGGGCCCCACCGGCGAGCGGGTGGAGGCCGTGCTGGCCCGCGAGGGCGACGTCGCCCTCGTGGAGATGGCGCAGGCCTCGGGGCTGGACCGGCTGCCCGGCGGCCGCCGGGCCCCGCTGACGGCGAGCACCCGCGGCACCGGCGAGCTGGTGCGCGCGGCGCTGGAGGACGGCGCCCGCGAGGTCGTGCTCGCCGTCGGCGGCAGCGCCTCCACCGACGGCGGCGCGGGGCTGCTCGCGGCGCTGGGGGCCCGGCTGCTGGACGCCGCCGGGGACCCGGTCCCCGACGGCGGGGCGGGCCTGGCCCGGCTGGCCCGCGTCGAGCTCGACGGCCTGGACCCGCGGGTGCTGCGGGCCCGCTGGACGCTGGCGGCGGACGTGGACAACCCGCTGCTGGGCGAGCGCGGCGCGGCCGCCGTCTTCGGGCCGCAGAAGGGCGCGGGAGGCGGCGGGGGCCGGCGCCGCGGGCGGCACGGGCCTGGTGGCCCTCGGGCTGCTCGGGGCGCGGCGGCGGCCCGGCGTCGAGGTCGTCCTCGAGCTCGCGGGCTGGGCGCACCGCGCGGCCGGCGCGGACCTGGTGATCACCGGGGAGGGCAGCTTCGACGAGCAGTCGCTGGGCGGCAAGACCCCCGTGGGGGTGGCCGCGGCGGCCGCCCGGCTCGGCGCCCCCGTCGTCGTCCTCAGCGGGCGGCGGGCGCTGGCGCAGCAGCGCTGGCGGGCGGCCGGGTTCGCCGACGCGCGCGCCCTCACCGACCTGGAACCCGACCCCGCCACGTGCATCGCGCACGCCGGGCCGCTGCTGGAGCGGCTGGCGAGCGAGCTCGGCGCCGAGGTCGCGGCCGAGCTCAGCGCGGCTGGCAGGTGGGGCACCAGGCCAGGTGCCGGCTGACCATCTGCGCGTACGCCACCGGCGTCCCGCACACGCGGCACGGCAGCCCCGCGCGGCGGTAGACGTAGAAGACGTCGTCCACCGTCGGCCTGCCGCGCGGGCGGGTGCGGTGCTCGGGGCGCGTGGTGACGATCCGGCCGGCGCGCAGCCCGGCGCGCAGCAGCACGAGCAGGTCCGCCCACAGCGCCCGCCAGTCCGCCGGGCTCACCTCGCGGCCGGGCCGGTAGGGGTTGACGCCGGTGCGGAAGAGCACCTCGGCGCGGTAGATGGCCCCGACGCCGGCGACGACGTCCTGCTGCATGAGCAGCGCGCCGATGCTGGTGCGCGAGCGGGAGATGCGCTCGTAGGCGCGCTCCGGGTCGGCGTCGGCGCGCAGCGGGTCCGGCCCCAGCCGGGCGTGCAGGGCCGCCACGCCCGCGGGGTCGAGCACCTCGCAGGCCGTGGGGCCGCGCAGGTCCGACCAGCCGCCCTCGCCCTGCAGGCGCACGCGGACGGCGCCGCGCGGCGGCGGCGCCTGCCCGTCCCCGACCGTCCACGCCCCGTACAGGCCCAGGTGCACGTGCAGCACGCGCCCGGCGCCGAAGTCGGCGAGCAGGTGCTTGCCGTGCGCCTCGGTGCCCTCCAGCCGCCGCCCGTCCAGCAGGGCGGCGCCGTCGGCGAAGCGGCCCTGCGGGCTGCTGACGCGGACCTCGCGCCCGCCGAAGCGCTCGCGCACCCGGCGGGCGTCGCGGTGGACCGTGTGCCCCTCGGGCATCAGGCCCCGTCGCCGGGGCGCTCCCCGTCCGGCAGCGCGGGCAGCTCGCCGGTCTCGGCGTAGGCGGTGAGCATCTCGATGCGGCGCACGTGGCGGGGGTCGTTCGAGAACGGCGTCGCCAGGAAGACGTCCGCCAGGCGGGTGGCCTCCTCGGGCGAGTGCATGCGCGCGCCGATGCCGACGACCTGGGCGTCGTTGTGCTCGCGCGCCAGCCGGGCGGTGTCCTCCGACCAGGCCAGGGCGCAGCGGATGCCCGGCACGACGTTCGCGGCGATCTGCTCGCCGTTGCCGGAGCCGCCGATGACGATGCCCAGGCTGCCCGGCTCCCGGGCGACCGCGACGGCCGCGCGCAGCACGAACGGCGGGTAGTCGTCGCTCGCGTCGTAGGCGCGGGCCCCGTGGTCCACGACGTCGTGGCCCTGCTCGCGCAGGTGCGCCACGAGGTGCTCCTTGAGCTCGAAGCCGGCGTGGTCGGTCCCGATGTGCACGCGCATGGCGCAAGCTTGGCAGGCCCGCCCGGAGGCGGCGCGCGGGGGCGGGCTCAGTCGAAGACGGGGCCCTGGGTGCGGGTGCGCTTGAGCTCGAAGAAGCCGGGGACGCCCGCCACGAGCAGGCAGCCGTCCCACAGCCGGCCGGCCTCCTCGCCCCTGGGCGTCGGGGTGACGACGGGCCCGAAGAAGGCGACGTCGCCGAAGGCCACGACGGGGGTGCCCACGTCCTCGCCCACGCGCTCGATGCCCTCGCGGTGGGAGGCGCGCAGCTCGGCGTCGTAGGTGTCGGTGCCCGCGGCGGCCGCCAGGTCGGCGGGCAGGCCCACCTCGTCCAGCGCCGCGGCGACCACCGCGTCGAAGTCCTTGTCCCCGCCGGGGTGGATGCGGGTGCCCATGGCGGTGTAGAGCGGCAGGACGACGTCCTCGCCGTGCAGCAGCCGGGCGGCGGTCACCACGCGCACCGGCCCCCAGCCCTTCGCCATGAGCTCCTGGTACTCCGCCGGCAGGTCGCGGCCCTCGTTGAGCACCGACAGGCTCATCACGTGCCAGCGCACGCGCACCTCGCGCACGCGCTCGACCTCGAGCATCCAGCGCGAGGTCATCCAGGCCCAGGGGCACATCGGGTCGAACCAGAAGTCGGCGGTGGCGCTCGCGGCGGTGCTCGTCGTCATGCGGCTCATCCTGCCCCGGGCCACCGGGCCCGGCGAGGGCGAGGGCGGCCCGGGTCCGCCGCCCCCGCGCCGGCGCCTCGTGGCAGAGTGCTCGGCACCGCGCCGGACGCCGTCCGCGCGCAGCGGCCACGACTGGAAGGACGTGCGGTGCCCGGCGAGAACCTGACGCGCGAGGAGGCGCGGACCCGCGCCGCGCTCGTGCGGGTCGACCACTACGACGTCGACCTGGACCTGACGACCGGACCGGAGACGTTCCGCTCGACCACCGCGGTGCGCTTCACCGCGACGGCCGGCGCCTCGACCTTCATCGACCTCATCAGCGCGGCCGTGCACGAGGTCGTGCTCAACGGCCGCGCGCTGGACCCCGCGGCCGTCAGCGACGGCGTGCGGGTGCAGCTGGACGACCTCGCCGCCGACAACGAGCTGCTCGTCGTGGCCGACTGCCGCTACATGAACACCGGCGAGGGCCTGCACCGCTTCGTGGACCCGGTCGACGACGAGGTCTACCTGTACTCGCAGTTCGAGGTCGCCGACTCCCGGCGGGTCTACGCGGTCTTCGAGCAGCCCGACCTCAAGGCCGAGTTCACCTTCACGATCACCGCGCCCGAGCACTGGCGGGTGGTCTCCAACGCCCCCGTCGCCGCCACGCACCCGGTCGAGGCCGGCAAGCGGTGGACCTTCGAGCGCACGCCGCGGCTGTCCTCCTACGTCACCGCGGTCGTCGCCGGTCCCTACGAGGGCTCCGAGGACTCCCTGGTCAGCGCGGACGGCCGGACGATCCCGCTGGGGGTGTACTGCCGCAAGTCGCTCGTGCAGCACCTCGACGCGCACAACCTCGTGGCCACCACGCGGGCCGGCTTCGAGTTCTTCGAGCGCGAGTTCGACCGCCCGTACCCCTTCGCCAAGTACGACCAGGTCTTCGTCCCCGAGTTCAACGCGGGCGCCATGGAGAACGCCGGCGCGGTGACCTTCGTGGAGTCCTACGTCTTCCGCTCCAAGGTCCCGCAGGCCACCGTCGAGCGCCGCGTCGTGACGGTGCTGCACGAGCTGGCGCACATGTGGTTCGGCGACCTGGTGACGATGCGCTGGTGGAACGACCTGTGGCTCAACGAGTCGTTCGCCGAGTTCGCCTCCACGCTCGCCGCCGCGGAGGCGACGGAGTGGAAGGGCTCGTGGACCACCTTCAACTCCCTGGAGAAGTCCTGGGCCTACCGCCAGGACCAGCTGCCGACCACGCACCCCATCGTCGCCGAGATCAACGACCTCGAGGACGTCGAGGTCAACTTCGACGGCATCACCTACGCCAAGGGCGCCAGCGTCCTCAAGCAGCTCGTCGCCTACGTGGGCCGCGAGGAGTTCCTCTCCGGGGTGCGGGCCTACTTCCGCCGGCACGCCTTCGGCAACACCGAGCTCGTCGACCTGCTGCGCGAGCTGGAGACCACCTCCGGGCGCGACCTGGGCGCCTGGTCGCGCGAGTGGCTGGAGACCGCGGGGGTGGCGACGCTGCGCCCGGTGCTGCAGACCGCCGAGGACGGCACGATCACCGCGGCCTCCCTGCAGCAGGAGGCGCCCGCCGAGCACCCGCACCTGCGCGCGCACCGGCTGGCGGTCGGCTGCTACGACCTCGTCGACGGGGTGCTGACGCGCACCGCGCGCTTCGAGCTGGACGCGGCGGGGGCCGCCACCGACCTGCCGCAGCTGGTGGGCCGGCGGCGCCCGGACCTGCTGCTGGTCAACGACGACGACCTCGCCTACGCCAAGATCCGGCTCGACGGGGTCTCGCTGGCCACCGCGCTGCAGCACCTGGACGCCTTCGAGGAGTCGCTGCCGCGCTCGCTGGTCGCGGCGGCGCTGTGGGACATGACCCGCGACGGGGAGCTGCCCGCGCGCGAGTACGTCGACCTGCTGCTGACCACGCTGCTGCCGGGCAAGGCGGCCACCGCCGACTCCACCGTGGCGCTGGTGCTGCTGCGCCAGCTCAGCACGACGGTGGAGCTGTACACGGCACCGGCGCACCGCGAGCAGGTGCGCGCCCGCACGGCGAGCACGCTGCTGCGGCTGCTGCGGGCGGCCGCCCCCGGCAGCGACGTGCAGCTGCAGTTCGCGCGCGCCTTCGCCGGCTTCGCCCGCAGCGAGGAGCACCTGGCCGTCATCGCCGGGCTCTACGACGGCTCGCAGGCCATCGAGGGCCTGGAGGTGGACGCCGACATGCGCTGGGTGCTGCTCACCTCGCTGGTGGCCGGCGGGCGCGCCGGCGCGGGCGAGGTCGACGCGGAGCTCGAGCGCGACCGCACCGCCACGGGCCAGCGCTCGGCCGCGGCGGCCCGGGCGGCGATCCCCTCCCCCGAGGCCAAGCAGCGGGCGTGGAGCGCCGTCGTGGACGAGGGCGACCTGCCCAACGCCGTCCAGGCCTCGGTGATCGCCGGCTTCGGCCGGGCCCACGAGGAGTCGCTGCTGCGCCCCTTCGTGGAGCCGTACTTCGCCGCCCTGCGCACGGTGTGGGCCGAGCGCACCAACGAGATGGCCCAGCAGGTCGTCACGGGCCTGTACCCGCTCGAGCTCGCCGACGCCGCGCTCGTGGAGCGCACCGACCGGTGGCTGGCCGAGGAGGCCGACGCCCCCCCGGCGCTGCGCCGGCTGGTGCTGGAGAACCGCGACGGCGTGGCGCGCGCGCTGCGCGCCCAGGAGCGCGACGCCTCCTGAGGCACCCCGCGCTCCCGCCCGCGCGGGGTCCCCGCCGCTCAGACGGCGACGGGGACCTTGCGCGGGCGGCCGCGGCCGCGCTTGAACGGGACGGCCACGCCGTCGACGAACAGCTCCCCGCCCCAGACGCCGACGGGTTCGCCGCGCTCGGTGGCGCCCGCCAGGCAGGCGGCGCGCACGGGGCAGTCGGCGCACAGCGCCTTGGCCACCGCGACCTGGTCGGGACGCTCGACGAAGAAGACCTCCGGCGGCGTCAGCGTGCACGGGACGTTCTCGGTGATCTCGACCACGGCACCAGCGTGGAGCGCGGGGCTTGCGACCCGGCTGCGAGCGGCGCCCGCCTGCCGGCCCGCACCGGCCAGCGGCGTGCAAGGCCCCCGCAAGGCGCGCGGGCGAGGGTGGTGGCATGGCGCACACCACGATCCCCGCCGAGCCCTGGCTGCCGTCCTGGTTCCGGCACCCCACCCGGCTCGAGCTGGGCAGCGGTCACCACCTGCGCCCGCTGCGGGCCTTCGACCTGGACCTCGACCTGCCCGCCGTGCGCGGCTCCCGCGAGCACCTGTGGTCCTGCTTCGGCGAGGCCTGGGGCTGGCCGCCGGCCGGGCTGGCCGCGGCCGACGACCTGTGCGACCTGCAGCGCCAGGAGCGCGAGATGGCCGAGCACCTCTCCTTCTCCTACGCCCTCCTCGACGAGGCCGAGAGCGAGCTGCTGGGCTGCGTCTACCTGGACCCGCCCCGCGGCGGCGGCGGGGAGGCGGACGTGGACGTCACCTGGTGGGTGGTCGACGCGCTGCGCGGCGGCGAGGTCGACGACCTGCTGGCCGCGGCCGTCGTGACCTGGGTGCGCCGGGACTGGCCCTTCACCCGGCCCCGCTTCGTGGGGCTGGACCTCAGCTGGCGGGAGTGGGCCCGGCTGCGGCTGCCGTGAGCGGCCGCACGCGGCCGGCGGTGCGCACGGACTCGGCCACCGGCGCCCGGCGCCCGGCGGCCAGCTCCCGCGCGTAGCGCTCCTCGCCGAGCGCGGCGCGCAGCCGCGCCTCGGCGGCCTCGCGCTCCACGCTGTCGCTGAGGTAGTAGTTGTGGACCTCGAAGCCGACCGTCTCGCGGGCCGCGCTCGCCGCGCCCAGCAGGCGCACCAGCGCCGCGACGTCCTCCCCGCCGCCCGCCCCGGGGGCGCGCAGCACCACCAGCGCCTCCAGGAAGTAGGCCAGGTTGGCCAGGTCGCCCATCTGCTCGGACAGCTCGATGCCCTCCTGCAGGTGGCGCAGCGCCCGGGTCGGGTCGGTGCCGGCGTCGGCCTGCGCGAGGTTGTAGAGGGCCAGGAACGTGGCGAGGCGGTCACCGTCGCGGCGCGCGAGCGCCAGACCGCTCTCGGCCTCGTGCCGGGCCGCGGCGGCGTCCCCGGCGCGCCAGTGCACGGTGCCCAGCCACACCCGGTTGAGCCGGACGATCCACGGCCCGTAGGTGTCCGGCGGCAGGGTGAGAGCCAGCTCGATCGCCCGCCGGTGCGCCTGCGCGGCGGCCGCCAGGTCCCCGCCCACCTGCGCGCAGATGCCCGCGCCGGCGATGCAGTTCGCGCGCGCCTCGTCGCGCTCGACGGGGTCGACGCCGACGGCGCGCTCGGCGTCGGCGAGCGCGCGCGCCCAGCTCCCGCTCGCCGCGGCGAAGTCCCCCTGGGCGAAGGCCATCGCACCCAGCGCGATCCGGGCCCGGACGGGCACCAGCGCCGCCGGGCCCTCCAGCGGGCTGCCGGCGGTGGCGTCCACGACGGCCCGCGCGCAGCGGCGGCCGACGACCACGTGGCCGTGCAGCCACCAGAACAACCAGGTCGCCCACGTCAGCCGGGCGGCGGTGGCGTGCTCCCCCGCCGCCATCGCCCACTCGAAGGCCGCGAGCACGTTGGCGTGCTCCAGCTCGGTGCGCTGCAGCCAGCGCACCTGCCCGGGCCCCCGGTACTGCGGGGCCGCCCGCTCCACCAGCCGCACGTGGGCCTCGGCGTGCGCGCGGGAGACCTCCGCGAGCTCGTCGTCGCCGAGCAGGCGACGGGCGTGCTGCTGGGTCGGCACGAGCATCGCGTAGCGGGGCTCGCCGTCGGGGAAGCTCACCGAGACCAGCGACGTCTCCACCAGCGCCTCGAGCTGCTCGAGCACCCCGGGGCCCTCCACGTCCTCGAGCACCGGCAGCGTCCAGCCGCCGGTGAAGACGGACAGCCGGCGGTACAGCCGCCGGCTGGGCTCGTCGAGCAGGCCGTAGCTCCAGTCCAGGGTGGCGCGCATGGTGCGCTGCCTGGCGGGCAGGTCGCGCGGGCCGGAGCTCAGGGCGTGGTCGAGCCGGCTGAGCAGCTCGGCGGGGCCCAGGACGCGGATGCGCGGGGCCGCCAGCTCGATGGCCAGCGGGATCCCGCCGAGCGCGCGGCAGATGTCCGCGACGACGGCGGCGTTGCGCTCGTCGACGACGAAGGCGGGCGCGACCGCGCGGGCGCGCTCGGCGAACAGCTGGACCGCCGGGGCCCCCAGCACGTCCTCGACCGCGGTGCCGGCGGGCACCCGCAGCGGTGCGACGCGGTGCTCCACCTCCCCGCTGACGCGCAGGGGCGCGCGGGAGGTGGCCAGCACGACCAGCTGCGGGCAGCGGCGCACCAGGGCCGCGACGTCGACGGCCGCGTCGAGGAGGTGCTCGCAGTTGTCCAGCACCAGCAGCGCCCGGCTGGTGCCCAGGTGCGCCACGACGGCGGCGAGGGCGTGCGGACCCTCCGCGGCGGGCAGCCCGAGGGCCCGCACGACGGCCGGCAGCACGGCCGCCGCGTCGTCGAGGACGGCCAGCGGCACGAACACCGTCCCGTCGGGGAAGCGGTCGGCGGCGGCGAGCGCCGCGGCCACGGCCAGCCGGGTCTTGCCGACCCCGCCGGTGCCGGTGAGGGTCACCAGGCGCTCGCGCCCCAGCACGTCGAGGAGGCGCTCCAGGTCGTCGGAGCGGCCCAGCAGCGGGGTCGTCGCCAGCGGCAGCGCGTCCGGCACCACCGTCGGGCCCGCAGCTGCGCCGGCCGTCCTCGAAGGCCTGCAGGGCGTCGGCCTGGCGCCCGCAGCGGTAGAGCGCGAGCACGAGGGCGGCGCGCAGCTCCTCGCGCAGCGGGTGCGCCAGCACCAGCTCCCGCAGGTCGGGCACGACCTCGCGGTGCCGGCCGAGCACGAGGTCGAGGCGGGCGGCCAGCTCCAGGCCCTGCAGCCGCAGGTCCTCCAGCCGGCGGGCCTCCCGGCGGGCGAAGTCGGCCTCCACGTCGGCGTAGGCGGGCCCGCGCCACAGCCGCAGCACCTCGGCGACGTCGCCGCGCGCTGGCCACCGCGGGCAGCGACCCGGCGGGGGCCAGCGCGCGGCGCAGCAGCTGCTCGAAGCGGGCGGCGTCCAGGGCCTCCGGCGCCAGCGCGAGCTGGTAGCCGGGGGCGCGGGTGAGCAGCACCTGCCAGGGGCCCGCGCCGGGCTCCAGCAGCCGGCGCAGCCGGGAGACCGAGCTGTGCAGGGTGGAGGTGGCCGGCCGCAGCCCGCCGTCCTCCCAGACCCGCTCGGCGAGCACGGCGGCGGGCACGACGCGGCCCGCGTCGACGACGAGGGCGGCCAGCACGGTGCGCAGCGTCGGCGACAGCACGGCCGCCGCCGCGGAGGAACCCACCTCGAGGGCGCCGAGCACCCGCACCGCGACTCCGGAGCGCACCGGCACACCGTAGCGAGCCGGCGGGGCGCGCACGGTCGGTCGGTGCACAGCGCTCTGCAAGCCGGTCGCAAGGTGCGGCTGGCACGGTGGTCGTGCTCCAGGGGGGAGCGCCGGGACCCGCCCCGGGGGGAGGCGGGTCCCGGCACGAGCGTTCAGCCGGCCGGCGGCGGGGGGTCGCCGGCCTCGGGCACGCCGGCGCGCACGGCCCGGTCCACGGCCCGCGCCAGCGACTGCGCGCGCGGGTCGTCCGGCAGGTCGTCCAGCAGGACCACCTTGCCGTCGGGCCCGGTGAGCGGCATCCGCCAGTTCGGGTACTCGTCGGAGGTGCCCGGCTGGTTCTGGGTGCGCCGGTCGCCCACGGCGTCGACCAGGGAGACCCCGACCATCAGCGAGGGCGACAGCGCGAGGTAGCGGTGCAGCGCCTCCACGGTCTCCTGCTCACCGGCGTCCTCGGCCAGCAGGCCGCGCTCGCGGACCAGGCCGAGGATGCGCTCCTGCTCGGCGCGGTCGCGGGCGCGCTCGGTCTCCACCGGCCGGGTCAGCAGGCCCAGCCGGTCGCGCAGCGCGACGTGCTCCTGGGCGAGGTAGCCCGCCGTCGGGGGCAGGTCGTGCACCGTGACGCTCGCCAGCGCCAGCTCGCGGTAGTCCTCGGGCGCGCGCGGGGAGGAGCCGTCGTACTCGAACCACAGGACCGCGCTGCCGAGGACGCCGCGCTCGGCGAGGTAGTCGCGCACCCACGGCTCGACGGTGCCGAGGTCCTCGCCGACGAGCACGGCACCGGCCCGCTGCGCCTCCAGGGCCAGGATCCCGATGAGCGCCTCGTGGTCGAAGGTGACGTAGGTGCCCTGCGAGGGCGGGGCGCCCTGCGGGATCCACCACAGGCGGAACAGGCCCAGGACGTGGTCGACGCGCAGGCCGCCGGCGTGGCGCAGGATCGTGCGGACCATGTCGCGGAAGGGCCGGTAGGCGAGGTCGGCCAGGCGGTCCGGGCGCCACGGCGGCTGGCTCCAGTCCTGGCCCTGCTGGTTGAAGGCGTCCGGCGGGGCGCCCACCGTGACGCCGTGGGCGAGGGCGTCACCCAGCGACCACACGTCGGCGCCGTCGGGGTGCACGCCCACCGCGAGGTCGTGGACGATGCCCGGCCCGGTGCCCGGGGCGGTGGCGGCGTCCTGGGCCTCGCGCAGCTGCTCGTCGCACTGCCACTGCAGCCAGCGGTGGAAGTCGATGCGCCCGGCGAGCTCGTCGAGGACGCCGGCGGCGCGGGCGGCCTCGAGGTCGCGCACCTGCTCGGGCCAGTCGGCGGTGGGCAGCCCGTGGCGCTCGGCGAGCGCGCACCAGGCCGCGAAGCCCGTCAGGCCGGGTTCCTCGGCGGCCGCGTAGCGGCGGAAGGCGGCCTCGCGGGCGGGCGTGCGGCCGGCGGCGTGGACGATCTCCAGCGCCTCGCGCTTGGCGGCCCAGGCGGCGTCGCGGTCGATCTCGCCGGGATCGGTGTCGGCGGGGCGCACGCGCTCGGCCAGGCGCTCGAGGCGCGCGCGGTCGGCCGCGGGCAGGTAGGCGACCTCCCGGACGTCCTCCACGCGCAGGTACAGCGGGTTGACGAAGCGCCGGGTCGTCGGCAGGTACGGGGAGGGCTCCATGGGCGGCACCGGCTGCGCGGCGGCCAGCGGGTTGACCAGCAGCCAGCCGGCGCCCTGCTCGGCGGCGAGCGCGGACAGCTCGGCGAGGTCGGCGAGGTCGCCGACGCCCCACGAGCGCGAGGAGCGCACCGAGTACAGCTGCGCCTGGTAGCCCCAGCTGCGCCCGCTCTGCAGCGCCGGCGGCAGCTCCAGCACGTCGGGGGTCACCACGACGGGGCACTCGGCCTCGCCGGCGGGGGTGCGCGCGCGCAGCACGTGCCAGCCCAGCGGCAGGTCGTCGGGCACCTCGAAGGTGGCCCGGCCCGTGAGCCGGCCGTCCACGCGCACGGGGTCGACCCAGCGGTCGACCTGCCGCAGCGGCGCCCACCCGTCGCCGCCCTCCAGCTCGACGACGACCTCGACGGGGTCGCCGTGCGGCACGTGCACGGGCACGTGGTGCGGGCGCCCCTCGCGGGTGACGACGACGGGGGGCAGCACGCGGCGCCAGGCCCGCAGCCGCACCTCGGCCAGGGAGGCCTCGACGGCGGCGGGCGTGGAGACGTCCAGGCCCATGGCGGTCAGGACCGCTTCGACCGTGCCGCGGGGCACGGTCGTCGTCTCGCCCTGCCAGTCCGTGAAGGTGGTGGCGACGCCGCAGGCTGCGGCCAGGTCGGTCAGCTGCGGAGCCAGCCGGGGCTGCTCGACGCGCTCGTCGGAGGGCACTCGCCGACTCTGCCAGAGGTGCGCCCGCTCGGCACGCGGCGAGCCGGGCGGCGGGCGCGGGCGAGCGGCCCTCCCTAGGGTGGCGGGCATGGACGCCCAGCCCTCCCGCAGCGCGGGTCCCGGACCGGAGCTGGCCCCCCGGCTCGACGTGGTCGACGAGCTGCACGGCACCCCGGTCGCCGACCCCTACCGGTGGCTGGAGGACCGCGAGGACCCGCGCACGCTGGCGTGGTCGCGCTGGCAGGACGAGGCGTGGTCGGCGTGGGTGCGCGAGCACGCGGGCGCGCAGCGCCTGGAGGAGCGGGTGCGCGAGCTGATGTCGACGGGGTCGGTGGGGGCGCCCGTGCACCGCGGCGAGCGGGTCTTCCGCGGCCGGCGCGAGCCCACCGCCGAGCACGCGGTGCTGCAGGTGCGCGACGGCGACGGACCGGTGCGCGTGCTCGTGGACCCGGCGGCCCTGGACCCCAGCGGGGCGACGACCCTGGACGCCTGGCGCCCCAGCACGGAGGGCGACCTGCTGGCCTATCAGCTGTCCGAGGGCGGCAGCGAGGAGAGCGTCCTGCGGGTGCTGGACGTGGCCAGCGGCGAGGTCGTCGACGGCCCGGTGGACCGGGCGCGCTACTCGCCGGTGGCGTGGCTGCCGGCCCGCGAGGGCGTGGAGCACCGCGAGTTCTACTACGTGCGCCGGCTGCCGCCGGAGCAGCTGCCCGAGGACGAGCGCCAGTACCACCGGCGCGTGTACCTGCACCGGCTGGGCACCGACCCCGCCACCGACGTCGAGGTGTTCGGCGCGGGGATGTCGAAGACCAACTACTACGGGGTGTGGACCTCCCGCGACGGCCGCTGGCTGGTCGTCAGCGCCTCCGACGGGACGGCGCCGCGCAACGACGTGTGGATCGCCGACCTCGCCGACCCCGCCGGCGGCGGTGCGGCGGCGCCGCGCTTCACCCCGGTCGTCACCGGCCTGGACGCGCAGACCAGCGCGTGGGTGGGCCGCGACGGGCGGCTGTACGTGCTCACCGACCTGGACGCGCCGCGCGGGCGGCTGGCGGTGGCCGACCCGGCCGCCCCGGGGGTCGAGCACTGGCGCGACCTCGTGCCGCAGGGCGCGGCCCTGCTGGAGGACGTCGCCGTCCTCGACGGCCCGCAGCTGGAGCGGCCGCTGCTGGTGGTGGGCTGGACCGAGCACGCGATCAGCTCGGTGACCCTGCACGACCTGGTCTCGGGCGCGCGCCTGGAGGGTGCGCGCGGGCGCCTGGAGCTGCCGGGGACGGGGTCGATCGGCGGTCTGGTCACGCGCCCGGAGGGCGGGCACGAGCTGTGGTTCGGCTACACCGACACCACGACGCCCGCGCACGTGTGGCGCTTCGACGCCCGCACGCACGACGTCGCGCTGGACGCGCGCCCGCCGGGGGCCGTCGAGGTGCCCGCGGTGGTCAGCAGGCTGCTGGAGTACCGCAGCGACGACGGCACGACGGTGCGGCTGCAGGTGACCGCGCGCCGCGACCTGCTCGACGCCGAGGGCCGCCCGGCCGCCCCCGCGCCGACGGTCCTCTACGGCTACGGCGGCTTCGGCATCAGCCTGTCCCCGCACTACGCCCCCGACGCGCTGGCCTGGGTGGAGGCCGGCGGGGTGTACGCGGTGGCGAACCTGCGCGGCGGCGGCGAGGAGGGCGAGGACTGGCACCGCGCCGGCATGCGCGAGCACAAGCAGGCCGTCTTCGACGACTTCCACGCCGCGGCCCGCTTCCTCGTCGCCGAGGGCTTCACCACCCACGAGCAGCTGGCCGTGCACGGCGGCTCCAACGGCGGGCTGCTCGTGGGGGCGGCGCTGACCCAGCAGCCGCAGCTGTGCGCGGCGGTGGTGTGCTCCGCGCCGCTGCTGGACATGGTCCGCTACGAGCTGCACGGGCTGGGCGCGACGTGGAGCGAGGAGTACGGCACGGCCGCCGACCCCACCGAGCTGGGCTGGCTGCTGTCGTACTCGCCCTACCACCGCGTGGTGGAGGGCACCGCCTACCCGGCGGTGCTGTTCACCGTCTTCGACGCCGACAGCCGGGTGGACCCGCTGCACGCGCGCAAGCTGTGCGCGGCGCTGCAGCACGCCACCTCCTCCGACCCCGCGCGGCGGCCGGTGCTGTTGCGCCGGGAGAAGGACGTGGGGCACGGTGCCCGTTCGGTCTCGCGCAGCGCCGGGCTGGTCCGCGACACGCTGGCCTTCGCCGCGTGGGCCACGGGCCTCCCGCTGGCCTGACCCGTCCGCGCGGGCGCCGCCCGCACCGCTGTGAAGGAGTTGCTCGACCCCGTGCTCGACCCGATCACCGACGCCCTCTCCACCGTCAGCACCGACGAGGCGACCGACGGGGCCGGTGCCGTGCTGCGCTTCCTGCTCGACAAGCCGCTGAAGGTCCTCGTCGTCCTGCTCGTCTGCTTCGTCGCCCGCTTCCTGCTCCTGCGCCTCATCGGCCGGGTGGCGACGGGCATCGCGACGGGGGCGGGCAAGCTGGGCGGCGGCCGCCGCAACGGGCTGCTGGAGAGCTCGCCGCTGCTGTCCGAGCGCCGCCAGCAGCGCGCCGAGACGCTCGCCTCGGTGCTCAAGAGCACCGTCACGTTCGTCGTCGGCGTCCTCGCGGTGCTCGTGGTGCTGGACACGGTCGGCATCTCCATCGGCCCGTTCCTGGCCTCGGCCGGGATCGCGGGCGTCGCCCTGGGCTTCGGCGCGCAGGCGCTGGTGAAGGACTTCCTGTCCGGCTTCTTCATGCTCGCCGAGGACCAGTACGGCGTCGGCGACGTCGTCGACCTCGGGGACGCCTCGGGCACCGTGGAGGCCGTCGGGCTGCGGGTGACGCGGCTGCGCGACGTCAAGGGCACCGTCTGGTACGTGCGCAACGGCGAGATCCTGCGCGTGGGCAACCAGAGCCAGGGCTGGGCGCGGGCCGTCGTCGACGTCGCGGTCGCCTACGGCGAGGACCTCACCCGCGCCCAGGAGGTCCTGCTGCGGGTGGCCGAGCAGCTGGCGGGCGAGGAGGAGTGGTCGGAGCTGGTCATCGACGCCCCCGAGGTGTGGGGCGTGGAGCAGATGGCCGCCGACGGGATCGTGCTGCGGGTGGTCGTCAAGACCGCGCCGCTGCAGCAGTGGGCGGTGCAGCGCGAGCTCAACCGCCGCATCAAGGGCGCCTTCGACGCCGAGGGCATCGAGTTCCCCTTCCCCCAGCGCACGGTGTGGCTGCGCAACGACGACGAGCGGCGCCCGCAGCACCGCCCGGCCGGCTCCCCGACGGCGGGGGTGGACCCCCAGCCGCCGCCGCGCAGCGAGGCCGACGTGGCCGTCGCCGACGCCGCGGCCGCCGACGCGCACAACCCGCACCGGGGGCTGTGAGGCGCCGGCTCGCGGGGCGGGGCGCGCGCTCGCACACTGACCGGGTGAGCGACACCGCCCCCATCGCGCAGCTGCCCGGCACGCCCTCGGGCGACGGCCGGCTCGCCCTCGTGACGGGGGTCAGCGGCTACATCGGCGGCCGCCTGGTGCCCGAGCTGCTGCGGGCGGGCTTCCGGGTGCGGGCGATGGCCCGCCGGCCGGAGGTCCTGCGCGACCGCCCGTGGTCCGGGCAGGTGGAGGTGGTGCGTGCCGACGCCACCGACCCGGAGGCGGTGGCGCGGGCGCTGGAGGGCGTGGACGTCGCCTACTACCTCATCCACGCCATGAGCGCCGGCGGGTCGTTCTCGGCGGTCGACCGGCGCACCGCGCGCACGTTCGCGCGGGCCGCGACGGCGCAGCGCGTGGGGCGCATCGTCTACCTCGGCGGGCTCTTCCCCGACGACGAGGAGCTGTCCCGGCACATGGAGTCGCGCCGGGAGGTCGGGGAGATCCTGCTGGACTCCCCCGTGCCGACGACCGTGCTGCGCGCCGCGGTGATCCTGGGCTCGGGCTCGGCGAGCTTCGAGATGATGCGCTACCTCACCGAGCGGCTGCCGGCGATGGTCTGCCCGGCGTGGGTGAGCAACCGCATCCAGCCCATCGCCGTGCGCGACGTGCTGCGCTACCTCGTCGGCTCGGCCGACATGCCGCCGGAGGTCGACCGCGCCTTCGACATCGGCGGCCCGGACGTGCTGACGTACCTGGACATGATGCGCGGCTACGCCGAGGTCGCCGGGCTGCCCAAGCGGCGGGTGCTGCCGGTGAGGGTGATGTCCCCGAGCCTGTCGAGCCACTGGGTGGGCGTGGTGACGCCGGTGCCCAAGGAGATCGCCCGCCCGCTCGTGGAGAGCATGGTGCACGAGGTCGTCTGCAAGGAGCACGACGTCGCGCGCTACGTGCCGGACCCGCCGCAGGGGCTGATCGGCTTCCGCGAGGCGGTGGAGCTGGCGCTGCAGCGCGCGCGCGAGGCCAACGTGGCGACCCGGTGGAGCTCGGCGTCGGTGCCGGGCGCGCCCAGCGACCCGCTGCCCTCGGACCCCGACTGGGCCGGCGGCAACCTCTACGTCGACGACCGCACGACCGTGGTGGACGCTCCCCCGCACGTGCTCTGGCAGGTGCTGGAGGGCATCGGCGGCGAGAGCGGCTGGTACTCGTGGCCGATGGCGTGGGCGGTGCGCGGGGTGCTGGACCGCTTCTCCGGCGGGCCGGGCCTGGTGCGGGGCCGGCGCGACCCGGACCACCTCGTGGTCGGCGACGCCGTGGACTGGTGGCGGGTGGAGGAGCGCGAGGAGGACCGGCTGCTGCGGCTGCGCGCGGAGATGCGGCTGCCGGGGCTGGCCTGGCTGGACCTGCGGGTGGAGTCCGACCCCGTCGGGCGCACGCTCTTCCGCCAGCGGGCGCTGTTCCACCCCCGCGGGCTGGCCGGGCAGGCGTACTGGGCGGCGATCAGCCCCTTCCACGACGTCGTCTTCGGCGGGATGCAGCGCGGTGTGCGGCGGGCGGCGGAGGCGCGGGCGCGTGCGGAGGCCCGGCCGGCAGGGGCGACACTGGTGGCGTGAGCCCCGAGAAGCCCCTGGTGCGCCCGCAGAACCTCATCGGCCGCAAGCCCGCCGGTCCGGACGGCGGGACCCGCTCCTTCTACGACGAGGTGGGCGGGCACGAGACGTTCGTGCGCCTCGTCGACGTCTTCTACGACGGCGTCGCGGCCGACGAGGTGCTGCGCCCGATGTACCCCGAGGCCGACCTGGGCCCCGCCAAGGAGCGGCTGCTGCTGTTCCTGGAGCAGTACTGGGGCGGGCCGACGACGTACTCCGAGCAGCGCGGGCACCCGCGGCTGCGGATGCGGCACGCGCCGTTCAAGGTCAACCCCGACGCCCGCGACCGGTGGCTGACGCACATGCGCGGGGCCGTGGCGGCGCTGGGGCTGGTGCCGGCGCAGGAGGGCGTCCTGTGGGACTACCTCGACCGCGCGGCGCACAGCATGCTCAACACCTTCGAGGACTGAGGCTCCGAGGGCTGGAGCCCCCTCCCCCGCGCAGGCACGCCTCCTCGGGCAGGTTCTCGCGCGCCCACTCGGTGAGGGCCGTCAGCGCGGGCGAGAGCGCCCGCCCGGCGGCGGTCAGCTCGTAGACGACGGCCACGGGCGGTCCCTCGTGGACGGTGCGGCTCACCAGCCCGGCCCTGCTCAGCTCGGTCAGCCGGTCGGAGAGCACGGAGTCGCTGATGCCCGCGACGGCGCGGCGCAGGTCGGAGAAGCCGCCGGGACCGTTGGTGAGGGTGGCCAGCAGGACCCCGTTCCAGCGCTTGCCGAGGAAGCCGAAGGCCCGGGTCAGCGCGCCGTCGCACGCCCTGGGGTCGTGCTCGGGCCGCTCGACCCGCTGCCGCAGCGCCTGCTCGTCCACCCGCGCAGTGTACGCGGGACTACTTCGGGCGCTGCTACTCTTCTTTTCGAAGCGACTCGCGTTGCACTACCGAGAGGAGAGCCGAGATGACCGTCCTGGACGAGCGCCCCACCGGTCTGGACGAGGCGGCCCGCGCCGCCCTGTTCACCGCCGCCCGCACCGCCAACACCTTCGCCGCCACGCCCGTCACCGACGAGCAGCTGGCGCAGGTGTGGGAGCTGACCCGCTGGGCGCCCACCGCCGCCAACACCCAGCCGATGCGCGTGCTCTACGTGCGCAGCCCCGAGGCCAAGGCCCGGCTGATCCCGCACCTGGCCGACACCAACCGCGACCGCGCGGCCGGCGCCCCCGTCACCGCCGTCCTGGCCCTCGACGACCGCTTCCACGAGACGCTGCCCACCGTCGCCCCCTTCATGGCCGGCATGCAGCCGGTGCTGGAGGAGGACGCGGCGATGCGCGCCGAGATGGCCGGCTACAGCGCCGCGCTGCAGGCCGGCTACTTCGTGCTCGCCGTGCGCGCGCTGGGCCTGGCGGCCGGCCCGATGGGCGGCTTCGACAAGGCCGGCGTCGACGCGGAGTTCTTCGCCGGCACCTCGTGGCGCTCGCACCTGGTCGTCAACATCGGCTACCCCGGCGAGGGCGCCTTCCGCCCCCGCCTGCCGCGGCTGGCCCCCGAGGACGTCGTCCGCTTCGCC
>NZ_JAAALL010000659.1 GCF_009906315.1 Kineococcus vitellinus | reverse complement strand
CCCCCCGGCGATGGACAGGGCACCTCCCACCTGCGAGCGTGAGCCACCCGGTCTCGAGGAGCCCGCGCACCAGCAGCCGCACCGAGGCAAGATGAGCAAGGACAGACCCGCAGGCGAGCACGCGAGATCGGCGCAGGAAGGGGCACCAGCCGTGAGCGCACGCTTCACCACCCGCCGAGCAGCAGGCATCGCCGCCACCTCCTACGCCACCCTGACCGTCATCCCCTGGGCCGTCGGCTGGGCCACCGACGCCACCCGCACCCCGCGGGTCGGCCTCCTCGTCGCCGCCGCACCCCTCGCGCTGCTCTTCGGCGCCCTCGCCGGCTACGCCGCCGCCCCCCTCACCAGCACCCGCCCGCGCCGCAGGCCGACCCCGCCCGGCACGACGGGCCTGGTGGCCACCACCCCACCCCCGGCGCCGCCTGCGGCGTCCACGGCCGCGGGAGCCGCCGCGGTCCCGAGCCCGCACACC
>NZ_JAAALL010000658.1 GCF_009906315.1 Kineococcus vitellinus | reverse complement strand
CGCCCAGGGCGAGGACGGTGGCCCTGGGCAGCCGCGGGTCCACGGCCGCACCACCGCGCACCGGTGCCCGCGGCGCGGTGCGGCGCGCGGCGGCCGAGGGGTCCGCCCAGGCCGGCAACCCCTCGGCGAGGCCGCTGGGCGCGGTGGCCAGGTCGACGCCGACGACGGGGGCGATGCCGGCCGCCGTGCACGCGCGCACGAACTTCACCGCCCCGTAGAGGCCGTCGCGGTCGGTGAGCGCCAGGGTGTCCATCCCCAGCGCGGCCGCCCGGGCGACCAGGTCTGCGGGTGTGGAGGTGCCGTGGCGCAGGGAGTACCCGGAGGCGACGTGCAGGTGCGGGAACCGCGGTGGTGCGAACACGAGGGGGACGTCCTCCGGGGAACGTGCCCGCGGGGAAGGACGGAGCAGCGGTGGGTGCGGTGGTGAGGGGAAGCCTGGGCGGAACGTGGATGGGGCGTGGGTGGGGCGGTGGAA
>NZ_JAAALL010000657.1 GCF_009906315.1 Kineococcus vitellinus | reverse complement strand
GGGTGGCGGTGGTGGAGGGGGTCACGGTCTTCTCCAGGTCGTCGGGGCTGCGTCACCACTGTGCTGACGCCGCGTGATCCAGTGCAATCTCTGCGTAGTGCTTCCGAGTGCACCCGTCCGGGTGGTGCGTCGCGGTGCGCGACCATCGGGGGGTGAGCGAGCGTCCCGCCGACCCCTCGGCCGACCCCTCGGTGGACCCCTCGGCGGACCCCTCGGTGGACCCGGGGGGAGCGCCGGTGGACCGGCGCTTCCCCCGGGGCGTCTACGGCGCGGGGGAGGAGCCGGACCCGCGCTTCTCGCTGGCCAACGAGCGCACCTTCCTGGCCTGGGTCCGCACCTCGCTCGCGCTGCTCGCGGCCGGGGTCGCGCTGGAGGGCCTGGACCTGGCGCTGCAGCCGCAGCTGCGGCTGGCGGCCTCGCTCGTGCTCGTCGGGCTCGGGGCGCTCTGCCCCGTGCAGGCGTGGCGGGGGTGGGCGCGCG
>NZ_JAAALL010000656.1 GCF_009906315.1 Kineococcus vitellinus | reverse complement strand
GGCGGGTGCCGCACCCGCCGCCGCCGAACCGCCCTCCCGGCTGGCCGGGCAGGTCACCGACACCGCCGGCGTGCTCTCCCCCGCCGACGAGCGGGCCGTCGAGCAGGCCCTGGAGCGCCTGCAGCAGGACGCGCAGGTGCAGCTGTGGGTCGTCTACGTCGGCTCCTTCGACGGCGCCGGCGCGCAGCGGTGGGCCGAGGACGCCGCCATCGCCTCCGACCTCGGCGTCGACGACGTCCTGCTCGCCGTGGCGGTGCAGGACCGCGCCTACTCCTACTCGGTCGACGAGGGCTTCCGCGTCGACGAGGCGGGCATGGAGCAGGTGGGCCGCGACACCGAGGACCGCCTCGCGCAGGACGCGTGGGCCGACGCGGCGGTGGCGGGCGCGGACTCCCTGCGCAGCGAGCTGGCGGGCGCGGGCTCGGGCTCGGGCTCGGGATCCGGCGCGGGGTTGGGCGCGGGGTCGGGCGCGGCGCTCGTCGT
>NZ_JAAALL010000655.1 GCF_009906315.1 Kineococcus vitellinus | reverse complement strand
GCCGACGACACCCACGCCGACTTCGCCCCGCGCCCCGAGCACCCCGCCCTCGTGGACGCCTGGCGCCGGCACGGCGGCTGGCGGGTGCCGCGCACGCGCGCGGTCTTCGAGGCGGTCTCCGCCTCGGCGCTGGAGCAGGTCGTCGCCACCGTCGAGGCGTTCGCCGCCTGGCGCCGGCTGGTGCACCGCCACGGCGAGCCGGCCCCCGGCCCGGCCGGGCTGCGGCTGCCGCCCACCCCGCAGCAGTGGATGCTCATCCCCTCCTGGGAGTGGCTGCAGGCGGGCGTGGAGCTGCGCCGGCGCAAGGTGACGATCCTCGCCGCGCCCCGCGCGCAGGGGCTGGAGCGCACCCTGGCCATGGGCCCGGAGCAGGCCGACGCGGCGCTGCGCTCGCTGCCCGGCATCGGGGTGTGGACGTCGGCGGAGGTGCGCCAGCGCGCCCACGGGCACGCCGACGCCTTCAGCTTCGGCGACCTGCACGTGCCCGGGGA
>NZ_JAAALL010000654.1 GCF_009906315.1 Kineococcus vitellinus | reverse complement strand
CGTGCGGGGGTCGTGGGGCGTCGTCAGGACGCGGGGAGCCGGCCGTCGGCGACGGGGCGGGCCAGCTGCAGCACCCGGGCGACGGCCGGTCGCGCCGCCGAGGTCGTGCAGCTCCCGCCGAGGTCGGCGCAGTCGCGGCGCACCCGCTCGACGAAGCGCACGGCGGTCGCGTCCAGCGCGGTGACCTCCCGCACGTCCAGGTGCACGCCGGCGCCCGGGTGCGCCCGGCAGTGCCGCAGCACCTCGTCCACGACGAGCGCCAGGTCGTCGCCCAGCAGCAGGTCCACCTCCCCGCGCAGCCGCACCCGCAGGTGCTCGCCGGACGCGCGGGTGGTGACCGAGGAGGTGAGGAGCGCCTCGGGCGCCGGCTCGCCGGCGGCCCGCCCGCGCGGCGGCAGCGGCAAGACGGCCGCGCCGGGCAGCTCCGCTCCGCGCGGGGAGCGCGGGCGGTCCCCGCGGTGGGTGAGCAGGCGGACGCGCACGGCGGGGGAGG
>NZ_JAAALL010000653.1 GCF_009906315.1 Kineococcus vitellinus | reverse complement strand
GCACCTGCGGGTGCGGGGTGGGCGGGAAGTAGGTGCCGGCGAAGAAGATCTCCCCCGCCGGGGTGGTGAACGTCGTCATGGGCCAGCCGCCCTGGCCGGTCAGCGCCGTCGTGGCGGCCATGTGCACGGCGTCGACGTCGGGCCGCTCCTCGCGGTCGACCTTGACGCAGACGAAGCCCGCGTTCATCAGGGCGGCGGTCCCGGGGTCCTCGAACGACTCGTGGGCCATGACGTGGCACCAGTGGCAGGCCGCGTACCCCGTGGAGACCAGGACCGGGACGTCGCGCTCGGCGGCCTCGGCGAAGGCCTCCGGGCCCCACTCCCGCCAGTCGACGGGGTTGTCGGCGTGCTGCAGCAGGTACGGGCTCCGCGAGCCGGCCAGGCGGTTGGGCACGCCGCCACGCTGCCACAGCCCCGGCGCCCCGGCGCCCCGGCGCCTCCCCCCGACCGTGATCTTCCACGGTGCACCGTGGAAGATCACGGTCGGGGGGAGGG
>NZ_JAAALL010000652.1 GCF_009906315.1 Kineococcus vitellinus | reverse complement strand
CCTACGCCTCCGACACCGCCTACCGCGTGGTCCGCAACGGCTGGGGCCCGGCCGAGGCCGACCGCAGCAACGGCGAACTGAGCGGCACCGACGGCGCCACCCTCACCGTGGCCGGCCAGGCGTTCGCCAAGGGCTTCGGCGTCCACGCGGCCTCCGAGATCGTCGTCCCCACCGGCGGTGCGAGCACCTTCAGCGCCGAGGTCGGCATCGACGACGAGGTGCTGCCCCGTGGCAGCGCCGTCTTCCAGGTCTGGAACGGGGAGACCAAGCTCGCCGAGACGGGTCTCGTCCGGGCCGGCTCGACCGCGCGCAGGCTGTCCGTCGACGTCTCCGGCGCCACCGAGATCCGCCTCGTCGTCACCGACGGCGGGGACGGCACCTCCGGCGACCACGGCGACTGGGGCGACGCGAAGCTGACCACCCCCGTCACGACGCCCGCCACCGAGCCGACCGCGACGCCCACCACCCAGCCGACCGCGACGCCCACGACCACCCCG
>NZ_JAAALL010000651.1 GCF_009906315.1 Kineococcus vitellinus | reverse complement strand
CCGCGCGCGTCCTCGACCCAGTCCACGCCGGGCCCCCCGGCCGGCCCGACGGGGATGCACGGCTTCGTCGTCGGCCCCAGGACGGTCGACCCGCAGCGCAGCACGACGCGCTCCTCGCCCCAGACGGCCACGCCGGCCGCCCCCTGCGGGCTGCGGGCGTGGCCGCCCAGCTGCTCGGGCAGCGCCCGCAGCAGCCGCGCGCACGCCGGGTCCCCGCCGCGCGGCGCCGCCTCGACCCCGCGCGAGCCCGCCAGGTAGACCCACGCCGCGACCACGACGACGAGCACCACCACGAGGCCCACGAGCAGCCGCTGGCGCGCCGGGGCCGGTCGCCCGGGCTGGTCGGGACCGCGGGGGGAGAGCTGCTCGGACACCGCCCGTAGTCTGCCCGACGGCGGGGCGGCGCCCGGTCACCAGCAGGGGTGACGGCGCCACCGCGGGAGCGCGGGGAGCAGCGGGTGCAGCAGGAGCAGGACGGGCCGGGAGCGCAGGAGGGGCGGGC
>NZ_JAAALL010000650.1 GCF_009906315.1 Kineococcus vitellinus | reverse complement strand
GGTCCGGGTCCCGGCCCGCGGCCTGCAGCTCGGCGCGGTACGGACCGGTCAGCAACCCCCAGCAGCGCCGGGCCACCGGCGCCGTCCACTCGTGCGCCCCGGCGGCGAGCGCGGCGGCGACGAAGGAGGCGTCCCGGGGCTTGACGGCGGTGGCGTCGAGGGCGGCCAGCGCGGCCTGCAGCTCCTCGCGGCCGGTGGAGCGCTCGCCCACCGCCGGGGCGGCCGCCGGCACGGGGCGCTCCGCCGCGAGGGGGCGCTCGGGTTGGACGGGGCGCTCCGCCTGCAGGAGAGGCTCCGGCGGCACGGGGTGCTGCGGCCGGTCCGGGGCGTCGGGGCGGAGGTGCGGCGAGCGGTGGGTCAGGTCAGGCACGAGGACCAGGACGAGCTCTTCTCCCTGCCCGTCTCGACGCCCCGCACGCACCCCGCTCCGCAGCCGGCTCGGCGGCCGGCCCCGCAACCGGCCCAACGACCGGCCCAGCTGCCGCAGGTGGCGACGCGGTCGAGGCC
>NZ_JAAALL010000064.1 GCF_009906315.1 Kineococcus vitellinus | reverse complement strand
GCCGACGGGCGGGTGCACGGCTCGTGGTGGGCAGAGCGCCGCCGTCCGAGGAGGAGCCCGGCGGCGGCGGTGAGCAGCTGGGCGGCGCCGGCCGCGAGCAGGACCGGCGTGGCTCCGGCCCAGCCGATGATCGAGCCGCCGACGAGCAGGCCCACGGAGACGCCGCCGGAGTGCAGGACGGTCTCGGCCGTGAAGACGGCCCGCCGCTGCGCGCCGCGGGTCTGCTCGCTGATCAGGGCGTTGAGCGCGGCGATGCTCCACGGCATCGCCGCCCCGCCGACGGCCGCCACCAGGGCGATCGGCAGCAGGTCGGGTGCCGCCAGCGGCAGCGCGGCGAAGGCCAGCCCCAGCAGCGCCCACGACGCGGCCATGGTGCCCAGGCGCGGCAGCCGGTCGACGAGCAGCGGGGTGAGCAGCGAGGCGGCCACCGAGGCGGCGCCGTACCCGCTCAGGCCCGCCGCGACCAGCGCACCGGGCCTGCCGGTCTCGACGCCCAGGACGCTGAGGCCCAGGGTGAAGGCGAACCAGCAGAGCCCCCCGACCGCGGCCATGAGCATGCCGGCGGCCAGTTCCGGGTGCTCGCGCAGCACGGCGGCCGTGGAACCCGCCGCGGGTCCCGGCGACGCGGGTCCCGGCGACGCGGGTTCCGTCGACGCGGGTTCCGTCGACGCGGGTTCCGGTGCGCCGCTCGCGGGGACGGTGAGGAGCGCGAGGGCTCCGAGCAGGACGACGGCGCTCTCGCACCACAGCAGCGGCTCGGCTCCCCACGTCAGCAGCAGCCACGCACCCGCCGGTGGTGCGAACACCATCGAGACGCGGTGGGCCAGGTCCTGCCAGGCCAGCCAGCGCGGTGCCGATGCGCGCCCGCCGCCCCCGCGCCGGCCGGCGCCGTCGGCGGTGCCCGCGCCCGCCCGGTCGGCGCGGTCGGCGAGGTCGGCGAGGTCGGCGACCAGGCCCCGTTGCGCCGGTCCCAGCAGCGCTCCGGCCGCTCCGGTGACCAGACCGGAGGCGCACAGCGCGAGCGCGCCCAGCCGACCGCTCGCGGCGGCCACCGGCACGACCGCCAGACCGGCGGCCTGCACCACCATCAGCACCGCCAGCGCGCGCCCGTCGAGCAGGCGGTCGCGCAGTCCCCGGCCCCACCAGGACACCGTCAGCAGCGGCAGGCCGGCCGCTCCGCCGACGAGCCCGGTGGCCCAGGCCTGCCCGGTCTCGGTCAGCGCCACCAGGGGCAGGGCGATGGCGTTGACGCGGGTTCCGGTCCAGGTGACGAAGGTGACCGCGGTCAGCACGAGCAGTGGTCGGCGCACCCGGCGATCCTCCTGAGCGCCCTCGCCACCCGGTAGGCGCCGGCACCCTCGTCGAGCTCATACGCTGCGGGCATGAGCTCCCGCCTCAGCGTGGATGACCTGCAGCTGGTGGAGGCGACCGCCCGGCACGGTTCGGTGGGTGCGGCGGCCAGGGAGCTGCTCATGACGCAGCCCTCGGCCAGCCGGCGCCTGCTGGCGCTGGAGCGCCGGCTGGGCACGACGCTGTTCGAGCGCGACACCACGGGTGCGCGGGCGAGCGCGGCCGGACGGGCGCTGGCCCGCCGGGCCGCCCGGTTGCTGGCGGAGCTGGACGTGCTGCCGGAGGAGGTCCTGGCCGCGCTGGAGGCGCCCAGCCTGGCCGTGGGCAGCATCCAGGCGTTGAGCCCGATGGTCTTCACCGCCGTCGAGATCGAACTGGGTGGCCGGCAGGGACCTCCGGTGTCCCGGGTCGCCGGCGCACCCGGTGGCGGAGCGGATCCGGCTGCCGGCGCCCCGGCCGGTGGGGCGGCTGGTGCGGGTGAGGGAGCGCTCCTGCGCCCGGAGGTCGACCACGGCCCCGTCCTGGTGCAGCGGGTGCACGAGGGCGTGCTGGACGCGGCGTTCGTCACCATCGCCGAGCAGAGCGTGCTGCCCCGCGGGTTGCAGCGCACCCGGTTGGGGGAGTCCCCGCTGGTGCTCGTCCTGCCCGGGGGCGCTGCCGACCTGGCCGAGGGGGCGCGGCCCCTCGCCGGTCGCACCGTGCTGCACAGCACGATCGACCTGGCCGGTCAGGTGCTGCACCGTCGGCTGTCCGCCCTCGGGGCGCTGCCGCGGCCGGGTGCCACGATCGAGACGAGCCTGCGGTTGGCGCGCCACCTGCGCTGCCCGGCGGTGGTGCCGCGGTTCGCCGCCCGCTGGTACGCGGCCCGCGGCGACCGGCTGCTCCCCTCGCCGGTCCCCTGGCAGGTGGGGGTGTGGATGGTCAGCAGACCGCCTCGACCGGCGGTGCTGACGGAGGCGTTGCCGCGCATCGCCGAGCGCGTCCTCGGCGCGGGGTGAGCGCGGTGCGCGCCCGGCGGACGGGGCCGGCGCCTTCACAGCGCGCAGGCCTCGGTGGTGCAGCGCTGCCCGCCGGAACCGACGCCGGTCGCGGTGGCGGCGCCGGCCGCGGCGACGGGCCCCGGGGTGCCGCCGTTCGCGGTCCTCGCCTCGCCGACCAGCGCCGCGACCTCCGCTCCCAGTCGCAGGTCCGGCAGGTGGCCGAAGACGTGGCGCCGCAGCCGTCCGGCGCGGTCGATGAGCAGGAGCGTGGGGGTGCCGCGCATGCCGTAGCGCCGCATCGTCAGCGGGACGGGGTCCCCTGCCCCCTCGGCGTCGACGCCGGGTGCGTCGACGCCGACGGGGAAGGTGATGCCGTACTCGTGCACGAAGGCCGTCAACGACTCCGCGCCCATGGCGCGGTGGTGCTCGAAGACGGTGTGCAGGCCGATGACGGCGACGTCCTGCGCGGGGAAGACCGAGCGCGCCAGCTCCAGCTGGGGGATGGTCCGCTCCACGCACGCCGGGCACAGCATCTGGAAGGCGGCGACCAGGACCACCCGGCCGGTGAGGTCGGGCAGGTCGAGGGCGTGGTCGGTGTTCAGCCAGTACGAGGTGCTCCAGCGGGGAGCCGGTGGCCACTCGGCCGTCGGTGCCGGGTTCACGGGTTCTCTCCTGCTCGTCGGTGGTGGGTTCGGGCCGGTCGCGCTCAGCCGGCGGTGAGCAGGCGGACCCCGGGGAAGTCCAGCGGCACCGCCAGGGCGACGTTGACGTAGTTGGTGAACAGGTTCAGCGCGACGTGGGCGATCAGCTCGACGATCTCCTCGTCGTCGAAACCGACCGCGCGCAGCGCCGCGACGTCCTCCTCGCCGACCTGCGCGCGCTGCTCGACGAGCGCGTGCGCGAAGGTGAGCGCGGCGGCGGTGCGCGGGTCCTCCGAGCGCCCGGCCTGCGCCTGGCTCATCTCGGCACCGCTGGCGCCGGCCTTGCGTCCCAGCGCGGTGTGCGCGGCCAGGCAGTACTCGCAGCTGTTGCGCTCGGCGACCAGGACGGCGATCTGCTCGCCGAGCTTGGCCGGCAGCCTGCCGGACCCGAGGGCGCCGAAGGCGCCCCACATCATCTTCAGCGCGGCGGGGGAGTTGGCCACGGCGCGGAACATCGCCGGGGTGACGCCGAAGGTGGCGGTGATGTCGGTGAGCAGTTCCTTGGTCTCACCGGTGGCGGTGCGGGTGGTGATGGAGGGCACGCGCGACATGGGGTCGCTCCTGTTCGTCTCGGGACCGGTCGACGAGCAACCGTTAGGACTACTATCTGTCCGGGTCGACGCCGTGTCAAGAGTGTTAGGATCCCGAAGTGAACAGACCGGCGATCTTCGATGCGCTCAGCGAGCCGGTCTCCCGGCGCATCACCAGCGGCTTGAGCAGGATCGCCCTGGTGCTGCGCACGCAGGCCTGGCGGGGGGCCGAACCCGAGGGCGTCACCCCCACGCAGGCGCAGGCCCTCACCGCCCTGCGCGAAGGCGGCGAGGGCATGCGGCTGGCCGAGCTGGCCGCGCAGCTGGGCGTGTCGGCACCCACCATGAGCGTGCGGGTGAACGCGCTGATCGCCAAGGGCCTGGTCGTGCGTGAGGCGGGAGTGGACAAGCGCTCGATCCGGTTGCGCCTCAGCCCCGCGGGTGCCGAGCTGCTGGAGCGCTCGGCCCGGTGGCCGGACTTCCTCGCCCGCGCCGTCGGCGTCCTCGACGAGCGGGAGCAGGAGGACCTGCTGCGCTCGCTGGTCAAGGTCATCCGGACCCTGCAGGTGGAGGGCGACGTGGCTCCGCAGCGCATGTGCGTCACCTGCAGCCACTTCCGTCCGTTCGCCCACCCCGACGCCTCGCTGCCGCACCACTGCGCCTACGTCGACGCGCCCTTCGGCGACCGGCACCTGCGCCTGGCCTGCCCCGAGCACGAGGACGCGCCGCCGCCGCAGCAGCGGGCCGCCTGGGAACGCTTCACCGAGCAGGCCCCGGGTTCCGCCCCGGGTTCCGCGCCGGCCTGAGCGGGCGGGGAGTGCGCACGGACCGTGCGGACGTGGTGGTGCACCGACGCGCCCCGACGTGCACGGGCGGGCACCGGTGGCGGCGCTCGCGATGAGTCCTGCCGGTGGCGGGGGTCGACTCCTCGGCGGCTGTCGTTCGGCCGTGCCGGCGCCGCGAGCGGTGGCGGTGAGCGGTACCACCGGTCGTGCTGCTGGTGGGGAGTGGTCAGGGTCGACGGTCCGAGGAGGACGACGTGCACGAGCTGGTCGTGGTGGAGAACGTGTCGCTGGACGGGGTGGCGCAGTCACCGGGCAGGGTCGACGAGGACACCCGCGGCGGTTTCGAGCTGGGCGGTTGGGCCAGCCGGCTGCTGGCCGACGACCCCGAAGCGGTGCAGGCGGCGATGGGCGGGCAGGGGCGGACGGCGGCGATGCTCTTCGGGCGGCGCACCTACCACGACCTCGTGGGGCACTGGCTGAGCACCACCGAGCCGAACCCGTTCACGGAGGTCCTGCGCGCGACGCCCAAGTTCGTCGCCTCCCTCACCGGCGCGGCCGGTGAGGTGCTGCCGTGGCCGAACTCCGAGCTGCTGGCCGGTGAGGCCGTGCAGAGCGTGGCGGCGCTGAAGCAGCGGGGGGAGGGGGAGCTGGTGGTGCTGGGCAGCGTGTCGCTGGTGCGCGCGTTGACCGCTGCGGGCCTGGTGGACCGCTTCGTCTTGACCACGGTGCCGGTGGTGCTGGGGCGCGGCACCCGGCTGTTCGAGGGCACCGCGCTGGAGCTGGAGGTGGAGTCCAGCACGACCAGCTCGAAGGGGACGGTGGTGGCCACCTACCGGGTGCGGCACGGCTGAGCTGCCGCTGCCGTCGGCCGGGCACCCCGTGCGGGGCGCCGGCTCAGGAGGCGTTGGCGCGGACGGCCTGGCCGATCAGCTCGGCGACGGCGTGCGGCTGGGAGACGGTGACGGCGTGGGAGGCGTCGATCTCGACGGTGTGCGACTGCGCGCGCTCGGCCATGAAGCGCATGGAGTCGGCGGGGATCGCGAGGTCCTGTAGGGTGACCATCGTCCACGAGGGGATGCTCTTCCACGCCGCCCGCGTGGCCTTGTCCTCCAGCGCTTCGGAGGTGATCGGCCGCTGCGTGACGGCCATCAGCTCGGCGACGTCCCGGGGGACGTCGGCGGCGAAGACCCCGTGGAACTCGTCCTGGCGGATGTACAGGTCCGTGGCGCTCCCGCCGTCGGTGGCGACCGGCACGGGGTCCAGGGCCGCCCCGAGCCGAGCCCTCGGGAACTTCGCGGCGAGCTCGCCGGTGCTCTCGCCCGCCTCGAGCTGGAAGCTGGCGACGTACACCAGCGCCGTGACGCGGGGTGGCCGTCGGCGGCCTCGCTCATCACGGTCCCGCCGTAGGAGTGGCCGGCGAGCACGATCGGGCCGTCCACGCCGTCCAGGAGGCTGCGCAGGTGCTCGGCGTCGGTGTGCAGGCCGCGCAGCGGGTTGGCTGCCGCGATCACGTGGTGCCCCTCGCGCCGCAGCTCGGCGATGACGCCGTTCCAGCTGGAGGAGTCGGCGAAGGCCCCGTGGACGAGCACGACCGTGGGCTTCGCGGGGCTCGGGGGAGTCGTTGCGGTGGTGCTGGACATGGGAGGTTCCTCTCCGGTCGTGGGCGGCGCGAGCGCCCGCTTCGACGGCTCAGCCGAGGCGCGGCGGTGGGTGGGCGGCGCGGCGAGTGGAACCTGGTCTGCGCTGCACCGTTCGCGCCTTTTGAATCTGGCATGCGATATATTGGTGACGACCACCGGACCTGTCAAGGGGTGTCGTGCAGTTCAGACGAGCTCCTGCGGCTGGGCGCTAGGCGGATCGGCGATGCCGGTGCGCTTTTCGGCACGTGGCACGGGCTAACGTATATTGCATGCCGATACCTCCGGGGGATGCGAGCCTCGACCGCGGTCTGCTGCGCGACGACGTGTACCGCCGTCTGCGCGACGCCATCGTGGACGGCACGTTCGCGCCCGGGGAGCAGCTGAAGGACCTCGAGCTCGCCGCCTGGCTCGGCGTCAGCCGGACCCCCGTGCGCGAAGCGCTCCTGCGGCTGGCGCACAGCGGGCTCGTCCTGGCCCAGCCGGGCCGCTCGACGGTGGTGAGCGAGCTGGACGCCGGGGACGTCCGGGACGCCCGGGACGTCGTGGCGGTGATGCACGAGCTCGCGGTGCGCGAGGGCGCCGCCAAGCTCACCGGGGCCGACGTGGCGGCCATGCGCGAGGCCAACCGCCGCTTCGCCGCCGCCCTCGACGCGGGTGACGCCGAAGCGGCGCTGCGCGCCGACGACGAGCTGCACGGCGTCCTCGTGACCGTCTCCGGCAACCGCGCGCTGGCCACCGTCCTGGAGCAGTTCACGCCGAGCGTGCGCCGGGCGGAGCGCCTGCGGTTCGGGTCCCTGCGAGGTGCGACGTCCGTGGCCCAGCACGAGGAGCTGATCCGGCTCTGCGCCGCCGGCGACGCGGAGGGCGCCGCGAAGGTCGCCTACGACACCTGGCACAGCCTCCCCGTGGTCTCCGAACCCCCCACCGCCGGAGCCGCCGCCGAACCCGCCGGTGAGCTCGACCCGGCTCCCGCAGCGCCCCGCGAACCACGGGGCTGAGCGCCGGCCACCTCACCCGGGACCGGTGCACGCCACCGCGGCGTGCGCGACTCCGCTCACGGACCCCTGAGCGGGGAACCGTCTCGAACCACCCGCGCACGCCCGGCGCCCCGTGCCCGCCGACCGCGGGATCGAGCTGCCCGCCGGCGGGGAGCGGCTGCCGCCTGCCCAGCGCCGCTGCGGCACTGCGGCGGCCGGTGCGCTGCTCGCGCACACCGGCATCGACCCCGCTCCCGGCCGCGGCACCTCGCGGGTGCCACGGCCGGGAACGCGCTGCGCGAGTCGGGGACGTCCTAGCACCACGTCAGCCGCGCGCCGCCGGAGCCCGCCTACCGGACCTGGTTGCGCACCCACCTGCCGGAGGCGGGGACGACGGTGCTGGCCGGCAGCGGCACTTCCCGCACCCGGCTCAGCCGCAGGCCCTGGTGAGGATCGTCTCCGGCCGGCGCTGAGCGCCCGGTCCCGCGCTGCGGCGCAGCTCTTCCCGCAGGTCCGCTCCAGGCGCCGGCGCAGCGCGGTGACGGAACCGGTGGGCCGTCGGCAGGAGGCGGGTGCGAGCGCCCTCGTCGATCAGGTCCCGGGCTGCTGGCCGTAGCCGGCGAAGCGGCGGGTGACCCGCTCGATCTCCTCGGCCTCCAGCAGCGCCGGTTCCCCGACGGCGCGTGCGCGCAGCCAGACGTCGCACAGCCACTCCAGCTGGCGGGCGCGGTCGTAGGCGCTCGCCAGCCCGTCGCCGGTGGTGAGGGTGCCGTGGTGCTTCATGAGGACCGCGGTGCGGCCGGTGAGCGCGGCCGAGACGTGGTCGCGCAGTTCCTCGGAGCCGTAGGTGGCGTAGGGGGCCACCGCGACGGAGCCGCCGAACATGGCGATCTGGTAGTGCACGGCCGGCACGTCGTCGCGCAGCAGCGACAGCGCGGTGGCCGCGGCGGAGTGGGTGTGCACGACGGCGCCTGCCTGGTGGTGCCGGTAGGCGGCCAGGTGCAGGGGCAGTTCGACGGTGGGGCGCAGGCCGCCGTCGACGACGCGGCCCTCCAGGTCGACGACGACGACGTCGGCGGGGCGCATCGCGGCGTAGTCGGTGCCGCTGGGTGTGACGGCGACGAGGTCGCCGTCGCGGCAGGAGACGTTGCCGGAGGTGCCGACCACCAGTCCGTCGGCCACCATCCGTCGTGCGTGCTCCACCACGGCCGCACGCGTGTCGGCCAGCAGCACCGCTCGCATCCTCGGTCCTCCTCACTGCCCCGCGAGAGGCGTCGCCCCAGGGGGGCTCAGTCGGTGCGCTCCGGGCGGGTGGCGCGCGCAGCGCTGCTGCGGAAGCCCTCCACCTGCGCCAGGTCCACGATCCCCGCGTTCGAGCCGAGACCGGTGGCGGTGAGGCTGCCGCAGGCCAGCCCCCGCTCGGCGGCGGCCAGCTCGTCCATGCCCTCCAGCAGTCCGGAGATGAAACCGGCGGTGAAGGCATCGCCGCAACCGGTGGTGTCCACCACGTCGACGGCGAAGGCGGGCAGGACCTGTTCGCTGCCGGCGTCGCGGGCCACGCTGACGCCGTCGCCGCCCAGGGTGAGGACCGTGCAGCCCACCCCGTGGTCGTGCAGCCAGCGCAGGATGGTCCCGCGGTCCTCGGAGCCGACCAGCCAGCCGGCTTCCTCGATGTTGGGCAGCAGGTAGTCGACGTGGGGCAGCGACGGGGCGATGAGCTGCTGGGCGTCCGGGCGTGGGCTCATGAGGAAGTCGACGGTCGTGGTCACGCCCAGCTCCTTGGCGTGCTGCAGCACGCGGGCCATCGGAGCGCCGTCCAGGCCGGGCAGTACGAAGGCGCCGCCCAGGTGGAAGACGTCGGCGCCGGCCACGAGGTCCCAGGGGACGTCGTCCTCGCTGAGCGCGGCGTTGGCGCCGATGACGTGCAGGGCCGGGCGGGAGCCGTCCCGGCGGATGGGCAGCAGGCTGGCGGAGGTCTGCAGCGCTCGCTGCACCCTCAGGTGCTCGGTGTGCACGCCGTGGGCGTCCATGGTGGTGCGCAGGAACCCGCCGATGGCGTCGGCGCCGATGCACCCGACCGCGCTGACGTCCACGCCCAGCTTGGCCAGATTCACCGCCGGGGCGGCTGCGGTGCCGGCGACGGTGAACTCGATGCGCTCGAGGAGGGCCAGCTGCTGCCCGGGGGGAACGGCCGTGAACGGCCAGCCCAGGGCGTCGGCGATGTGGGCACCGAAGGAGACGACCTGCGTCATCGAACGTCCTCTCGAGAGGTCCTGGTGGTGGGACGCATCGAGGTGAGGAGCAAGGACCCCTCCCCGTCGGGGCCCCCGGTCGCACCGGCGACCCGGGTGCGACCCGGGGTGCAGCGGCGCCCGGGCGTGCAGCCCTCGACCGGAGGCGCCGCGGTGCGCCGTGACCGGACGCGGTGGACACCTGCGCCGGCCACCGAGTTCCCGGGTGGGCGCGTGCACCTGACGGTGCCGCGGCCGCCGTACGGGCGCGACGGGCAGCGGGTGCGCATCACCTCGGTGCAGGACCCGCTGGACCCCGGCGAGCGGGAACTGCTCGGCGCGCTGGGGCAGGTGCACTGGTTCGGCCACGAGGGTGCCTGGTTCGTCACCGTTCCCGGCTCGGGCACCGCCGTCCACCCGAGCGAGGACCTCGACTTCGATCCGGTCGTCGGTGCGCGGGAGGCCGCCGCGCTGCAGGCCCACCTGGCGCGCCAGCCGGATCCCCCGACCTGAGAAGGCGACCGGAGGTCGTGCCCCCGAGCAGCGCGGATCGACGGCACCGGGCTCAGGCGGCGGGCGTGGCGGCCACGAGGGCGGTGGCGTGGCCGTGGCCCATGCCGTGCTCGCTCTTGAGCCAGGCGACCAGGTCCGAGTGCCGGGCCTCGGGGTGCAGGGTGCGCTGCTCGCGCAGCAGCTGCTGCCAGTGCGCGACGGGTTGACCGTACTTCGCCTCGATGGCGGGGAAGTAGGACGCCGGTCCCTTGACGGTGTCGGGCACGGGGGTTCTCCTCGGGTGCTCGTGGGTTCGGGTTCGCGGGTTCGTGCTCGTGGAGGTCGTCGGGACGGCGACCTCCCCGGCGCGCCGGCCGGGAGGGTCCTCAGGAGCGCTCGGCGGGCCCGTAGGTCAGGTGCGCGACGCCGTTGCTGAGCCGCTCGCACGCCAGCGAGGTCAGGGACAGCTCCTGCCCGCCGTCCTCGAACAGCCGGATCCCCTTCCCGACGGCCACCGGGTAGACGTACAGGTGCAGCTCGTCGACGAGGCCGTCGGCCAGCAGCGCGCGCACCAGGGTGGCGCTGCCGCTGACGTAGACGTCGCCGTCGACCTCGTCCTTGAGCCGGCGGATGCGCTCGGTGTCGTAGCCGCCGAGGACCACGCTGTTGTTCCAGTCCGCCTCCTGCTGCGACAGGGTGGAGGACACGACGTACTTGCGGGTGTCGTTGAAGAACGGCGCTCCGGGGTCCTCCTCGGCGGTGCGGGCCGACCAGGCGGGGGCGAACATCTGGTAGGTGGTGCGCCCGAGCAGGATCGCGGTGCTGGAGGAGGTGAGCCGGCCGATGGAGGCGGCCAGGTCGTCGGGGAAGCCGTGCTCGACCGTCCACATCGGGGTGTCGACGACCCCGTCGAGGGTGGTGAACTCGTGCACCTTGATGGTCGTCATGTCCGCTCCCTGGGAGGTCTGCTCGCCTGCGGGCGTCGCGAGCGCTGTGCTGTCGTGCTGTCGTGGGCTCAGACTCTGCCGGATCGACGTCCTCATCGGTAGGGGGCGCCGGGGCCCGGTCGTGCCGGGGCTGCGCGCACGACGCGGCCCTCCCGGTCCTCGACGGCCTCTCAGTCCTCGATGACGTCCCGGCCCTGCTCCCGCAGGCGGCGGAGCCCGTCGAGCACGGCGCCGAGGACCTCGGGGTCGTGACCCGGCCAGTCGTGGACCTCGGCCACGACGCGCAGCGGGTGCCGGGAGCGGTAGGACGCCGTGGGGTTGCCCGGGAACTTCTTGTCGGTGACGTTCGGGTCGTCCGTGAAGGGCCCGGTGGGCTGCACCCGGTACACGTGACCGCGCTGGTGCCCGCCGGCCGCAGCGCCGTGGCCGTCGTCCTCGGGGCCGGCCAGCGCCACCGCGAGCTCGGCCCCCCACACCGCGGTCTCCAGCAGCGCGGTGAAGTAGACGTGGTTCATCACGCGCTCGGGGTGGAAGTTCGAGCGACGCCCGGGCACCAGCTCCTCGCCGGCCCGCAGCACCGCGCGCGTGCCGTGGAAGAACGGCCCGCCGGGGCGCTGCCGACCGTCCGGCGCCGCTCCCGCGGGACCCGCGTCGTCCGCACCGTCCACGTCCGCACCGTCCACGTCCGCACCGTCCACGTCGCCCACCACTGCTGCTCCACTCGTCCGGCCGGTGCCTCCGGGGAGGCGGGCTGAGCAGTGTGCGACGGGCGCCCCCTCTTGCGGCAAGACCACCCACCGGTGCGATGGTGGAGCTCAGACGCGCTGCAGGGCCTCCCAGGGCTGCGCCGGCACCTCGACACCGATGCGGTCCCCGGCCCGCACCGGACCGCTCCTGACGACGATGCTCATGACGCCGGCCTTGCGCACCACGCCGCCCTCGGCGTCGCGCGGGGTGAGCGCCTTCAGCAGGCCCGGCTGGAAGGCGTTGATCTGCGCGCACGGGTTGCGCAGCCCGGTGACCTCGAGCACGGCGTGCTCACCCAGGTGCAGCCGCGTCCCGCGGGGCAGCCCGAGCAGGTCCAGGCCTTCGGTGGTGATGTTCTCGCCCAGCTGGCCGGGGCCGACCTCGAAGCCCTGCCGCCGGAGCTCCTCGTGCAGCTCGCCGTGGATCAGGTGCACCTGGCGCAGGTTCGGCTGCGTCGGGTCGGCGGCCACGCGGGAGCGGTGCTGGACCGTGCTGCCGGCGTGGGCGTCGCCCTCGACGCCGAGACCGGCCAGCAACGTGACGACGTCGGTGACGTCCTTGCTGAAGCGGTGCGCGCCGTCTCGGCTGACGGCGCTGACTCGCCCTGCCTGCACCTCGCTCACCGCTCGATCATCGCGCACCGGCCGATCCGCGTGCCACCGCCGTCCCCGCCCGGTGCGGCTAGGTCACCAGCCCGTGCCGGTAGGCGTAGACGACGGCCTGGACGCGGTCGCGCAGGTCGAGCTTGGTGAGCAGCCGCGACACGTACGTCTTCACGGTCTCCGGGCTGAGGACGAGAGCCGCGGCGATCTCGCCGTTGGAGAGCCCGTCGGCGATCAGCCGCAGGACCTGCAGCTCGCGCGGGGTGAGGACGGAGTCCTCCTGCGCCACCTGCGCCGGGCGGATCCGCGAGGCGTGGCGGCCGACGAGCTGCCGGGTGACCTCCGGTGCGAGCAGGGAGGTCCCGGCGGCCACGGTCCGGATGCCGTGCAGGAGCTGCGCGGGTCGCGCGTCCTTGAGCAGGAAGCCGCTCGCGCCGGCGCGGAGGGCTTCGTAGACGTGCTCGTCGAGGTTGAAGGTCGTCACGACGAGGACCTTCGTCGGCGGTTCGACGCCCGGGCCGGCCAGCAGGCGGGTCGCGCCGATGCCGTCGAGGACGGGCATGCGCACGTCCATCACCACCACGTCGGGGCGCAGCGCGCCGGCGAGCTCGACGGCGGCGCGCCCGTCGCCGCACTCGCCGACGACCTCGAAGTCGGCCTGCGCGTCGATGATGGTGGCGAAGCCGGCGCGGATCATGGCCTGGTCGTCGCACACGAGGACCCTGATCGGCGCCTCGGCCGGAGCGCTCACGAGGGCCCCCCGGCGGGGATGCGGGCGTGCACGACGAAGTCGCCGTCCGGCCACCGGCCTGCGCTGAACTCGCCGCCGAGGACGGCGACCCGCTCGCGCAGGCCGGCCAGCCCGCGTCCGCTGCCGCCCACCGCCGCGCCCACCGCCGCGCCCGCCGACGCGCCGGCGCCGGTCCTCACCTCCACGGTGACGTCCTGCGGCCGGTGGTGGACGCGGACGGCCGTGGCGCTGCCGCGCGCGTGCTTGAGGGCGTTGGTCAGCGCCTCCTGCACGACGCGGTACGTCAGGAACTCCGCGCTGCCGCTGGTCACCGCGGCCGTCCCCTCCTGCGCGAACTCCACGGGCTGGCCCGCCCGGCGCGCCTGCTCGACGAGGACCTCCACCTCGCCGGGGCGCACGGGCCCCGCGCTCCCGTGCTCGGGGTCGAGCAGGTCCAGCAGGTGGCGCAGGTCGGAGATGGCCCGCCGGCCCGTGTCGGCGACCTCGGTCAGGGTCGCCTCGAGCTTGTCGGGCGCGGCCGTCAGGTAGTGCGCCGCCTCGGTCTGCACCACCATCGCGGTCACGTGGTGGGTGACGACGTCGTGCAGCTCCCCGGCGATGCGCGCGCGCTCGGCGGCCAGGGCGACCGCGGCCTCGGCGCGCTGCCTCCTGGCCTCCGTGGCGCGCGTGGCGCGCCACCACGCACCGGTGCCCCAGGCGAGGGCCAGCAGCAGGTAGAACTGCACGAACCCGACGACCTGCTCGCCGCCCCCCAGCCGGTCGAGCCGGACGGCCAGCAGGACGTACGCCGATGACAGCAGCACCGCCCCGGTGCGGCGGTACCGCTCCTGGTGCGCCCCGGCCGAGAACAGCGCGACCGCCACCGCGGTCCCGGCGAGGGAGTGGTAGGCGCGGAGCTGGTCCACGCAGAAGCCGAGCGACACCACCGACAGGCACGCGAGCGGCCACCTGCGCCGCCCCAGCAGGGGGAGCGACTGCAAGAGCACGACCACGACGGCCAGCGCGTCGAACGGGCGGGCCGGCAGGTCCCCGACCTGGGTGCCGTGGCCCTGCGACGAGGGCAGCAGCGACCCGACCACGAGCACCAGGGCCAGCGGGAGGTCGCGCACCGCGACGTCGAGCCTGCGCCAGCGCTCCAGGAGCAGCTTCTCGCTCACCTGACGGGCCTCGGCTCCTCGCGGGGAGCGGGGGTCCGCCTGCCGCGGTCGAAACCCGCGGGGCGCAGGTTCCCGCGGTGGCGGGCGAGGAGGAGGAACCCGACGGTGGCGGTGCTGCACAGCAGCACCGAGAACACGCCGGCCTCCGGACCGAACTCGCCGCCGGTGACCCAGGTCGGGCCGGACAGGGTGCTGTGGAGCAGGCCCTGGGGCTGGTCGGTGCCGGACACGCTCGTGCCGAAGACGCCGCCCTCGGCGAAGTTCCAGGCGAAGTGCACGCCGATCGGCAGCCACAGGGTGCGCGTCGCCACGTAGGCGGCGGCGAGCATCGCCCCGGCTTCGACGGTGATGGCCACGGCGCCCCACAGGCTGGCGTGCGGGTTGAACAGGTGCGAGGCGCCGAACAGGGCCGCCGTCAGGACGAGCGCGGGCCAGCTGCCCAGCCAGACCTCGACCACGCGGAACAGCACGCCGCGGAACAGCACCTCCTCCGTGACCGCGGCCGCGGCGCTGAACCCGAGCAGGGCCACGGCCCCCGACGCGGAACCCCACCCGTCGACCCGGTAGTCCCCGAGGACGGCCATCACCGCGACGACGCCGGCGAACAGGGCGGACCCGATCAGCGCCCCGCGCCCCAGGGCGCGACCGGCCCCGGGGAACAGCAGCTCGGCGGGAGCCCGCCGCTCCGTGCGGCGCACGATCCACCGGTACGCCAGGACGGTGGCTGCGGCCGTCCCGGAACCCGCCAGCAGGGTGAGCGGGGCGTTCCAGTGCGCTGCGCTCACCACGAGACTGCCCAGCAGCGCCACCACCAGCACGCACCCGAGCTGCTTCACCACACGCACGACGACTCCTCCGCGGACGGACCCCGGCGGCCCGATGTCCTGCTGGAGAGGATGCTAGGGACGCGCGGGACGGGGATCGTCACCGTCGGGTGGACACTCGCGGGTAGCTCTCACGGGGGACCGCGCGGCCCACGGCACCCGCCAGGGGCCCGGCAGCACCCGGCGCGGGCGGGGGCGTCGCACGTGGAACGCCGCCGCCAGCCGGGCGACGTCCAGCACCTGCGGGCCGGCGAGGTCCGGCACCCGCCCGGAGGGGCCGCTGAGCGCGAGGTCGGCGAGGCGGGCCGCGACCTCGTCGGCGTCCTCGTGGTCCTGGAGACGCTCAGCCCGGCCGAGCGGATCGCCTTCGTGCTGCACGACGTCTTCGCCCGCCCCTTCGAGGAGGTCGCCGAAGCGCTGCAGCGCAGCCCCGACGCGGCCAGGTGGCTCGCCTCCCGGGCCCGGCGACGGGTGCGCGGGGCGCCCGCCCGCCCGGACGCCCGCGCGCGACGCCGGCTCGTCGAGGCCCGGCTCGCCGCCGCGCAGCGCGGCGACCTCACGGCGCTGCTCGCCCTGCTCGACGAGGGCGCCGTGCTGCGCGCGGACCACGGCGGCGGACGCACGCAGGTGCTGCGAGGTGCCTGGGCGATCGCGGAGCAGGCGGTGCTCTCCGGGGGGAGGACCTCGCGGCTCGACGTCCTCGCCGGGCCCCGGTCGCTGGCGGCCCTCGAGGTGACCGGTGTTCGGGCTGCACCGGTCCCCGCCGTGCAGGCGGGGCACGTGAGGGTCCGCTGCAGCCGTCCCCGGCTCGAGCGGCCAGGAGCCGGTGCGGTCCTCGGGTCCCGGCTGCGCGAGGCTGCTCGCGTGGAGGAGCCGGCCGAGCAGGTGCTGAGCGGCGGCGCGCAGACCGCGGGCGCAGCACCGGGTCGCGGGGCGCAGCGGTGGGGTGCGGGTCTTCGAGGACCTGCTGAGCTGGATGGGCGAGCACGGGGCCCGCGTCGCCGCCGGCTGAGGGCGCGGACCACCCCCGGCGCCCTCGCGCGCCGGGGCGGTCAGCCCTCGAACTGCACGACCCGGCGCACCTGGACCGTGCCGTAGGCAGCGGTGGGGATCTTGGCGGCGAGCCTCAGGGCCTCGTCCAGGCCGGGGACGTCGACGACGTAGAGACCGGCGACGGTGCCGCCCTCCCGGGGGGCGTCGGTGATCGAGACCCGCCCGTCGCGGACCGCGACGTCCTTGGCCTCGTCGACGGGGTGGAAGCCGGACTCGTGGACGGTCGCCCCGGCCGCGGACAGCTCGGCGTCGAGCGCGAGCCACTGCTCGACCTCGGCCTCGGCCGGTCCGCTGGTGCTCGGGTCGTAGGAGTAGATGAGCGCGAAGTGCACGGGGCTTCCTCTCCAGGTGCTGGTCCGGACGCCCGTCCGAACGCCTGCCGGGCGGTGCGGCTGCTGGTGCACGGCGATGATCACGCACCGCCCCCGGCCCGCGCCACCCCTTCGCGCCGGATCGCAGCTCAGCGGTTCGCGTCCACCGCTGGATCGGGTGCCGGGGCTCGGGTGCGGGTGGTGGCCGGGTGTTGCTCGATGCTCACGGTGCCCAGTGTGCTGAGCGCGCGGTCGGGGCGCGGCGGAACTCGCTGGGGCTGGCTCCGCGCACCCTCTTGAACGCGGCGCTGAAGCCGAAGGGGTCCGCGTAGCCCACGGTGCGGGCGACCTCGGCGAGGGTCGCCTCCGGCCGCTCCAGGAGCAGGTCCGCGGCCAGCGTCATGCGCCAGCGGGTCAGGTAGGTCAACGGCGGTTCACCGACCAGGTCGGTGAACCGCTTGGCCAGCGTCGCGCGCGACACCCCGGCCCGCTCGGCCAGCGCCGCGACCGTCCACGGTGCTGCGGGCTCGGCGTGCAGCACCCGCAGCGCCTCCCCCGCCACCGGGTCGCGCTGGGCGCTCCACCAGGCCGGCGGCCGGGCGCCCGGCCGGTCGAAGGACTCGCGCAGCGTGCAGACCAGCATCCAGTCCAGCAGGCGGTCCAGCACGACCTGCTGGCCGGGGGCGTCGACGGCGGCCTCGGCGGCGAGGTGGTCCAGGACGGGGTCGGCGCTGCCGCCGGCGCTCACGTGCAGCAGCACGGGCAACGCGTCCAGCAGCTGGCGGCTGATCTCGCTGCGCACCGGGTACGCCCCCACGACCAGCGTCGTCGCGGCACCTGCACGCGCGGCGCTCCCGCTCCCGCCGCTCGCCCCCTCGGCGGGCTCGCCGGGGTCGTGCCAGCCCAACCGGTGGCGGGTGCCGCCCTGCTCGGGAGTCGCGCACCCCACCCCGCACGCGATCGGGACGGCCCGGGTGTCGACCTCGTCCACGAAGCGGAAGGTCCCCGGCCCGCGCACCAGGACGGTGTCGTAGGCGCCGATCCGCTGCGGCGGCGCACCCTCGGGCACGATCCACCCCGCGCCCGACACGAGGGTGCACAACGTCAGCGGCGCCCCGTCCACGAAGTGCAGCGACCAGGGCGGGGTCAGGATCGAGCGGCCGAACAGCGAGCCCCGGGCCCGGACCCCGCGCAGCACGTCGCTGAAGGCGTCCACCCCCGCAGGCTAGACGAACGGACAGGCTCTCCGGCGTCTGGGCCATGTACCCGTCCACGGCGGCGGCGTTTGGCTGGAGCCATGAGCAGCAGCACGACCCTCGCCGGCGCCCACCCCCCGACGCCGGGGACCGCCCTGTGGGTGCACGCGCACCCCCGCCACCGGTCCCTGAACGGCCGCCTCTTCCAGGAGGGGGTCCGGGAGCTGTCCGGGCGCTGGGAGGTGGTGACCTCGGACCTGTACGCCCAGGGCTTCGACCCCGTCCTCGGCGATCGCGACCTGGGCGAGCGCGCCGGGCAGCCCGGCGGCATCGCCGAGCTCGTCGGCGAGGCGTACGCCGAGGGGTCGCTGCCCGCCGACGTGCGTGCCGAGCAGGCCAAGCTCGCCGCGGCGCAGCTGCTCGTCCTCCAGTTCCCCCTGTGGTGGTACGGGCCGCCGGCCGTCCTGAAGGGCTGGTTCGACCGGGTCCTCACCGCCGGGTTCGCCTACGGCGACCTCGACCCCGACCTCGCGGTTCCGCGGCGCTACGGCGACGGCGGCCTGGTGGGGCGCAGGGCGCTGGTGGTGGTCACCGCGGGGGAGGACGCCCGCTCCATCGGAGCGCGCGGCATCAGCGGCGACCTGGAGTCCCTGCTGTTCCCCCTCACCCACGGGGTGCTCTGGTACGTCGGCATCGAGACCCTCGACCTGCACGTCGTCCACGACGCTGACGCGCTGGACGCCCGCGGGGTGGAGCGGGAGGTCGAGCGCCTGCGGAAGAGGCTGAGCACCGTCGACGCGGAGCCGGTCCGCCGGTTCCGGCGCCTGCGCGACGGCGACTACGCGGGGACCCGCGCCCTGCGCGAGGACCTGCTGCCCGGGCGCACCGACCTCGGCATCCACCTCCTCGCACCCGACGGACCCGAGGGACCCGAGGGACCCGAGGGACCCGAGGGACCCGAGGGACCCGCCGGCGACCCGCCCCCGTCGACCGCTGCCTCGCCCGCGCGCGAGGGGCCACGACCGTGACGTCGCGGTGCCACCGCCCCCGGCCGCGGACGGCACCGCGGTGCTCGAGGCGTGCGTCGACGTGGTGGGTCAGCCGGTCCGGTCGCAGGGGGTGACGCCGAACCAGGTGCGGGCCAGGGCGGGCAG
>NZ_JAAALL010000649.1 GCF_009906315.1 Kineococcus vitellinus | reverse complement strand
CCCCCACCGGTCCCGGCGCCCCCGCGGTGCCCGTCGTGCTCGTCCTCGCCAGCAGCGCCGGCGGGGTGGGGCGGCACGTGCAGCAGCTGTGCACCGGGCTGCGGCGCCGCGGCGTGGACGTGCGGGTTGCCGCGCCCGCCGAGACCTCGCGGCGCTTCGCGTTCGAGGCGCCCACGACGGCCGTGGAGATCGGCCCCTCGATCGACCCGCTGCGCGACCTGCGCGCCGCGCGGGCGCTGCGCGCGGCCCTGGCCGCGCCCGGGCTGCGCGCGGCCGTGGTGCACGCGCACGGCGTGCGGGCGGGGTTCGTCGCCGCGCTCGCCCTGCCCCGGCGCACCCCGCTGGTGGTGACGCTGCACAACGCCGTCCTCGGCACCGGTGCGCGGGCCCGGCTGGGCCGGGCGGTGCTCGCCCTCGTCTGCCGGCGCGCGCAGGTGGTGCTCGCCGTCAGCGGCGACCTGCTGGCCCAGGCGCGCCGGTGCGGCGCCCGCGACGCCGAGCGGGCCCTCGTG
>NZ_JAAALL010000648.1 GCF_009906315.1 Kineococcus vitellinus | reverse complement strand
AGACCTGAGAACGGCGCCCTCGAGCGGTGATCTTCCACGGTGCACCGTGGAAGATCACCGCTCGAGGGCGCCGTTCTCAGGTCTCCTGCAGCCGCAGCACCGGGGTGCCCCCCAGGGTCCGCACCTCGACGCTGGCGATCTGCTCGGGGTGCAGCGCGGTGGCGCCGCTGAGCTGGGCGTCGCGGCCCGGCACGGCCGTCCAGGTGCCGATCTGCTCGGTGCCGCCGTCGACGTCGTTGACGACGAGGGCGTAGGGGTAGGGCTGCTCGGCGGCCGCCCGGGCGTAGGCGCAGACCAGGTCGACCTTGGTCCCCCAGCCCACCTCGGTCAGCTGGACGGTGGCGGTGATGGGCACCGGGACCAGCGGCTGCATGGACTGCGCGTCCCCCGGGGGGGAGCTCGCGGACGGGCTCGCGGACGGGCTCGCGGACGGGCTCGCGGACGGGCTCGCGGACGGGCTCGCGGACGCCGTCGGGGCGGCGGTGGGCGCGCCGGCGCCCGGCCCCAGCGCGCC
>NZ_JAAALL010000647.1 GCF_009906315.1 Kineococcus vitellinus | reverse complement strand
GGTGCACGCCTGGATCCGCGCCTGCCTGCTGCTGGCCGCGGCGGCGCAGGTGCTCGTCGGCCTCACCGACGAGCGGGCGCTGCTGGCCGTGGGCGCGCTGCTGCTCGGGCTGGGCGGGCAGGGCGCCAAGATCGGGGTGGACACCGTCGTGCAGCGCAGCGTCGACGACGCCTACCGCGGCCGCGTCTTCACCGCCTACGACCTCGTCTTCAACGTCAGCTACTGCCTGGCGTGCGGGGCCGCGGTCGCCCTGGTGCCCGCCGACGGCCGGCTCGGGGCGGTCGCGGCGCTCCTGGGGGCGGGGTACGCGGTGTGCGCGCTGGTGCAGGGCCGCGGCCGCAGCCGGCTGCGGGACTGAGCGCCCGCGCCGCTCAGCCGGGCGGCTCGTCCACGACGGTCGGCGGGAAGTACGGGCCCACGGTCACGGAGGCCGTCGCGGTGACCGGCACCCCGGAGCCCGTGCCCGTCGGGGCGGGCGACCCCGTGGCCGGGTCCGTCGCGGGCGTGCCCGGCCACGGG
>NZ_JAAALL010000646.1 GCF_009906315.1 Kineococcus vitellinus | reverse complement strand
GCCGTCTGCACCCCCAGCATCAACTCACTCACACTCACGATCGACAAGTACGTCGCCGACCCCACATCGTGGCTGAACCGCGTTCCCGCCGGCGACCGCATCAGATCGATGACCACACCGGTGTCCAGCACGTACCCCTCGCCCACCGGCCCAGCGCTCATCAGATCGCCACTCACCGCCGCTTCACAACCGGCCCGCCAGGGCGACCAGGAGCACCGCCCACGACGCTGTCAGCAGCGTCGCCATCAACGTCCCCAGCATCAGCGCCACCAGCATCAACGCCACCAGCATCAACGCCACCAGCATCAACGCCACCAGCATCAACGCCACCAGTGCCAGCGCTGCCAGCATCAACGCCCTCAACGTCGGCGCCCTCAACGTCGGCGCCCTCAACGTCGGCGCGACCGAAGTAGGGGTCGCTGACCTCCTCACCCCAGAACGCGTGCTGCTGACGAGCGAACGCCGCATGATCGAATGGGCCCGCCGCAGCATTCAGACCCACCGCATCGCCCAACCGCA
>NZ_JAAALL010000645.1 GCF_009906315.1 Kineococcus vitellinus | reverse complement strand
ACCAGGAGGAGCCCGGTGGCACCCACCTGCCCCCCGCGCAGCGCAGCGCACCCGAGGAGGACGCCGTGAAGATCGTCATCACCGACTGCGACCACGACTCCCTCGCCGAGGAGCGGGCCGTCGCGGACGCCGCCGGCGCCGAGCTCGTCCTGGCCCCCTCGGGCGCCGCGGACGACGTCGTCGCCGCCGCCGCCGGCGCCGACGCCCTCGTCGTGCAGTACGCGCGCATCGACGCCGGCGTCCTGGACGCGCTGCCCACCGTGCGCGCCGTCGGCCGCTACGGCGTCGGCGTCGACACCGTCGACGTCGCCGCCTGCACCGCCCGCGGCGTCGCGGTCTGCAACGTCCCCGACTACGGCACGGAGTCGGTGTCCGACCACGCGATCGCCCTGGCGCTGGCGGCGGCCCGCCGCATCGCGTGGATGGACCGCGGGGTGCGCGACGGCAGCGGCGGGCTGCGCCCGGTGCGCCCGCTGCACCAGCTCGGCGGGCGCGTCTTCGGCGTCGTCGGCCTGGGCCTGATC
>NZ_JAAALL010000644.1 GCF_009906315.1 Kineococcus vitellinus | reverse complement strand
CGTCCGCCACGCCAGGACGCCCAGCCCGGCGGCGACGACGAGCGCCACGAGCAGGGCACCCGCGCCCGCGCGCGGGCCGATCCGCCAGCGGGCGGCGCGCAGGCTCGCCGGTGCCCGGTCGGCGAGGCGGCGGCGGACCTCGCCCGCACGGGTGCGCCGCACCGGGGACGGCCGCCCGCCGGGGTCGTCCAGGGGATCGTCGAGCAGGTCGTCCAGGAGGTCGTCGTCCAGCTCCTCCAGGTCGTCCTCGTCGAGCGGGTCGTCGAGCCCCTCGTCGGACTCGTCGTCGGACCAGTCCTCGGACCGGTCGCCGCGCGGGTGGCCCGGCTCCCCTCCCGGGCGCACCGGGCCGCCGCGGCGCGGGCGCGGGGTGGCGCGCAGCTGCCGCGCGGCGAGGTCCCGGGCGCGCAGCGCCGGGTCGCGGGGGCGGTAGGGGGATCGGGGCACGCCGGGACGCTAGGCGGCCGCCCCGGCCGCGGGACCCGCCGCGCGGGCCGCTGTGGACGGACGGGCGGGTCGGCGGGCTGTGCGG
>NZ_JAAALL010000643.1 GCF_009906315.1 Kineococcus vitellinus | reverse complement strand
GTCGTCGGCGCGCTCGTCGTCGATCCCGGACTGCTGGGCGAACAGGCGCACGAAGCGGCGCAGCTGCGCCGCTTCGTGCGCCTGTTCGCCCAGCAGTCCGGGATCGACGACGAGCGCGCCGACGACCTCGTGCAGGCCACCGCCGAGCTGCTGAGCGCCGGCGAGGACGGCCGGCGGGCCACGGCCGTGGAGCTGCGGGAGGACCGGCGCGAGGTCACCGTGGTCGTGGACCTCGTCGACCTCGTGGACCTGGCCGACCTCGAGCGGGTGCGGGTGCCGCCCGCGGCGGACGCCCTGCTGTCGGGCCTGAGCCGGGACTGGGGCTGGCGCCGCACGGACGGCGCGCTGCAGCTGTGGTGCGCGCTGGACGCGCGCGGGTCCGCGAGCTGAGCGGGACGGGGAGGAGAGCCATCGTGGACGAGACCACCGGCACCGGCACCGGCACCGGCACCGGCACCGCGCGGGGCGTGGCGGGCGCCCTGTCCGTCGAGCACGGCCAGGGCGCCTCCAGCAGCGGGGTGAGGGGGGCGGGCCC
>NZ_JAAALL010000642.1 GCF_009906315.1 Kineococcus vitellinus | reverse complement strand
GCCCCCGCGGACCCCTCGCCGGGCCCCCGGCGCGGGGTCCGCCGGATTCACCCGTCCGGAGCACTCAAGTCCCGCCGCGCGGCTGCCGATGAGGGGCCATGACCGAGAGCAGCTCCCCGCGCCGGACGGGTGACCTGGACGGCGCCCGCCGGGCACGCGCGGTGGCCCCGCGCGTGCCCGGCGGCGGGGTGCGGCTCGCGGTCACGACGGCCGTCGTGGTGGCCGTCCTGTCGATCGTGGCGTCGTCGGCCGTCGGGTTCCAGGACCCCTCGGCCGTGGTCTGGTGGCCGGCCGCGGGGGCGGCCCTGGCACTGGCCGTGCGGCGCCCGGCCCGGCGGTGGTGGTGCGTCGCCGGGACGCTCGTCGGGACCGTGGCGGCCAGCCACGTGCTCGGCGTCGACAGGGCGGACACCGCGGTGTTCGCGAGCGCGCAGGCGCTGCAGTGCGGGGTCGGCGGTGCGCTGGTCTCCGTGCTCTGCGGAGGGGAGCCGGCGCGCTTGCGCAGGGGTCGTGACGCGTGGCGGTTGCTGGCGGGGG
>NZ_JAAALL010000641.1 GCF_009906315.1 Kineococcus vitellinus | reverse complement strand
GGCGCAGGTCCAGCGGGGCCGGGGGGCGCGGCGCGTCGGCCCGACGGCGGCGGGCCACCGGGGTCGCCGGGGAAGACGGGGAAGACGGGGAAGACGGCGGGGTCGGGCTCACACGCGCACCCGCTCGCGCAGGTCGGCGAGCACCTTGGGGCCGATGCCCTGCACCTCGCCGAGCTCCTCGACGTCGGTGAAGCGGTCGTTCTGCTCGCGCCAGGCGACGATGCGGCCGGCCAGCACCTCACCGACGCCGGGCAGCGCGTCGAGCTGCTGCGCGCTGGCGGTGTTGAGGTCCAGCGGAGCGTCCGGGCCGGGCGCCCCGCCCGGCACCGCGCCCGGTGCGGCGGCGGCCGCCGCGGGTGCGGGAGCGGGTGCCTGACCGGGAGCGGGCACGAGCACCTGCTCGCCGTCGACGAGCGGGCGGGCGAGGTTCACCGCGTCCAGGTCGGCGTCGGCGGCGGCTCCACCGGCGGCCGCGAGCGCGTCGGCGACGCGGCTGCCCGCGGGCAGCACGACCACGCCGGGGACCAGCACGCGGCCCGCGACGTGCACGACGAC
>NZ_JAAALL010000640.1 GCF_009906315.1 Kineococcus vitellinus | reverse complement strand
CTCGTGCTGACCGCCTGCGCGAGGTGACGGGGCAGCTGGCGCTGCTGCAGGACGCCCTGGCCACCGCCCGGCAGCGGGTGGGAGCGCTGGACGCGCAGGCGGCGCGGCTGCAGGCCGCGGAGGACGCCGCGGCGGCGCTGGCGGCCGCGCAGGCGCGCGCCGCGCAGCTGGCGGCGGCCGCCGAGCGCACCGCGACGGCGTCCACGGCCTCGGTGCACGCGCGCTCGGTGCCGGCCGACTACGCCTCGCTGTACCCGCGCGCGGCGGCCACCTGCACCGGGATGCGCACCTCGCTGCTGGCCGCGGTCGGGCAGGTGGAGAGCGGGCACGGGGCGGACGTGGGACCGTCCTCGGCCGGCGCCCAGGGGCCGATGCAGTTCATGCCCGCGACGTTCGCCGCCTACGCCGTCGACGGCGACGACGACGGCGAGCGCAGCGCGTGGGACCCCGAGGACGCCGTGTTCACCGCGGCCGCGTACCTGTGCGCCAACGGCGCGGGCGCCGGCCGCCAGGGCGAGGCGGGCGCGCTGTTCCGCTACAACCACGCCGACTGGTAC
>NZ_JAAALL010000063.1 GCF_009906315.1 Kineococcus vitellinus | reverse complement strand
GAACACCCCGGCCCCGAGCATGGCGCCCTGGCCCGCCGCCTCGGCGTCCGCGACGCGGTCGTCGTCGGGCTGGGCGCCATGCTCGGGGCCGGGGTGTTCTCCGCCTGGGCCCCGGCGGCCGCCGCCGCCGGCAGCGGGCTGCTGCTCGGGCTGGCCGTGGCCGCGGTCGTCGCCGCGTGCAATGCGACGTCCTCGGCCCGCCTGGCCGCGGTCCACCCCGAGTCCGGCGGCACCTACGCCTACGGCCGCCTGCGCCTGGGCGAGTTCTGGGGCTTCCTGGCCGGGTGGGCGTTCGTCGTCGGCAAGAGCGCGAGCTGCGCGGCGATGGCCCTGACGTTCGCCACCCAGGTGGCGCCCGAGCACGCCCGCCCGCTGGCCCTGGCGGCCGTGGCCGCGATCACCGCCCTGGACTCGCGCGGCGTGCAGAAGTCGGCCCGGGTGACCCGCCTGCTCGTCGTGGCCGTGCTGCTCACGCTGGCCGTCGTGGTGGTGGCCGCCCTGGGCGGCGGCACCGCGGACGCCGACCGGCTGCGCTGGGAGGGCGTGGACGCCGGCGGGGTGCTGAGCTCCGCGGGCCTGCTGTTCTTCGCCTTCGCCGGGTACGCGCGCATCGCCACCCTCGGCGAGGAGGTGCGCGACCCGGCCCGCACCATCCCGCGGGCGGTGCCGATCGCCCTCGCCGTCACCTTCGCCGTCTACGCCGCCGTGGGGGTGGCCGTCCTCGCCGCGCTGGGCCCGGACGCCCTGGCGGCGGGACCGGCGCCGCTGCGGCGCGCGGTGGAGGCGGGGTCGGCCGCCGGCTGGGCACCGCTCGTCGCGGTCGGCGGCGCCCTCGCCGCCCTCGGCTCCCTGCTGACCCTCCTGCTGGGCGTCTCGCGCACCACGTTCGCGATGGCCCGCCAGCGCGACCTGCCGCCGGTGCTGGCGGTGGTCCACCCGGTGCACGGGGTCCCGCACCGCGCGGCGCTGGCCGTGGGGGCGCTCGTCGCCGTGCTGGTCACCGCGGTCGACCTGCGCGACGCCATCGGGTTCTCCTCCTTCGGCGTCCTCGTCTACTACGCGATCGCCAACGCCAGCGCGTGGACGCTGACCCGCGAGCAGGGCCGCCCGCCGCGGTTCGTGCCCGCCCTCGGGCTGCTGGGCTGCGTGGTGCTGGCGCTGAGCCTGCCGGCCGGCCCGCTGGCCGGTGGCGCGGCGGTGCTGGGCGCCGGCGCGCTGGTGTGGTGGGTGCGCGCGCGGTACCGCGCGCGCCGGCGCGGCTGAGGTCCCCCGGGTTCCCGCCCGGGGTTCCAGCCCCGGGGTTCCAGCCGGAGGTTCCCGCGCGACGGTTCCACGCCGACGGTTCCACGGAGGGTTGACACCGCGCGAACGCGGCTCCTAGGTTCTTCCCAGGTCATGAGTGGCAGCGCGAAGCCCTGGCTCGCTGTCCGGCAACCCTCCTCCGTGGCGGGGTGCCCCAGGTGACGACCCGGCCGGACGGAACCGTTCGGCAAGTGCGGAGCCGAAGGGGCTGACGTGACGAGGAACTCCGGCACGGCTGCGCTCGTCGCGCGTCGCCACGTCGACCTGCTGCGCACCAGCAGCGCCGCCTGTTCGCGCTGACCCGCCCGCGCTCGACCCGGCTCCACCCCGCGCTCCTCCCCTCCCCCGCTCTCCCGGACCCACCAGGAGTTCCCGCCGCATGCCCGCACGCCCGCGCAGAACCCTCCTCGCCGCCGCAGCGGCCCTCGCCCTCGCCGGTTGCGCCGGCACCAGCGCCGCCGAGCAGCCGCCCCCCGGGGCGGGCCCGGTGACCGGCGGCACCATCGTCTACGGCCACCAGCAGGAACCCGCCTGCGTCTTCGGCGGCTGGATCGAGCAGGCGTACCTGTCGACGCAGGTGCTCGACGCGCTGACCTCCCTCGACGAGGACGGCCGGGTCGTGCCGTGGCTGGCGCGCTCCTGGGAGCAGTCCCCCGACGGCCTCAGCTGGACCTTCCACCTGCGCGAGGGCGTGCGGTTCACCGACGGCACCGCGCTGACCGCCGCCGTCGTGGCCCACAACATCGAGCACTGGGTGGAGGGCGGGAACTCGACCGCCAAGGTGTGGCTCGACGGCTACTACGACTCCGCCACGGCCGTCGACGACCTCACCCTGCGGATCCACCTCGGCAAGCCGTACCCGCGGCTGGCGGAGAACCTGGCCCAGGGGTACTCGGGGATCCAGTCCCAGCAGGCGCTGCAGACGCGCACGGCCGAGGAGAACTGCGAGGCGCCCATCGGTTCCGGGGCCTTCGTCGTCGACCACTGGGACCGCGGCGAGGAGATCGTGCTGCGGCGCAACGAGGACTACACCTCGCCGCCGGCCAACGCCCGGCACACCGGCCCCGCGTACGTGGAGCGGATCCGCTGGCGGTTCGTCCCCGACGGCACGACGCGCGTCGCCTCGCTGCGCGCCGGCGAGACCGACGCGATCTACGACGTGCCCGCCGTCGACTACGCCGACCTCGGCCGCGACGGGTACACCGAGCTGAAGCACGTCACCGCCGGGCGCCCGCAGCAGCTGTCGTTCAACACGCAGCGGGGCCCCTTCACCGACGAGCGGGTGCGCAAGGCGTTCGCGGCCGGCCTGGACCGCCGGGCCCTCGTGGAGACCATCGGCCGGGGCGTCATCCCCTACGAGGGCAACGGCGCGGTCAGCCGCAGCACCCCGGGGTACAGCCGGGAGGCGGCCGAGGCCCACTCCTTCGACCTCGACACCGCGAACCGCCTGCTCGACGAGGCCGGCTGGACCGGCCGCGACGAGGACGGCACCCGCACCCGCGGCGGCGAGCGGCTCTCGGTCCTCCTGCCGTACAACTCCGGCACGATCATCAACGCCGACGGCGCCTCGATCCTGCAGGGGGTGCAGCAGCAGGCGAAGGCCACCGGTTTCGACGTGCGGCTGGTGCCCGTGCCCCCGAGCGGGTTCTTCGCCGGCGAGTACAGCCGGCCCGACGAGCGGGACATCGCCGTCGGCTACTGGACCTCCGTCACCGCCGGGATCCTCTGGGTGAACTGGCGACCGGGCACGGAGGACTGGCCCAACGGCAACAACGCCGCCTTCTACGACGACCCGGCGCTGGGCGAGCTCATCGACCGGGCCAACCAGACCGCCGACCCGGCGGCGCAGGAGGCGCTCTACCGCCAGGCGCAGGAGCTCATCGCCGACCGCGCCCTGTCCATCGGCCTGTTCGACCGGCTGAGCACGCTGGCGGTCTCCCCGTCGCTGCAGGGCGTCTGGCAGGAGAACGCACAGGGAGGACCGGTGTTCTACGATGCCCGCTTCGTCCGCTGACGCCCCCGCGCAGGTCGACGCCCGCTTCAGCGCGGCGCCCCTGGAGGACCCCGGCGCGCGGCTGCGCCGCACCGCGCGGCGCGTCGTCTCCCGCCTGCTGGGCGCGCTGCTGGTGCTCTGGGGAGCGGCCACCGCGGCCTTCCTCGCGCAGGCCGTGCTGCCCGGCGACCGCGCCACCATCATCTTCAACATCCGCGCCGGGCAGCCCATCGAGCGCACCCCCGAGGAACTGGCGGCCATCAACGCCCAGTACGGGTTCCAGGACCCGGTCCTCACCCAGTACCTGCACCACCTGTCCGGCCTGGTGCGCGGCGACCTGGGCGAGTCCTACCAGCAGTTCCGCCCGGTCACCGACGTCATCGGCGAGCAGCTGGCCCCCACGCTGGTCCTCACGCTGACGGCGATCGCGCTGGCCTGGGCGGGGATGGTCGTGTGGGTGGTGCTCACCGCCGGCCGCGGCCGGCGCACCGCGGGCCTGGGGGCGGCCGTGGACACCGCGACCGCCGGCCTGCCGCACTACTGGCTCGGCATCGTCCTGCTGCTGGTCTTCGCGCTGCAGCTGCGCTGGTTCCCCGTCATCAGCGGGAACTCCCCCGCCGGCCTGCTGCTGCCCGCCCTGACGCTGGCCGTCCCGCTGGCGGGGTTCATGGGGCAGGCGACCCGCACGGAGTTCGAGCGGGCGCTGCAGCAGCCGTTCGTCCTGTCGGCGCGCACGCGCGGCGCCGGCGACCTGGCGATCCGGCTGCGGCACGTGCTGCGGCACGCCGCGCTGCCGGCGGTGACGCTGTCCGGCTGGGCGCTCGGCGCCACGATCTCCGGGGCCGTCGTCGTCGAGACGGTCTACACGCGCGCCGGCATCGGCCGGGTGCTCGTCACCGCGGTCAACAACCAGGACCTGCCGATCGTCACCGGCGTCGTCCTGCTCGTGGCGGCCCTCTACGTCGTCGCCAACCTCCTCGTCGACCTCGTGCACGGCCTCGTCGACCCCCGCACCGCGAAGGGAGGGCGGCCCTCGTGACCACCCTGCTGCTCGAACCCGCCCCCGAGGCGCGGGCCGTCCGCACCCGCCGCCCGCGGCCGTGGGGCGTCTGGCTGGCGGGCCTGGCGGCGCTGGGGTTCGGCGTGGCCGCCGCCGCCCCGGGCCTGCTGGACACCACCGACCCGCTGGCGCTGCACCTGGACCGGGCGCTGCAGGCCCCCGGGCCCGGGCACTGGTTCGGCACCGACGAGGCCGGGCGCGACCTGTTCAGCCGCGTCGTCCACGGCGCCCGGCCCTCGCTGGCCATCGGGGTCGGCGCCAGCCTGGTGAGCCTGTCGCTGGCGGTGGTGCTCGGCACCCTGGCCGCGCTCGGCGGGCGGGTCGTGGCACCCGTCGTCGACCGCGTCGTGGAGGTCCTCTTCAGCTTCCCGAGCCTGCTGCTGGCGCTGCTGCTCGTCGCGCTGCTCGGCCCGTCCGCGGCGACCGCGGCCGTCGCGGTCGGCGTCGGCACCGCTCCCGGCTACGCCCGGATGGTCCGCGCCCAGGTGCTGTCCGCGCGGGGCTCGGCCTACGTGGAGGCGGCGGTCGCCCTCGGGCACTCCCCCGGGCGCATCCTGCGCCGGCACGTGCTGCCCAACGCGCTGCGCCCGCTGGTGGCGGTCATGGCCCTCTCGATCGGGCAGTCGATCGTGTGGGCCTCCAGCCTGTCCTTCCTCGGCCTGGGCGTGGCGCCGCCGTCCTCGGAGTGGGGCGCGCTGCTGGAGGCCGGGCGCCCCTACGTCGCCCACGCCTGGTGGTTGACGGTCGTGCCGGGCCTCGTCGTGGTCGTCCTGGCGCTGGCCACCACCACCCTCGGCAAGCACCTGCAGGCAGTCCTCGAGAGGAGCGCGTCGTGAGCGCAGCGCAGCACGCGGGACCCACCGGCCGCAGCGGGGAGCCGGTGCTCAGCGTCCGCGGCCTGCACGTCGGCTTCGCGCGGCGCGAGGGCGTGCGGGACGTCGTGCACGACGTGTCGTTCGACCTGCACCCCGGCGAGTGCCTGGCGGTCGTCGGCGAGTCCGGCTCGGGCAAGAGCGTCACCGCGCGCACCCTCGTCGGCCTCACCGGCGACGGGGCGCTCGTGCGGGCCGAGCGGCTGCACTTCGACGGCGCGGACGTGCGCGGCCTGTCCGCGCGGGACTGGCGGCGCACCCGCGGGCGGCGCATCGGCTTCGTCCTGCAGGACGCGCTGGTCTCGCTGGACCCGCTGCGCCCCGTCGGCGCGGAGGTCGAGGAGGCGCTGCGGCTGCACGGCTGGCGCGAACGCCGCGCCCGCCGGGCGAAGGTGCTGGAGCTGCTGACGGCGGTGGGCGTGCCCTCGGCGCGGGCGCGCGCCCGCCAGCGCCCCGACGAGCTGTCCGGCGGGCTGCGCCAGCGCGCCCTCATCGCCTCGGCGATCGCCCTGGACCCCGAGGTCGTGGTCGCCGACGAGCCGACGACGGCGCTGGACGTCACGGTGCAGGCGCAGGTCCTCGACCTGCTGGCCGAGCAGAAGCGCCGCGGGGTGGCCATCGTCCTCATCAGCCACGACCTGTCGGTCGTCGCGCGGCTGGCCGACCGCGTGCTGGTGATGTCCGGCGGCCGGGTCGTGGAGAGCGGCCCGACCCGGGAGGTCCTCACCGCCCCGCGCCACGAGTACACCCGCGCCCTCATCGCCGCCGTCCCCGGCGAGCACACCCGCGGGGAGCGGCTGAGCCCGGCGCCGGCGGCGGTGCTGCCGCGACCGCGCGCCGAGCGCCCCGGCGGCACCGTCCTGGAGGCCAGCGGCCTGGTGAAGCGCTACGCCACCGCGGAGGGCAGCCACACCGCGGTCTCCGGGGTCTCCTTCAGCCTGCGGGCCGGCCGCACCCTGGGCATCGTCGGCGAGTCCGGTTCGGGCAAGTCGACGACCGCCCGGCTGGCGCTGGCGCTCACCGCCCCCGACGAGGGGGTGGTGAACCTGCTCGGCAGGCCGTGGTCGCAGGTGCCGGAGGCGCAGCGCCGGGAGCGCCGCAAGGAGGTGTCCGTCGTCCAGCAGGACCCGCTGAGCTCCTTCGACCCGCGCTGGACGGTGGAGCGGGTGCTGCTCGACGCGCTGCCGCCGCGGCGCTCCCGCACCGCCGGCGAGCGGCGGGCCCGCCTGCGCGAGCTGCTCGCCCAGGTCGGCCTCGACGAGGACGTGCTCGCGCGCTTCCCGCTGACCCTGTCGGGCGGGCAGCGCCAGCGGGTCTCCATCGCCCGCGCGCTGGCCCCCGAGCCGTCCGTGGTCGTGCTCGACGAGGCGGTCTCCGCGCTCGACGTGTCGGTGCAGGCGCAGGTGCTGGACCTGCTCGCCGACCTGCAGCGGGCGCTGGGGCTGAGCTACCTGTTCATCTCCCACGACCTCGGCGTCGTCTACCACGTCAGCGACGACGTCCTCGTCATGAAGGACGGCGAGGTCGTCGAGCGCGGCAGCGCCGAGGACGTCTTCGAGCGCCCGCAGCACCCCTACACCCGTGAGCTCGTGAGCGCCCTGCCCCGCCTGGCCGGGCAGCGCGCCGAGGAGGAGGCCCGGTGAGCACGCCCCTGCACTTCAACGCGTTCGTCATGAACACCACCTCGCACATCCAGCACGGGCAGTGGCGGCGGCCGGACGCGCAGCAGACCGCCTTCAACGACGTCCGCACCTGGATCGAGCTGGCGCAGCTGCTGGAGGCGGCGAAGTTCGACGCCATGTTCTTCGCCGACGTCAGCGGCCTGTACGGCGACGCGGACGCCGACTACGACGTCTACCTGCGCGAGGGGCTGCAGATCCCCAGCAACGACCCGACGGTGCTGCTGTCGGCGCTCGCGGTGCACACCGAGCACCTGGGCCTGGCCACGACCTCCAACGTCGTGCAGGCCCACCCGTTCACCTTCGCCCGGCAGATGTCCACGCTCGACCACGTCTCCGGCGGGCGGATCGCCTGGAACGTCGTCACCGGCATGCAGGAGAACGGGGCGCGCAACTTCGGGCTGCCCCGGCTCACCGACCACGCCGAGCGCTACCGGTGGGCGGAGGAGTACGTCGACGTGACGTACAAGCTGTGGGAGGGCTCCTGGGACGAGGACGCGCTGCTGCAGGACCGCGAGCGCGGCGTGCACGCCGACCCCGGCGGGGTCCACAAGATCCACCACCGCGGCGAGCGGTACGCCGTGGAGGGCCCGCACCTGCCCTCGCCCTCGCCGCAGCGCACGCCCCTGCTCTTCCAGGCCGGCTCCTCGGCCTCCGGGCGCGCCTTCGCGGCCCGGCACGCGGAGGCGGTGTTCATCGCCTCCCCCTCGCCGGCGCTGGCCGCCCAGCAGATCGCGCAGACCCGCGCGCTGGCGCAGCAGGCCGGCCGCGAGCCCGGGGACCTGAAGTTCTTCCAGGGGCTCAGCTTCGTGGTCGGCGCGACCGAGGAGGAGGCACGGGCCAAGGCCGCCGAGCACGACCGCTGGGTCAGCGTCGACGGCTACCTCGCGCACTCGGCCGTCCTGGACCGCACCGGGCGCGCCTACCCGCCGCAGACCCCGCTGTCGCAGGTCGACACGAACGGCGCGAGGGGTTTCGCCGAGTGGCTCTCGCGGCACATCACCGACCGCGAACCCGTCGTGGCCGACCTGGCCGCCCAGCGGGCGACGAGCCAGCGGGTCGTCGGCACCCCCGAGCAGATCGCCGACCAGCTGGAGGTGTGGCGGGCCGCGGGCGTCGACGGCGTCAACGTCGTCAACTGGGTGATCCCCGGCTCCTTCGCCGAGTTCGCCGACCAGGTGCTGCCCGAGCTGCGCCGGCGCGGGCTGGCGCAGGCGGAGTACCGCGAGGGACCGCTGCGGCAGAAGCTGTTCGGCAGCCCGCGCCTGAACGAGCGGCACCCTGCCGCGCGCTACCGCGGCGCCTTCGGGCCCCGGGCGCGGCGCACCGCCGGACCCGGCGCCGAACGCACCGCCGGACCCACCACCGAACCCACCGCGGGCGTCGGCACGGGCGTCAGCGGCTGAGCGCCCCGGCGAGCAGGTCCTCGACGGCGGCCTCCAGCACGGCCTGCGCGGCCGCCGGGTCGTCGAGGTAGCCGGCGACCATGGCCCCGTCCCGCAGCGCCGTCCAGCGCCGGGCGGCGCCCGGCGGGTCGGGGTGGCCGGCGGCGCGCAGCGCCCGCTCGACCGTGGACCCCAGCCAGCGGCGGTGCTCGCGCACGACCCGGCGCACGGGGCTGGCGGGGTCGGGGTGCTCGGCGGCGGCGTTGATGAAGGGGCAGCCGCGGAAGCCGGGGCCGCACAGCTGCTCGCCGACGGCGCCGGTGAGCCGGCGCAGGAAGGCCGCCGCCCCGCCCGGTGCGGCGGGCGGCTCGCCGACCCGCGCGCGCACCCCGCGGTCGACGTCCTCCAGGTAGGCGACGACGAGGTCCTCCTTGCCGGGGAAGTGCCGGTAGAAGGTCGCCCGGGTGACCGAGGCCTCCTCGACGACCCGGTCCACCCCCACCGAGCGCAGACCCTCGGCGTAGAAGAGCGCGGACGCGGTGCGCAGCAGCCGTTCCCGGGCCGGGGTGGAGCGCACGTCGGTCGTCACCGCTCCACGGTAACCGCGCCCGCGCCCGGCCCGCTCCGCTTGACCGGACCGGCCGGAGGGTGTGCACTCTCGGGCAGAACGAACGTTCTACCTACTGGGAGGCCCCCGTGCCCGTCGTCTACACCGCCGTCGCCACCGCCACCGGGGAGGGCCGCAGCGGGCACACCCGCTCCTCCGACGGCCTCGTCGACCTCGACCTCGCCGTGCCGGAGGAGATGGGCGGCCCCGGCGGCGGCGCGAACCCCGAGCAGCTGTTCGCCGCCGGCTACGCCGCCTGCTTCCACAGCGCCCTCAAGGCCGTGGCGCGCGAGCGCAGGACGTCCTTCAGCGACTCCGCCGTCACCGCCGAGGTCGGCATCGGCCCGGACGAGACCGGCGGCTTCGGCCTGGAGGTCACCCTGCACGTCGAGCTGGGCGGCATCGAGCAGGCCGCCGCGGAGCAGCTCGTCGAGGCCGCCCACCGGGTGTGCCCCTACTCCAACGCCACCCGCGGCAACGTGCCCGTCACCCTCGAGACCGTCACCGCCTGATGGCGGCCTGATGGACGCCCGCGGGGCGGCCCGCGCGCTCGCGCAGGCCGCCCTCGGCGTGGCGCTGCTGACCGCCGGCACCGGCCACCTGAGCACCCTGCGCCGGGAGTTCCAGGCCCAGGTGCCGCCCTGGGTGCCGCTGGAGCCGGACCTCGTCGTCGTGGCCTCCGGCGTCGTGGAGCTCGTCCTCGGCGGGGCGCTGCTGCTGGCGTGGCGGCGACCGGCCCGCCCGCTCGCCGGCGCCGTCGCGGCCGTCTTCTTCGTGGCGGTCTTCCCCGGCAACGTCTCGCAGCTGCTGACCCGCACCGACGCCTTCGGCCTCGACAGCGACACCGCGCGCGCCGTGCGGCTGCTCTTCCAGCCCGTGCTCGTGGTGTGGGCGCTGTGGTCGACGGGCGCCTGGCGCGCGCTGCGCGAGCGCCGGCGGCGGCGCTGATCAGCCCTGCGGCAGCACCGGCACCATCTGCGAGAGGTTCCGGTCCCACACGCGCGGGCGGCGCTCGGCGTGCTGCGCGGCCAGCTCCTCGCGCACCTGCGCGGAGGTGCGCCCCGGCTCCGCGAGCCGGTACCCGCCGGTCTCCTCGAAGCGGTCCTCGGCGAAGCAGTAGGCGACCTGGTCCAGGGAGTTCAGCATGCGGAACGTGACGAGCTCCTCGACCAGCACGTCCCCGGGCCGCTGCGCGGCGGGGTGCAGGGCGCGGGCCGCGGCCAGGAACTCCTCGCCGCGGGCGGGGTCGGGGAAGGTGTAGTGGTCCGGCCCGCCGGCGTCGTCGCCGCCGACCAGGCCGATGCTCTGGCCGTGGCGCAGCAGCTCGCAGGACCAGCGGACCCCGTCGTCGGTGTCCTGCTCCTGGTAGCCGGTGACGCTGTAGCGCTGGTGGGGGTGGCTGACGGGGAGGGGCACGCGGCACGGTACCGCCGACGGCCGCGCCCGGACCCGCCTAGGGCTGGTGCGGCGGCGTCCCCGCGGCGGCGTCCCCGCTGATCGCGGCGACGTCGGGCCCGCGCGGGACGGCGTGGCCGCTCAGGGCCAGCAGGAACTCCGCCGCGGCCCGGTCGTCCTCGGGCACCCCGGCCAGCGCCGCGGTGACCATGTGGTCGCGCAGGTCGCTCTGCAGGTGCGCGGCGATCTCCTGCGCCAGCGTGGTGGCCGAGTCCGCCGGGCCGAGGACCGTCGCCGACAGCAGGTGGGTGCGGCGCACGTACGCCGACCAGTGCTCCCAGCCGTAGACGTCCTCGGTCAGCGCCCGGCCCGGGCGCGCCCTCGTCGGGTTCGCCATCGTCGGCAGGCTCGTCGCCCACCACCGCCGCCCGGCGAAGAAGACGACGACCTGCTCGCGCATCGCCTCCACGACGAACGCGCGCTCGCCGGGCTCCACGAGCGCACGCAGCAGCGCCACCGGGTCGCGCTCGGCGCGCAGCCGCTCGTCGTCCAGGCGGCCGACGCGCTCCCCCAGCCAGGTCGCCGCACCGCGCGCCCCCGCCAGCCCGCCGCCGCTCGCACCCACCCGGACACGGTAGGCGCCGCGCGGCACCGGCGCTCAGGCGTGGTCCACCACCTGGCGCCACATCACCCGCACCTCGCGGGCGGCGTCGGCGGCGCTGGTGCGGATGCGCCCCTGGTGGGCCAGCGCGGCTTCCCACGTGCTCTCGTCGGGCGGTGGGGTGAAGTCGGGTGCCGAGTGCCCGATCGGCCCGTGGCGCGCGAACAGCGCCGCTGCTCGTGCGTCGAAGCAGCCGCTGACGCCCAACGCCCACAGGTCGTACAGGTCTCGAGGAGCGCGCCGGTCGTGCCAGGCGCTCAGCTTGCTGGCGACGAAGGCCGGGGTGCTCAGCGTGCACAGGGACGCGGGCGGAGCGTCGGAGTAGCGCTGGTGCAACGACCGCACCTGCCGGGGCCAGGGCGGGTAGGCATCGCCCGGCAGCAGTTGGAAGCGCACCTGGACGTCCCCGAGGAGCGCCACGGCCACCTCGGTGTCGGCGACCTCGCTGAGGCCGGGGCCGGCCCACCTCACGTCGCCGAGCGTGCGCCGCAGCCGGCGCCTCAGGACCTGCTCGATGGCGGCGGCCACCACCCGGCGAGGAGCGTGGGTGAGCAGGTCGACGTCCTCGCTCAGGCGCAGCGTCGGCAGGACCGTGCGCGCCAGCGCGGTGCCGCCGATGAACACCAGGTCCCCGTCGCGGCTCGCCGCCCCGTCCACAGCGGCCAGGGCGGCGAGGACGTGGCTGATGGCGTGGTCGCGCAGCACCTGCGTGTGCGCCACGCCGAAGCGCTCCGCCACCGCGGCCGCTTCGAGCGGCTGCAGGGACCGCGGGCGCGGTGCCAGCCCTCTGCGCCGAGCCTCCTCGCGCTCGGCCCGAGCGGTCTCCTCGCGGAAGTCCCCCCGCAGCAGCGCCGCCCTCAGGCGTGCTGCTGCAGCGTCTTGACCGGCCAGGCTCGCTTCCCGCTGTTCGCGCACCAGGTGCTCGCGGCCCGCCGAGGTGCCGGCGTAGGCGCTGGCCACCTCGAGCCACCCGTCGTCCATCCAGTCGTGGTGCTCCCACGTCACGTCCGTCCACCAGGCACCCTCGGGCACGGCCTGCTCGTAGCGCCACCGGAGGCCGGCGACGTCATCACCCGGAACGGTCACCGGCGCCCACCGGCGTGAGCACCCTGCTGCACCTGCCGCGCACGGCGCAACGCGGAGCGTCCACGCTGCCGGCCGGCCAGCTCCTCCAACAGGTCCTCGTCGCAGCGCGGCCACAGCCCGCGCACCGCCTCCCACGCCTCACCGGGCAGGCGCAGCAGGTCCGGACGGCGGGCCAGGTCCAGGAGCGTCTGCTCCGGGCCGGTGACCAGGGCGGAGCCGAGATCGGTGCCGACGAGCTGAGCGTCGAGCGCATCGGTGTCCCGCTCGACGAACACCACCTGCGCACCGTCGCGGTCCTCCAGGGTCAGCACGGGGTGCTGGTCGGGTACGGCGACGACCGCGCGGGCCAGGGCGCGCGGGGTCGTCCCGTGCAGGCGAGCGGCGCTGAGGTGCATCAGCACCGGTACGCGCTCGCCGTACAGGGCGGTGGCCACCCCGGCGGCCAGCGCCTCCAGGCTGGGCCGCCACGAGGCGGTGACGCCCTCGGGCACGGCGTAGTGCAGTCCGCGGGCGGCCCTGCGCACCCGGCCCTGCTCACGCAGGCGGTGCAGCTGGACGGCGGGCTGGGTGTAGCGGCCGGCGAGGGCCCGGGTCCTGAAGGTCCGCAGGGGCGCGCGAGCGATCTCCTCCGGCAGGGCGGCCATCCGCTCCTCCTCGCACCCGACAGCATCAGCATCGACGAGCTTAGCGCTTTCGATAAGCAGTTCAGTAGCAACGGTTCACACCGCGGCCCTCGTGCTCTCGGTCCTGCCGACACCGCCACCTCGTCGGCCGCGGAGCTGCAGCCCACGACGTCACCCTGGGCACGGGCCTCGTTGTGGCAGACTCGGCGCGCAGGACGCGCCCCAGTAGCTCAGAGGCCAGAGCGCCCGCCTTGTAAGCGGATGGTCGCCGGTTCGACTCCGGCCTGGGGCTCCGGAACCACGACCACCACCACCCCCGGCTCCCGGCGCGCTCAGCCCTCGGCGCGCGCCTGCGCGACCCGGTGCGGCACCCGCAGCAGGCGGATCGCGGTGACGAGCACCAGGCCGCCCACCAGGTTGCCCAGGGCCGACCACCCCAGCCGCGGCAGCCAGTCGCCGTAGCCGACGTCGGCGCCCGCGTGGATCGCCGCGAACACCAGCAGCGAGTCCAGCACGGAGTGGAACAGCTGCCCGCCCGCGAGCAGGGCGCCGAAGAGGACCGCCGGCACGATGCGCACGCCGGTGCTGTCCGTGCCGTGCTGCATGCGGGTCATGAGGGTGATGACGACACCGGCCACGACGGCCAGGCAGAACGACTGCAGCCCGACGGGGATCGTCGCGTACGTCGTGCCGGCCTCGACCGCGGTCGCGCGCAGGCGCGGCAGGCCCTGCACCACCAGCCAGGTGAGGACCCACCCGCCGGCCAGGTTGGCGACCAGGGTGACCGCCCACAACCGCAGCAGCGCACCCACGGTGCCCTCGCGGGCGACGACGGCCGCCACGGGGACGAGGAAGTTCTCGGTGAACAGCTCGCTGCGCGCCAGCAGCAGGGCCACGAAGCCCACCGAGAAGGCCAGGCCCGCCAGCAGGTGGTCCCCGGTCTCCGCCATCACCACGAGGTAGGCCAGGACGCCGGTGGCGATGTCGATGCCGCCCAGCAGGCCGGTGCACAGCAGCGGCAGGAAGGGCCGGGTCAGCCGCTCCCGCCCCTCCCCCACGAGCCGGTCGAAGGCGTGCTCCACCTCCGGCTCGGGGTGCTCCGGAGCGTCGGCGGACAGGGCGGGTCGATCGCTCACGGGAGCTCCTGGGTCGGGCGGGGGGCGGCGGCTTCCGCCTGCTTCCACCCGCCCCCGTACCCGCCCGGGGACGGGCCACGCGGGAGCCGCCGGTTGGACCCCGTCGCCGCGGGGTACGAGCACTCCGCGAGGCTCCAACCGGCGGGCCCGGCGAAGGCTCCAACCGGCGGGCCGTCCACGCACCCGCCGTCGGCGGGCACGGCTGAGGAGAACCGTTGGCCGACACCACCACCGTCCGGACGACCCCGCTGCGCGAGGACGCGCTGCACGAGCTGCCCCCGGACGTGTCCGTCCCCGACTACGACCGCAGCGCCCTGGTGCCCTCCGTGGTGCACATCGGCGTCGGCGGCTTCCACCGCGCCCACCAGGCCGTCTACCTCGACGAGCTGGCCCGCCGCGGCCACCGCGACTGGGGCCTGGTCGGGGTCGGGCTGCACAGCCCGCAGATGGGCGAGGTGCTCGCCGAGCAGGACCGGCTGTGGACGGTCGTCGAGCGCGACGGCGACGGCTCCGAGCGCGCCCGCGTCGTCGGCGTCATGACGCGCTACCTGCTGGCGGCGCGGGAGCCGGAGGCCGTGCTCGACGTCCTCGCCGACGAGCGCACCCGGCTGGTCACCCTGACGATCACGGGCACCAGCTACCGCATCGACCCCCACACCGGGGAGTTCGACGCCGACGACGACGGCGTGCGCGCCGACCTGGAGCACCCGCAGCAGCCGGCGACGGTGTTCGGCTACCTCGCCGAGGCGCTGGCCCGCCGGCGCGCCGCCGGCACCGGCCCGTTCACGGTGCTCTCCTGCGACAACATGCAGCACAACGGCTCCGCCGCGCGGACGGCGCTGGTCTCCTTCGCCCGGCTGCGCGACGAGCGCACCGGCGAGGACCTGGCCGGCTGGATCGGGCAGCGCGTGAGCTTCCCCAGCTCCATGGTCGACCGCATCACCCCGGGGACCACGCCGGAGGTGCGCGACGCCGTCGCCGCCTCGACCGGCGTCGACGACCGCTGGCCCGTCATCACCGAGCCCTTCTCCCAGTGGGTCGTCGAGGACGACTTCTGCGACGGCCGCCCGCCGCTGGAGGAGGTCGGCGTCCAGCTGACCGACGACGTCACCCCCTACGAGACGATGAAGACGCGGGTGCTCAACGCCAGCCACTGCGCCCTGGGCTACCTGGGCTACCTGGCGGGGTACCGGACCATCGACGAGGTGGTGGCCGACGACGTCTTCCGCGCCTACCTGGAGCACCTCGTGGGCGAGGAGGTCGTCCCGCTGCTGCCGCCGGTGCCGGGGGTCGACCTGGAGGAGTACCAGCGCACGCTGGTGCGGCGGCTGAGCAACCCCGCGATGGGCGACCAGCTGCTGCGCCTGTGCCGGCGCGGTTCCACGAAGATGCCGAACTACGTCTTCCCCTCGCTGCGCGCCGCGCTGGCGCAGGGGCGCCCGCACCAGCTGCTCGTGCTCGCGACGGCCGGCTGGATGCGCTTCGTGCGCGGCTACGACTACGCCGGGGAGCAGATCCCCGTCGAGGGCCCGCTGGCGGACGAGCTCGTGGAGCTGGCCCGGCGGGGCGAGGTGGACCCGGCCGCGCTGCTCAGCGAGCGCAGCGTCTTCGGGGAGCTCTCACAGGACGAGCACTTCGCCGCCTCGGTCGAGGTGGCGCTGCGCGCCCTGGAGGAGCAGGGTCCGCGAGAGGTGATCGAGCTGTACCTGGCACTGGACGAGAAGGGCGCCGCATGACGAACCGCTCCACCGAGCTCGACCCCGCGGGGGTCACGACCCTGCTGGTCGACGCCGACGGGACCCTCTTCCCCTCGGAGGAACCGGCCTACGCCGCCTCGGCGGACGTCACCAACCGGTTCCTGGCCGAGCTGGGGGCGGAACGGCCCTACAGCCCCACCGAGCTGCAGGCGATGACCAACGGCAAGAACTTCCGCGCCGCCGCCCAGGAGCTGGCCCGCGGGTACGGGCGCGAGCTGGAGCGCGGGGACCTGGACCGCTGGGTGCTGCAGGAGAAGGACGTCGTCACCGCGCACCTGCGCACCGTCCTGCGCCCGGACCCGGCGGTGCGCGGACCGCTGGCGCGGCTGGCGGCCCGCTACGGCCTGGCGGCCGTCACCTCCAGCGCCTCCTCGCGGCTGGACGCCTGCCTGGCGGTGACGGGGCTGGAGGACCTGTTCGAGCCCCGGCACCGCTTCAGCGCCGAGGACTCCCTGCCCGAGCCCACGAGCAAGCCCGACCCGGCCGTCTACGCGCTCGCGGGCGAGCGCCTCGGCGTCACCCCCGACGAGGCGGTGGCCGTGGAGGACTCCCTCAACGGGGCGCTGTCGGCCGTGGCCGCCGGTTTCCGCACCGTCGGCACCGTGCAGTTCGTGCCGCCCGCCGAGCGCGAGGCCCGCACGGCCGGGCTGCGCGAGGCCGGCTGCGTGGCCGTCGTCTCCTCCTGGGAGCAGGCGCGCGAGCTGCTGCTGCCCGGCTGAGCCGCCGCGGGCCGGCGGGAAGGCCGCCGCGCCAGCGCGGGTTGGCACGACGGGACGCGCGAGGGCGCGGCCGACGGGCGGAGGGAGCCGGACGTGGCAGCGGTGGACGACCTCGTCGTCACGCACGACGAGCAGGCGCACCGGTGGGAGGGCCGCCTCGCGGGGCGGGTCGTCGCGCTGGTCGACTACGTCCCGCAGGACGGGGCGGTCGCGCTGGTGCACACCGAGGTGGTGCCCGAGCACGAGCACCAGGGGCTGGCGACCCGGGTCGTCGAGGCCGCCCTCGCCGACGCGCGGGCGCGCGGGCTGGGGGTCGTCCCCGCGTGCTCGTTCGTGCGCCTGCACCTGCGGCGGCACGCCGGGGAGCACGCCGGCGGCGCCTGAGCGCGCCGGGACGGCAGGATGTCGCCGTGGCCGACCCCGTCCCCCCGCGCCGACGCCCCCGCCGCAGCGCCGGCGGGCCGGTGACCCTGGACGACGTCGCCCGCGAGGCGGGGGTCTCGCTGGCCACCGCCTCCCGGGTGCTCAACGGCAGCACCCGGGTCGTCGGCGAGGCGCTGCGCGAGCGGGTGACGGCCGCCGCCGAGCGGCTGGACTACAGCGCCAACGCGCAGGCGCAGGCGATGGCGCGGGGACGCTCGAACGTCGTCGGCCTCGTCGTGCACGACATCGCCGACCCGTACTTCTCCACGATCGCGGCGGGCGTCATGGCGCGCGCCGCGGACTCCGACGTCATCGTCACCCTCGCCGTCACCGGCGGGGACCCCTGGCGCGAGGTGCAGCACGTGGCCGCCCTGCGCCGCCAGCGGGTGCGGGCGGTGCTGCTGGCCGGTTCGCGCTGGCAGGACGGGGCCTCGACGAGCGCGCTGCGCGAGGAGCTGGACGCCTTCCGCTCCGGCGGCGGGCGGGTGGCCGCGGTGACGCAGGACGTGCTGGGCGTCGACACCGTCCTGCTCGACAACCGCGGCGCGGCCGGGCGGCTCGCCGAGGCGCTCGTCGACGCCGGCTACCGGGAGTTCTGGCTGCTGCCCGGCCCGCAGGAGCTGTCGACGGCGGCCGAGCGCACGGCGGGCTTCCGCGCCGGCCTGCAGGCCCGCGGCCTGCTCCCGCAGGCCGTGCTGGAGAGCCCCTTCACCCGCGACGGCGCCTACGCCGCCCTCGCGCGGGCGCTGCGCGGGGGCCCGCCGCCGCGCACGGGTGGCCGCCGGCCGGTGGTGCTGGCCGCCAACGACGTCATGGCCGTGGGGGCGATGGCCGCCGCGCGCGACGCGGGGCTGCGGGTGCCCGAGGACCTCGCCGTCGCCGGCTTCGACGACATCCCCACGCTGCGCGACATCGCCCCGGCGCTGACGACGGTGCGCCTGCCGCTGGCCGAGATCGGCGCCGCGGCGTTCGACCTCGTCGAGTCCGCCGAGGACGGGCGGCTGCGCCACCGGCACGTCGACAGCGAGGTGCTGCTGCGCGCCAGCACCCCCGCGCAGCGACCCGCGGCCGGCTGAGGGGCCGCACCCCTCCGCGGGAGCGCTCAGCCGGGCCGGGTCAGCCGAGCCGGGTCAGCCGAGCCGGGTCAGCCGAGCCGGGTCAGCCGAGCCGGGTCAGCGGCGAGGAGGTCAGCGGGCGCCAGTCGGGCTGCCCGCCGCCGAGCACGACGAGCAGCGCGGCGAACGCGACGAGCAGCAGCACGCCGATCGCGACGCCCGTCGCGCGCTCGCCGCGCAGCACGCTGCGCACCGCGGTGCGGGTGCCGCGCTGCAGCGAGCGGCTGCCGGGCCCGTTCCACGCGACGAGGACGCCGGCCAGCCCGCCGAGCGCCAGGCTCAGCGGGGCCCCGTAGGCCAGGCCCGCACCGCCGAACGTGCCGAGGATGAAGACGACGCTGATGCCCACCAGCAGCGGGACCACGGCCGCGAAGGCCGTCGACACCGCGGCGCGCACGGCGTGCCAGGGGGTCGCCGCACCGACGGCCAGCGCGTCGCTGGCGCGCGGACCCGCCTCCCAGCGGCGGCGGAAGAGCCCCGCGGCCGCCCGGTCGACGGTGCGCGCCACGGCCGCCGCGACCAGGCTCAGCACGACGCCCGCCGCGGGCGCGACGGCGAAGACGCCGACGAGCGCGAGCAGGCCCGCGAGCAGCGTCCACGTGCGCTGCGGCCGCGCCGGCTCGCCCGGGGGCACCTCCCGCTCGCGGGGGGTGGTCCCGCGGCGCGCCGGCGCCTGCTCGCCGGGGCGCGCGAGCGGGAGG
>NZ_JAAALL010000639.1 GCF_009906315.1 Kineococcus vitellinus | reverse complement strand
CTGCTGCTCGACGAGCCGCTGGCCGCCCTGGACGCCGCCGCGCAGCACCTGGCGCACCTGCGGCGCCGCGGCGGCGTCCAGGGCGGCCAGCGGCTCGTCGAGCAGCAGCAGGCGCGGGTCGGCGGCGAGGGCGCGGGCGAGCGCGACGCGCTGGGCCTGGCCGCCGGACAGCTGCCGGGGGCGCCGCTCGGCGAGGTCGGCCGCCCCCACCGCCTCCAGCCAGCGCAGCGCCTCGCGGTGCGCGCGCGCCCGGGAGGCGCCGGCGCTGCGGGGGCCGAAGGCGACGTTGGCCGCGACGCCCAGGTGCGGGAAGAGCAGCGGCTCCTGGGCGAGCAGCCCCACCCCGCGCCGGTGCGGGGGCACGAAGGCGCCCCGCGCCTCGGAGAGCACCCGCCCGTCGAGGACGACGCGCCCGCCGGTGGGCCGCAGCAGCCCGGCCAGCAGCGCCAGCAGCGTGGACTTGCCGGCCCCGTTGGGCCCGAGCACCGCGAGCACCTCGCCGGGGGCGACCTCCAGCTCGAAGGCGGCACCGCGCGGCGCGTGCCGGACGTCGGCCCGC
>NZ_JAAALL010000638.1 GCF_009906315.1 Kineococcus vitellinus | reverse complement strand
CTCCACCAGCGGGGACAGCCGCCAGCGCAGCAGCTCCAGGTGCCCCTCCAGGTCGGCGGGCAGGCGGGAGCCGAAGCGGGCGAACCACCCCTGCAGCGCGTCGGCCTCGGCCAGCCACGCGGCGGGGTCGACGGGGAACAGCTCCTCCAGGGCGGCCGGGGGGACGTCCAGGCCCGCCACGTCCAGCTCGCCGGGGGCGGGCACCCAGCCCACGGGGGTGTGGCGGGCGCCGGCGCTGCCCTCCAGCCGCCGGCAGATCCACTCCAGGACGCGGGAGTTCTCCCCGAACCCCGGCCACAGGAACCGCCCGTCCTCGCCCCGGCGGAACCAGTTGACGCTGTAGACGCGGGGCAGGTGCTCCACGCGCTCGCGCATCGACAGCCAGTGCGCGAAGTAGTCGGCCATGTCGTAGCCGGTGAAGGGCAGCATCGCGAACGGGTCGTGGCGCAGCTGCCCGACCGCCCCCTCGGCGGCGGCGGTCTGCTCGCTGGAGATCGAGGCGCCCATGAAGACGCCGTGGCTCCAGTCGCCGGCCTCGGCGACCAGCGGCACGGTGCTGCGC
>NZ_JAAALL010000637.1 GCF_009906315.1 Kineococcus vitellinus | reverse complement strand
CGACGTCCTCGCGGGTGCCCTCCTGCAGCAGCAGCAGCCCGGCCGCCGAGCGGCCCAGCGCCCCGGCGACCGCGACGACGTCCCCCGGCCGGGCCCCCGAGCGCAGCACCGCCGCGCGCCCGGCGAGGTCGCCCAGCGCGGTGACGGCGACGACGACCTCGCCGGCCGACGACAGGTCACCGCCCACGACGACGGTGCCGAAGGCGCGGCAGGCCGCGCCCACGCCCTCGGCGAAGGACTCCACCCAGCTCAGCTCCAGCTCGCCCGGCAGCCCCAGGGAGACCAGCAGGCCGGTGCTGGCGGCGCCCATGGCCGCGACGTCGGCGACGTTCTGCGCGACGGCCTTCCAGCCCACGTCGGCCCCCGAGGACCAGTCCCGCCGGAAGTCGCGCCCCTCCACGAGCACGTCGGTCGTGGCGACCACCCGCCCGTCGGGGGCGGCCACGAGCGCGGCGTCGTCGCCGGGCCCCAGCAGCGCCCGCGTCGGCAGGCCCGGCAGCAGCCGCTCCAGCAGCCCCGCCTCGTCGAGGTCGGCGACCCGCTCGACGCGCCCGGCCCGCTCGGCC
>NZ_JAAALL010000636.1 GCF_009906315.1 Kineococcus vitellinus | reverse complement strand
CAAGGCATCCACCATGCGCCCTTACACACTTGACCACCACACACCACCCACCACGGAAAACACGACCCGTGGACGAGCAGGCGCGCGACGCCAGTGCAGAATTCAAAACCCAAACCACAAAGACAGCGAACCGCCACCCACACCCACCCCGCGGAGCACCCCCTCAAGGAGCACACCCACGATGCGAGAGTGAAAGAGCAGCGATCCACATCATCAGAGGATTATCTACTCGACGAACACCACTACATGATGCTCGCGTCCACTGTGCAGTTCTCAAACGACAACCAGGAACCCCTCCCCAACGACCGCCACCAGACACCCACCACCCACACCCACGATCCGCAGGAGGAGTGAAACGAGCCGATGTGCACGATCAGGACGGGCCTGAGCAGAAGAAACAGACCCCGCAACAGACGCCGACTCACGCCGGCGGTGCTGCGGTGCCCGGTCCCTCAGGACCCAACAGTGCGCCAGGCACCAGGAGAAGACGAACACGCGGCGTTCCACGCCCCCGCAACAGCAGAGACCGTACTGACCAGTGCCTTCGACACCTGGTGCCGTGTTGA
>NZ_JAAALL010000635.1 GCF_009906315.1 Kineococcus vitellinus | reverse complement strand
GTGCAGGCCCGTGCGCGCCAGCGCGCGCCCGAGGGCGGTCGGGGCGCCCGCCGCGTCGAGCGCGCCGAGGGTGCGCAGCACCTCGCGGGCCGCCGCCAGCGGGCCCGCCGGCGGCTGGTCGAGCAGCGGCAGCGAGCCGGGGTCCCCCCAGCCGGCGGTGAGCAGGGCGAAGGCGGTGAGGTCCGCCGTGGCGATCTCCGGGGCGGGGTGCGCCGGCAGCAGCGCGTGGTCGGCAGCCGACCAGGCCCGCCACACCGCGCCCGGCGCCTCGCGCGCGGCGCGCCCGGCGCGCTGGTCGGCCGCGGCCCGCGAGACGCGGACGGTGTCGAGCCCGCCGAGGCCGCGGGCGTGGTCGCGGCGCGGGACGCGGGCCAGCCCCGCGTCGACGACGACCCGCACCCCCGGCACGGTGAGGCTGGACTCGGCGACGGAGGTGCTCAGCACCACGCGGCGCCGCGGCCCGGGGCGCAGCGCGGCGTCCTGCTCGGCGCCCGAGCGCCGCCCGTGCAGCGCGGCGACGTCCTCGTCTTCCTGCCCGGGGTGGGGGAGATCGGCGCCGTGGGCGGGCGGGTGC
>NZ_JAAALL010000634.1 GCF_009906315.1 Kineococcus vitellinus | reverse complement strand
GAGCTGAACCGCCGCTACCGGGCACCGGGCGAGCCGGACGACGAGTACCCGCTGGCCGCCGACGCCGCCTGCCTGGTCGCGCACGTGGACGGCGAGCCGGCGGGGTGCATCGCGCGCGAGGCCGTCGACGAGCCCGGCTGGGAGGACACCGTGGAGATGAAGCGCGTCTTCGTCCACGAGCGCTTCCGCGGCCGGGGCGTGGCCCGCGCCCTCGTCGCCGCCTACGAGGAGGCCGCCCGCGCCGCCGGGGCGCGGCGCGTGCGCCTGGAGACGGGCACCAAGCAGCCGGAGGCGATGGCCCTCTACGAAGCGCTGGGTTACGAGCGCAGCGCCGTGCCGTTCGGCCCGTGGGCCGACAGCCCGCTGTCGGTCTGCTACACCAAGCGCCTCTGACCCCACCCCGCCCCGCACCGCGCCGTCCACGTCCGCGTCCACGGATCTCGGGTCGCGGGGGCCGCGGGCGCGCGCCATCATCGGTCGCAGGACTGCTCGGAGGGTCTTTCCAACTTCGAAGTTCGGTGCGCCGAACTTCGAAGTTGGAAAGACCCTCCGAGCAGTCCTGCGACCGATGATGG
>NZ_JAAALL010000633.1 GCF_009906315.1 Kineococcus vitellinus | reverse complement strand
CGCGCCGACGCCGGCCACCTGACCTCCGTGGAGCAGGAGGGCGTCCCGGACGTGGCCGACCTCGACGAGCTGCTCGGCCAGCTCGCCTGGCCCGGCGGCGTCGACGGCGCCGCCCTCGTCGTCGAGCGCATCCTCGTGCCGCCGGACGCCGAGGCCGAGGTGCGCGCCGCGGCACCCGCCGACGAGGAGGCCCGCGCCCGCGCGCTGGCCGCCCACCCGCTGGCCGAGGACGTCCGCATCGCCGTCGCCGTGCTGCGCGACGGCCGCCACGAGTGCGCGGTGCGCTCGCGCTCGAAGGACTCCGACGGCGAGGTGGCCATGGGCGCGGACCTCGTGCCGGGCCTGGTGAGCGCGCTGCAGGCGACGCTGGACTGAGGCCCGTCGGCTCAGCCGGCGGCGGCGACCGCCTCGCAGGTCTGCAGCGCGCCGCCGTCGCCGGCGCCGACGGCCTCCACGGCCGTGCGCGCCTCGTGCAGCGTGGAGACCGGCAGGACGGTGATGCCCTCGGGCACGGCGCCGGCCACCTGCCCGCACTCCGCGCGGGGCGCGAGGAACCAGCGGGCGCCCGCCGCGCGGGCGCCGATGACCTTCTGGCGCA
>NZ_JAAALL010000632.1 GCF_009906315.1 Kineococcus vitellinus | reverse complement strand
CAGCCCCGTAGGGTGGCGGCCCGGACCGCCCCCGGCCCGTCCCGCCGCAGGACGCCGCCCCCGTGACCGGAAGGACGCCACCCCGTGAGAGGCCTGCTCGCCCGGCTGCTGCTCGTCGCCGGGCTCGGCTGCGCGATCGCCGGCGCCCTGCTGCTGACGGTCTTCGCGCCGCCCGCGGACATCGAGGTCACCGAGGAGTCGGCCGACCCCGGCGTGGCCGTCGTCAGCGCCCCCGGGCTGCTGGAGCTCAGCGGTCCCACCGCCCGGGTGCGCGCCAGCGCCCCCGCCGGCACCGACGTCTTCGTCGGCGTCGCCCGCGCCGTCGACGCGCGGGCGTGGCTGGCGGACGCCCGGCGCACCGAGGTGACCGGCGTCGGCGGGACGCCGGCCGAGCCCACCGCCCGCAGCCGCGTGCTGGGCGGGGGCGCGGCCGCCGACCCCCGCACCGCGGACATCTGGCTGCAGAGCAGCACCGGCGCGACGAGCGCCGAGCTCACGTGGTCCACGGCCGGCGACGACGACCTCGCCGACGCCGGCGGGGTGGTCGTGCTGGCCGCCACCGACGGCGCGGCGGGCGCGGCGACCGGTGAGCAGGACGCCGAGCGCCCCGAGCA
>NZ_JAAALL010000631.1 GCF_009906315.1 Kineococcus vitellinus | reverse complement strand
AGGCTTATCGCAGGCTCCCACGTCCTTCATCGGCTCCTGATGCCAAGGCATCCACCATGCGCCCTTACACACTTGACCACCACACACCACCCACCACGGAAAACACGACCCGTGGACGAGCAGGCGCGCGACGCCAGTGCAGAATTCAAAACCCAAACCACAAAGACAGCAGAACGCCACACCCACCCCACCCGCGGAGCACCCCCTCAAGGAGCACACCCGCGATGCGAGAGCGAAAGAGCAGCGATCCACATCATCAGAGGATTATCTACTCGACGAACACCACTACATGATGCTCGCGTCCACTGTGCAGTTCTCAAACGACAACCAGGAACCCCCTGCCACCAGCAGGCACCAGACACCGGGAAGAAACCCCATAAAGGGAGAAGACCCGACCGGTATGACCTGCCACAGAGAGCCTGAGCAGAAGAACAGACCCCACCACCACCTCACCGGCGCAAGGCCGATCCGGCTCGCGCCGGCACGGTGATGATGGTGCCCGGTCCCTCAGGACCCAACAGTGCGCCAGGCACCAGGAGAAGACGAACACGCGGCGTTCCACGCCCCCGCAACAGCAGAGACCGTACTGACCAGTGCCTTCGACACCTGGTGCCGTGTTGA
>NZ_JAAALL010000630.1 GCF_009906315.1 Kineococcus vitellinus | reverse complement strand
GGAGACGCGGGGGGGCGCGGCCGTCGGCGTCGCGCCCGCGGGTGCCGCGCCCTCGGGGTTCGCACCCTCGGGGTTCGCACCCTCGGGGTTCGCACCCTCGGGGTTCGCACCCTCGGGGTTCGCACCCTCGGGGTTCGCACCCTCGGGGTTCGCACCCTCGGTGGAGCGCGCGCAGGCCCCGACGACGGCGGGGTGGTCGTGCAGCACCCACCAGGCGAGGGTCGCGGCCAGGGAGGTGACGAGCAGCCCCCAGCCGGGGCCGCCGCCGATGTCCCAGGGGCCGATGCCGACCACGCCGCGGGAGAGCACGAGGTCGGCCACCACGAGCGCGACCGCCAGCGCCAGCGCTCCGGAGACGTCGCCGCGGGCGGCGGCCTCGGCCTCGATGCGCCCGCGCCGCTCGGCGCGCCCGTCCGGCAGCAGCGCCCAGCAGATCCCGTAGAGCGCCAGGCCGAGCCCGCCGACGACGGTGAGGGCGATGAGGACGCCGCGCACGACGAGGGGGTCGACGCCCAGGCGCTGGGCGGCACCGCCGCAGACGCCGGCGAACCAGCGGTCCTCGCCGCGGACGACGCCGAGCGAGCGGATCGCGGTGAACACCTTCGCCTCGCCGCCGGCGCCGCCGGCGGGGGCGTCC
>NZ_JAAALL010000062.1 GCF_009906315.1 Kineococcus vitellinus | reverse complement strand
GGGCGCGGACGCGCAAGACTGCCCCCGTCGCCCCGGCGGAGGGCGGACGGCAGCAGACGGACGTGCACGTGGAGTCAGCGTCGACCCTCGAGCACCGGCAGGGAGGCGAGGCGAGCCCGTGAGCACGTACACGCAGGTGGCCAGGGACGGCACCCGGGACGGCGGGGGCGGCGGGCACGCCCTCACCCTGGACGGGGTGTCCTCCGACGAGGGCCACGCCGCGCTGCGGGCCTCGGTGCGCCGCCTGGGCGAGCTGCTCGGGGAGTCGCTGACCCGCCACGAGGGCGCCGAGCTGCTCGACCTCGTCGAGCGGGTCCGGGCGCTGGCCCGCGAACCCGACGACGGCGCCGAGCTGGCCCGGCTGCTGTCGGGCGTCGACGACGCCACGGCCATCGTGCTGGCGCGGGCGTTCACCGCCTACTTCCAGCTGGCCAACGCCTCCGAGCAGCTGCACCGCGGCCTGGAGCTCACCCGCTCCAGCGGCGGGCTGTCGGCCGTGGTGGAGCGCCTGTCGGGCGCCGTGGGCGCCGGCGAGCTGGACGTGGCCACCACCAACGAGGTGCTGGGCCGGCTGCAGCTGCGCCCGGTCTTCACGGCGCACCCGACGGAGTCCAGCCGCCGCTCGGTGTTGGACCTGCTGCTGCGCATCACGAGCATCGTCGAGGCCTCCGAGGACCCCCAGCAGCGCCCCGCCGACGCCGTGCGCGGCCAGCGCCGCCTCGCGGAGCTGGTGGACCTGCTCTGGCAGACCGACGAGCTGCGCGTGGAGCGCCCGCGACCGGCCGACGAGGCCCGCTCGGCGCTGCACTACCTGCGCAACCTCACCTCCCAGGTGCTGCCGGACCTGCTGGAGGACCTGGACACCGGCCTGCGCAGCATCGGCCTGGACCTGCCCGCCGACGCCCAGCCGCTGCGCTTCGGCAGCTGGGTCGGCGGCGACCGCGACGGCAACCCCAACGTCACCCCCGAGGTGACGCTGGAGGTGCTCGGCATGCAGCACGAGGCGGCCATCGACGTGCTCGCGGCCGCCACCCGCGACCTGCTCACCGAGCTGGCGGCCTCCACCCAGGTCGTCGGGTTCTCCGAGGAGCTGCTGGCCTCGCTGCGCGAGGACGCCCTCGCGCTGCCCGAGGTGCACGGCGCCCGCGCCCACCTCAACGGCGAGGAGCCGTACCGCTTCAAGCTCTCCTACGTCCTGGCCCGCCTGGAGGGCACGAGGGCGCGGCTGCGCACGGGCGCCGAGCACGTGCCCGGCCGCGACTACACCGGGGTCGAGGAGTTCACCGCCGAGATCCGCATGATCGAGGAGTCGCTGCGCCGCAACGACGGCGACCTCGTCGCCGACGGCGCCGTGGCGCGGCTGCTGCGGGTGGTGCGCGCCGTCGGCTTCGGGCTGGCGACGCTGGACGTGCGCGAGCACGCCGGCCGCCACCACGCGGCGCTGGCGGCGATCTACGACCGCCTCGGCGAGCTCATCACCCCCTACGCCGACCTGGACCGCAGCGCCCGCACCAAGCTGCTGTCCAAGGAGCTGTCCGGGCACCGCCCCCTCATCGGCGCCGCCGTGCGCACCCTCACCGGTGCCCCGGCGCAGGTGGTGCAGCTGTTCTCCACCATCCGCGAGGCGCTGGACCGCTACGGCGACGACGCGGTCGAGACCTACATCGTCTCGATGACGCAGGGCATCGACGACCTCTTCGCCGTCGTCGTGCTGGCCCGCGAGGTCGGCCTCGTCGACCTCTCGGAGGGCCGGGACGTCGCACGCATCGGCTTCGCGCCGCTGTTCGAGACGGTCACCGAGCTGGAGGCGGCCGAGGAGCTGCTCGAGGGCCTGCTGAGCGACCCCTCCTACCGCCGCGTCGTCGCCGCCCGCGGCGACGTGCAGGAGATCATGCTCGGCTACTCCGACTCCTCCAAGGACGCCGGCATCGCCGCCTCCCGCTGGCAGATCCACCGCGCCCAACGCGCGCTGCGCGACGTCGCCGCCCGCCACGGGGTCACCCTGCGCCTCTTCCACGGCCGCGGCGGTTCCGTCGGCCGCGGCGGCGGCCCGACCGGCGAGGCGATCCTCGCCCAGCCCTACGGCACCCTCGACGGGCCCATCAAGGTCACCGAGCAGGGCGAGGTGATCTCCGACAAGTACGTGCAGCCGCGGCTGGCGCGCCACAACCTCGAGGTCGCGCTGTCGGCGGCGCTGGAGGCCTCCACGCTGCACCGCGCCTCCTCCCAGCCGCGCGAGGTGCTCGACGCGTGGGACGTCACGATGGACCTCGTGGCCGCCAAGGGCCAGGAGGCCTACCGGGCGCTGGTGCGCGACCCGGGCCTGGTGCCGTTCTTCCTCACCGCCACCCCGGTGGAGGAGCTCGGCAACCTCAACATCGGCTCGCGCCCCTCGCGCCGCCCCGGCGGGACCGGCGGCCTGGAGGACCTGCGGGCGATCCCCTGGGTGTTCGGCTGGACGCAGAGCCGGATCAACGTCCCCGGCTGGTTCGGCGTCGGCTCGGGCCTGCGGGCCGCGCGCGAGGCCGGCCGCGCGGACGCGCTGCGCGAGATGTTCGCCGACTGGGCCTTCTTCCGCAGCTTCGTCTCCAACGTGCAGATGACGCTGGCCAAGACCGACCTGGGCATCGCCGCGCACTACGTCGAGGAGCTCGTGGCCCCCGGCGACCGGGGCGCGTTCGAGGCGATCCGCGCCGAGCACGCCCGCACGCTGGAGGAGGTGCTGCTGCTCACCGGCCAGGACGAGCTGCTGCAGTCCGCGCCGGTGCTCAAGCGGACCCTGGAGCTGCGCGACGCCTACCTGGCCCCGCTGCACGCGCTGCAGGTCTCGCTGCTGGCCCGCTCGCGCGCCAGCGGCGAGGCCGTCGACCCGGCGCTGCGCCGGGCGCTGCTGCTGACGATCAACGGGATCGCCGCCGGGATGCGCAACACCGGCTGAGGACGGCCCGCCGAGCGGGTCCAGGGGCTGGGGCGCGTCCAGCGCCCCGCCGTAGCGGCGCTCGCGCCGGGCGTACGTCTCGACCGCCGCCCACAGCGAACGCCGGTCCACGTCCGGCCACAGCACGTCGGAGAACACCATCTCGGCATAGGTGGACTGCCACGGCAGGAAGCCCGAGGTGCGCTGCTCCCCGGAGGAGCGCCAGAACAGGTCCACGTCGGGCATGTCGGGCTCGTCGAGGTAGCGCGCCAGCACGCGCTCGTCGATCCTGTCGGGGTTCACCCGCCCGGCCGCGACGTCCAGGGCCAGGGCGCGGGCGGCGTCGGCCAGCTCCGCGCGCCCGCCGTAGTTCACGCACATCGTCAGGGTGCAGACCGTGTTGCCCCTTGTCAGCTCCTCGGCCGCCTCCAGCTCGGCGATGACGCTGCGCCACAGGCGGGGACGGCGCCCGGCCCAGCGCACGCGCACCCCCCAGGAGTTCATCTCGTCGCGGCGGCGGCGGATCACGTCGCGGTTGAAGCCCATGAGGAAGCGGACCTCGTCGGGGCTGCGCTTCCAGTTCTCCGTGGAGAACGCCCACGCCGACACGTGCTTCACGCCGACCTCGATGGCCCCGGCGACGACGTCCAGCAGCGCCGCCTCCCCCCGCTTGTGCCCCTCGTTGCGCGGCAGCCCGCGCTGGTTGGCCCAGCGGCCGTTGCCGTCCATGACGATCGCGACGTGAGCGGGGACCAGGTCCGGCGGCAGCTGCGGCGCGCGCGCCCCGGAGGGGTGCGGCGGCGGCGGGACGACCGTCCCCGGCGTGGTCCCCGGCGTCCCCGGCGTCCCGGGCGTGGTCGCGGGTGCGGCCGAGCGGCCGCGGAGCGTTCGGCGAGCAGGTCCTGGCACCGCACCAGGGTGCCAGGTGGCAGGATCGCGGCGTGACGCGCACAGCCCTGGTCCGCCACGGCGAGACCGACTGGAACCGCGACGGCCGCCTGCAGGGCCGCAGCGACGTCCCCCTCAACGACACCGGGCGCGCGCAGGCCCGCGCCCTCGCCGAGGCGATCGCCGACGACGGCTGGACGCTGGTGGTGCCCTCCCCGCTGTCGCGGGCGCGCGAGACCGCGCAGCTGCTCGCCGAGCGGCTGGGGATCCCGCTGCTGCCCGCCGACGACGACCTCGTCGAGCGCGACTTCGGCGAGGCCGAGGGCATGGACCGCGAGGAGATCGCGCAGCGCTACCCGGCCGGCGAGCGCCCCGGCACGGAGGCGTGGGAGGACCTGGTGGCCCGGGCGGGCGGCGCCGTGCGGCGGCTGCGCGCGAGCCACCCGGACGAGCACCTGCTGATCGTCTGCCACGGCACCTTCATCCGGGCCGCCGTCGAGGGGCTCGCCGGGGTGCAGGTGCCCCGGCTGGGCAACGCCTCGAGGGTGCTGCTGGAGGGCACGGACCAGGACTGGCGGCTGCTGGAGCAGGGGTCGCTCGCCCCCCTGGGCTGAGCGCTCAGCCCGCGGAGGGGACCGGCCACCCCGGCAGGACCAGACCCACCGGCACCGGCCCGGTTCCCGGTGCGGGCCCGGTTCCCGGTGCGGGCCCGGCGGGCGGCGGGGTGCGCTCCACGTGGCGCAGCGAGCGGATCCCGCGCTCGAGGTGCCACTGCAGGAAGGCCGCCACCAGCCCGCTGCCCTCGCGGCGGCAGCGGTCCTCGGCCCCCTCGGCGCCGCTCCAGTCCCCCGACAGCAGCGCGGCGAGCAGCCGGACGGTCTCCGGGGCGGGCGCGGCCGAACCGGGCGGGCGGCAGGAGGTGCACACCGCTCCGCCCGCGGCGACGTTGAAGGCCGCGTGCGGGCCGCCGGCCCCGCAGCGGGCGCAGTCGACGAAGCTGGCGGCGTAGCCGGCGACGGCCAGCGAGCGCAGCAGGAACGCGTCGAGCACGAGGGGGGCGTCGTGCTCGCGGCGGGCGAGCGCGCGCAGCGCCCCGACCAGCAGCAGGTACTGCTGGGTGGCGCTCTCGCCCTCGACCTCGGTGAAGCGCTCGGCGGTCTCCAGCATCGCGTGCCCGACGGTGTAGAGGCCGTAGTCGCCGGCCAGGACCTGCCCGTAGGGGGCGATGACCTCCACCTGGGTGACGGTGTCCAGCTGGCGGCCGCGGTGCAGCTGGACGTCGACGCAGGTGAACGGCTCCAGCCGGGCCCCGAAGCGCGAGGAGGTGCGGCGCACGCCCTTGGCCACCGCCCGCACCCGCCCGCCGTGGCGGGTCAGCAGCGTGATGATCCGGTCGGCCTCGCCGAGCTTGGTGGTGCGCAGCACCACCGCCTCGTCGCGGTAGCTCTTCGCCCCTCCGATGCTGGACCCCCGCGATGCCACGGGCCCACTGTAGGTGCGCCCTCCGACACCACCGCCCCGCCCGGCCCGGGCGGCCCGGGCGGCCCGCGCCTCAGGCGGCGGCGAGCTGGTCGCGGCCGCGGCGCTTGGCGGCGGCGCAGGCCGCGTCGGCGGCCGCGAGCGCCTGCGCTGCCGCGGCGGGCCCGGCCCAGCCGACCGAAGCCGTCACCTGCAGGCCGGTGGCGACCTGCCCCCAGGGCTCCTCGCGCACGAGCTCCAGCAGCCGCTCGGCCAGCGCCCGCGGCGAGCCGGCCGCGGGCGCACCGCCCTCGCGCCGGGCCCCGACGGCGTCCGCGTTCGCGGCCGGCAGCAGGACGACGAACTCGTCGCCGCCGTAGCGCACGAGCACGGCGTCGGCGGGGACCTCGCGGCGCAGCAGGTCCGACACCCGCCGCAGGACGGTGTCGCCGACCTCGTGGCCGTGCTCCTCGTTGACGGCGCGGAAGCTGTCGACGTCGAGCAGGACGGCGCCGAAGCGCTGGTCGGGGCGTTCGAGGACCTGCTGCAGGCGCCGGCGGTTGCCCAGGCCGGTCATGGGGTCCACGAGGGCGGCGCGGCCGATGCGCTCGTGCTGCTCGGCCATCTCCCGCTGCCGGACGCGGTCCTGCAGCGCCTCGAAGCGGCTCTCGCGGTCCTCCCACAACCGCGCCAGCGAGACCTGCGCGAGGCGCTCGAGCGCCTCGACGGCGTCGCTGCGCCCCTCGTGGGCGATGGCCCCGCGGGCGCGCGCGTCGAGGGCCACCAGCCCCCACACGTCGAGCTGGGTGGCGTTGGACACGCGCTGGACGGCGGCCAGCAGCTCGGCGGCGCCGCTGCGGTCACCGGCCGCGGAGGCGGCGGTGGCCAGGGCGATGCGGGCGATCTGGGTCTCGGCGAGCTCCTCGCGCAGCCGGAAGGCGGCGACCGCCGGGCGCAGCCGCGCCTCGCCGAGGGCGGCCTCGCCGGTGCGCTGCAGCACGAAGCCCTCGATCGCCTCCGCGCGGGCGAGCATCTCGGGGTAGTCGGCCTCGCGGGCCAGGGCGCGCATCCGCGCCACCCGCGACAGGGCGGCGCCGTAGTGCGGCCAGGCCTCCTCGCCGCGGCCGGCGACCTCGAGCATGGCCGCCCAGGAGACCTGCAGGACGGCGGCCTCCTGCACCACGTTGAGGCGGACCCGGGCGGGCGGGAAGCTCAGCGCGAGCATCTGCACCATGAGCTCGTCGGCGGGCTCGAAGAGGGCGAGCGCGTTGAGGGCCAGCGCCACCGACATCGTGGCCGACAGGTGGTCGTAGGTGCGGATGGGCTGGGCGGTGACGATGAGCTGCCCCTCGGCGAGGTGGTCCATCGCCAGGGCCGTCATGCCGAGGTCGACGCGCGACTCCGCGAGCAGGGCCAGCGCCTTGGCGCGCCAGACCGGGTCGGCGTCCGCGCCCAGGCGGCGCAGGAGGTGGCCGGCCTCCTCGCTGGCCTCGGCGGCGCGGCCCAGCTGGTGCAGCGCCACGCCGCAGATGAACTGCAGGTAGCGGGCGGTGCGCTCGTCCCCGGCGGCCTCGCACAGCGCGAGGGCCTCGCGGCTGGCCTGCACGGCCTGCTCGCCGAAGCCGTCGAGGTAGAGGCGGTGGGCCCACTCGGCGAGGAGGTCCAGCGGTCCGAACGGACTGACGGCTTCGACCTCGGCCCCCACCGCGTCCTCCGATCAGCGCGCACCCGCGATCACGGGCGGTGACTGATCTTAACCAAGCCGTGGCGGGATGGGAGACCGAACCCGTCGTGGGTGCGCGTTCAACCTCCCGGGGCTCCCGGCGGGGCGCCCGCGGGTCAGCGCAGGGCGCGGTTGACGGCCGAGACGATCGCCTTCAGCGAGGCGGTGGTGATGTTGTGGTCGACGCCCACGCCCCACAGCACCCGGTTCCCGACGGCGCACTCGACGTAGGCGGCGGCCATGGCGTCCCCGCCGGCGGACAGCGCGTGCTCGGCGTAGTCGAGGACGCGCACGTCCACGCCACCGGCCTGCGGGGTGGCCATCGCCGCGCAGAAGGCCGCGATGGGTCCGTTGCCCGTGCCGGCGACCGTCTTCAGCTCGTGGCCGACGTCGGCGGCGTCGAAGAGGTCGACCTCCAGGGAGTCGGCGGCCTCGACCTCGCTCACCGAGCGGGTGGCGCGCAGCGCGTAGCGGCCCCAGTCGGGGGTGCCGCTGGGCGAGGGCAGGTACTCGTCGGAGAAGATCCCGAAGATCTGCGACGCCGACACCTCCCCGCCCTGGGCGTCGGTGCGCTCCTGCACCACCCGGCTGAACTCGATCTGCAGCCGGCGCGGCAGGTCCAGCTGGTGCTCGGCCTTGAGCAGGTAGGCCACCCCGCCCTTGCCGGACTGGGAGTTCACCCGGATGACGGCCTCGTAGCTGCGCCCGACGTCCTTGGGGTCGATGGGCAGGTACGGCACCGCCCACTCCATCTCGTCGACGCCCTTGCCGGCGGCCGCCGCCTCGCGCTCCATGGCCTCCAGGCCCTTCTTGATGGCGTCCTGGTGGGAGCCGGAGAAGGCCGTGAAGACGAGGTCGCCGCCGTAGGGGACGCGCTCGCCGACGGGCAGCTGGTTGCAGTGCTCGACGGTGCGGCGGACGTGGTCGATGTCGGAGAAGTCGATCTGCGGGTCGATGCCCTGGCTGAACAGGTTCATGCCCAGCGTGACGAGGTCGACGTTGCCGGTGCGCTCGCCGTTGCCGAACAGGCAGCCCTCGATGCGGTCGGCCCCGGCCAGGTAGCCCAGCTCGGCGGCCGCGACGCCGGTGCCCCGGTCGTTGTGCGGGTGCAGGGAGAGGATCACGTCCTCGCGGTGGTGCAGGTGCCGCGACATCCACTCGATGGAGTCGGCGTAGACGTTGGGCGTGGTCATCTCCACCGTGGCGGGCAGGTTCACGATGACCTTGCGCTCCGGCGTGGGCTGGAAGACCTCCAGCACCTCGTTGCAGATGCGGGCGGCGAACTCCAGCTCGGTGCCGGTGTACGACTCCGGGGAGTACTCGTAGTAGACGGTCGTGCCGGGGATGGTCTCCTCGAACTTGCGGCACAGCCGCGCCCCCTGCAGCGCCAAGTCGACGATGCCGTCCTCGTCCATGCCGAACACCACGCGCCGCTGCAGCACGGAGGTGGAGTTGTACAGGTGGACGATCGCCTGCTTCGCGCCGCGCAGGGACTCGTAGGTGCGCTCGATGAGGTGCTCGCGCGCCTGCGTCAGCACCTGGATGCGCACGTCGTCGGGGATGAGGTCCTGCTCGATGAGCGTGCGCACGAAGTCGAAGTCGGTCTGGCTGGCCGAGGGGAAGCCGACCTCGACGTCCTTGAAGCCCATGTCGACGAGCAGCTTGAACATCCGCAGCTTGCGCTCGGAGTTCATCGGGTCGATGAGGGCCTGGTTGCCGTCGCGCAGGTCCACCGCGCACCAGCGCGGCGCCCGGGTGATGCGCTTGGTGGGCCAGGTGCGGTCGGGCAGGTCGACGGTGATCTGCTCGTGGAACGGCCGGTAGCGGTGGAACGGCATCGCGGACGGCGTCTGGGTGTTGCGCACGGTCTTCTCCTCACGGGGCGGGGCTGCGGTGGCGGCCGGCGCGCACGACGAGGTCCCGCGACGGGGGGACCGGCCTAGCTGGCCCCGCCGCGGCGACGAAGGAGGAGGTTCTCCAGGCGTGCCACGGCACCACCGTACCCCCACCGCCGCTGCCCCGCCGGTCTGCCGGTGGCGCGGCGGTGGGGGCGGCGGCGGGGCGGTGCGCTCAGCTCGCGCCGAGCAGGTCCTTCACCGGGTCGATGGCGAAGTAGAGGACGAACAGCAGCGCGACGACCCACAGCAGCGGGTGCACCAGGCGGGCCTTGCCGCGGGCGACCTTGAGGACGACGAAGGCGATGAAGCCGGCACCGATGCCCGCGCTGATCGAGTAGGTGAACGGCATGAGCACGATGGTCAGGAACGCCGGCAGCGCGATCTCCACGTCGTCCCAGTCGATGCCCTTGACCTGGGTCATCATGAGGAAGCCCACGACGACCAGCGCGGGGGTGGCCGCCTCGTAGGGCACGATCGCGACGACGGGGGCCAGGAAGGTCGTCAGCAGGAACGCGATCCCCGTGACGACGCTGGCCAGGCCCGTGCGGGCGCCCTCGCCGACACCGGTCGCGGACTCGATGTAGCTGGTGTTGCTGGAGACCCCGGCCGCACCGCCGGCGGCCGCGGCGACGGAGTCGACGACGAGGATGCGCCGCATCCGCGGCGGGTTGCCCTCGGCGTCCAGCAGGTCGCCCTCCTTGCCGATGGCGACCATCGTCCCCATCGTGTCGAAGAAGTCGGCGAGCAGGAGCGTGAAGACGAGCAGCAGGACGCTGACGGCGCCGATGCGCCCGAAGGAGCCGAGCAGGTCGAACTGCCCCAGCAGCGAGAAGTCGGGGGTGGCGATCCAGGACTCCGGCAGGGCCGGCACGTTCAGGCCCCAGGCGGCCGGGTCGCGCACCTCGCCGTCGGCGCCGGTGCGCGGACCCAGGTGGGCCACGGCCTCCACGACGACGGCGAGCGCGGTGGCCGCCACGATGCCGCCGAGGATGGCGCCGCGCACCCCGCGCGCCATGAGCACGACGATGAGCAGCAGCCCGACGACGAAGACGAGCGTGGGCCAGCCGGCGAGGAAGCCGCCGATGCCCAGTTCCAGCGGCGTGCCGCTGCCGGAGCGCACGAAGCCCGCGTCGACGAGGCCGACGATGGTGATGAACAGGCCGATGCCGACGCTGATGGCCGTCTTCAGCTGCGCGGGCACCGCGTGGAAGACGGCCTCGCGGAAGCCGGTGAGCACGAGGACGAGGATGATCAGCCCCTCGAGGACGACCAGCCCCATCGCGTCGGCCCACGTCATGCGGGGCAGCCCCGCGATGCCGAAGGCGACGAAGGCGTTCAGGCCCAGCCCGCTGGCCAGCGCGAGCGGGTAGTTGGCCACCGCTCCCATGAGGATCGTCACGACGCCGGCGGTGAGCGCGGTGGCGGCGGCGACGGCCGCGAGGTCGGGAGCGCTGCCGCCGCCGAGGAAGGAGCCGGTGCTGTCGGGCTGGGTGCCGATGATCAGCGGGTTGAGCACGACGATGTAGGCCATCGTGAAGAAGGTCGCGAGGCCGCCGCGGACCTCCCGGGCCACGGTGGAGCCGCGCTCGCTGATCTGGAAGTAGCGGTCGACCGCCGAGGGTCGGCGGGTGGGCTGGGTGTGGGTGGCCATCGAGCACCTCGGGCGTGGTCGAGCAGGTCGGACGAGGGTCGGCCGCGACGTCGAGGCCGCTGCGGATCCTGCCAGAGTCCGCACCCCCCGCCGGACCACCGCGCGTCAGCGGCGGACGGTGCTCATGTCCGGGTAGCGGTCCCCGGCGCCGGCGCCCACCGGCAGGACCCGCTCGAGGTGGGCGAGCTCGTCCGCGCTCAGCTCCACCCGCACGGCGGCCGCGTTCTCGGCCAGGTAGCCGCGCCGCTTGGTGCCGGGGATGGGCACGACGTCGAGGCCCTGGGCCAGCAGCCAGGCCAGCGCGACCTGCCCCGCGGAGACGCCCTTGGCGGCCGCGAGCGCGCGCACCTCGTCGACCAGCTGCAGGTTGCGGGCGAAGGCCTCGCCCTGGAAGCGCGGGTTGGCGCGGCGGAAGTCGTCCTCGGCGAGGTCGTCGACGCTGCGGATGGCGCCGGACAGGAAGCCGCGGCCCAGCGGGGAGTAGGCGACGAAGCCGATGCCCAGCTCGCGCACGGTGTCCAGGACGCCGTCGGTCTCCACGTCGCGCGTCCACAGCGACCACTCCGTCTGCAGCGCCGTCACCGGGTGGGTGGCGTGCGCGCGGCGGATCGTCCCGGGGGCGGCCTCGCTGATGCCCAGGTGGCGCACCTTGCCGGCCCGCACGAGCTCGGCCATCGCCCCCCAGGTCTCCTCGACGGGGACGGTGGTGTCGACCCGGTGCTGGTAGTAGAGGTCGATGACGTCGACGCCCAGGCGCTGCAGGCTCGCCTCGCAGGCCGCGCGCACGTACTCGGGGCGGCCGTTGACGCGGCGGGTGCCGTCGGGGCGCCGCTCGTTGCCGAACTTCGTGGCGAGGACGACCTCCTCGCGGCGGCCGGCGATCGCCCGCCCGACGAGCTGCTCGTTGGTGAAGGGGCCGTACATGTCGGCGGTGTCGAGCAGGGTGATGCCGGCGTCGAGGGCCGCGCCGATGGTGGCCAGCGACTCCTGCTCGTCGCCGGGGCCGTAGAACTCGCTCATGCCCATGCAGCCCAGGCCCTGGGCGGAGACGTCGAGGGCGGTGCCGTTCGCGGCGCTGCCGAGGGTGCGGTGCGGGTAGCTCATGGACCCCAGCCTCCGACTTCGAGCGCGCTCGAAGTCAACCGGGACCCCGTGAGACCCCCGCGGGGCCCTCGCCGGGCGGCGGGGCGCTCAGCGGTCGCCGACGGTGCCGACGGTGCCCTCGTACAGCTCGATCTTGGCGGTGACCGCGCCGAGGTGGCCGCTCACCTCGGCGAGCTGGGCCAGGACGCGCTCGCGGTGGGCGCGCAGCAGCGCCAGGCGCTGCTGCTCGTTGCCGGCGCCCTCCCGGCACAGCCGGGCGTACTCGCGGACCTCGCGCACCGGCATGCCGGTGGCCCGCAGCCGCTGCACCAGCACGATCCAGCGCAGGTCCTGCTCGTCGTAGCGGCGGCGGCCGGCGGGGGTGCGCGCGGGCGCGCCGACGAGCAGGCCCTCGGTCTCGTAGTAGCGCAGCGCGTGCGTGCTCAGCCCGAGCCGGTCGGCGGCCTCGGCGATGGAGAGGGAGGCGGTGCCCGCGTCCGCGCCGCTGCCCGCGCTCGTGCGCGTGTCGGTGCTCACCCGCGCAGTGTGGCCCCTGCCGGCCCCCGCCGCGCCGGAGCGGGGTGCCGCGGGCACGCTGGTGGCGCGAACCCGCCCCGAGGACCGAGGACCCGATGACCTCCTTGCTGGACCCCACCCACCTGCTGTCGACGTTCGGCGCCGTGGGCGTCTTCGTGGTGCTCTTCGCCGAGACGGGGCTGCTCGTCGGCTTCTTCCTGCCCGGCGACTCGCTGCTCTTCACCGCGGGGCTGCTGTCCGCCACGAGCGGGAGCACCCACCTCGACCTGGTGCCGGTGCTCGTGGCGGCCGCCGCGGGGGCGCTGGCGGGGGCGCAGACGGGGTACCTCATCGGCCGCGCCGCCGGCCCCCGCGTGCTGGAGCGGCCGGGCCACCCCCGCCGGGCCGCGGGCCTGCGGCGCTCGCGCGAGCTGCTCGAGCGCTACGGCCACGGCCGTGCGATCGTCCTGGCGCGCTTCATCCCGGTCGTGCGCACCCTGCTGAACCCGCTGGCCGGGGCCGTGGGCGTGCCGGCCCGGCGCTTCGCGCTGTGGCAGGTGGCCGGTGGGCTGGTGTGGTCGCTCGGCGTGGTGCTGGCCGGTCACCTGCTCGGGCAGCGCATCCCCGGCATCGACGCCTACCTGCTGCCGATCATCGCCGTGGTCGTGCTCGTGTCCCTGGTGCCCGTGGCCCTGGAGCTGCTGCGCGCCCGCCGCTCCCCCGGTGGGCGGTCGTGACGCGCAGGCCCGGCGCCGGCCCCGGCGGGGAGCCCGCGGTGGGCTCGCCGCGCTGGGACCCGCAGCAGTACGCCCGCTTCTCCGCACCGCGCAGCCGCCCCTTCGGCGACCTGCTCGCCCGGGTCGGCGCGCAGGAACCCCGCCTCGTCGTCGACGTCGGCTGCGGCTCGGGGGAGCTGACCCGCTCGCTGGCGCGGCGCTGGCCGGGTGCGCGGGTGCGCGGCGTCGACTCCTCCCCGGAGATGGTGGCGGCGGCCGCGGCGGGGGCACCGCCGGGCGACGGCGTGCAGTTCGCCGAGGGGCGCGCGGAGGACGTCGACGCCAGCGGTGTCGACGTGCTCGTGAGCAACGCCGTCCTGCAGTGGGTCCCCGGGCACCTGGAGCTGCTGCGCCGCTGGGCGGAGCAGCTGCCGGCGGGCGGCTGGCTGGCCTTCCAGGTGCCCAGCAACTTCGCGGCCCCCTCGCACCGGCTGCTGCGCGAGCTGGCGGCCTCCCCGCCGTGGCGGCACCGCCTCGCCGGGGTGCTGCGCGGGACGGAGTCCGTCGCCGCGCCCGGGGAGTACCTGGAGCTGCTGCTCGGCGCGGGGCTGGAGGCGGACGTGTGGCAGACGGAGTACCAGCACGTGCTGGCCGGTCCCGACCCGGTGCTGGAGTGGGTGCGCGGCACCGCGCTGCGCCCGGTGCTGCAGGCGCTGGACGCGGCCTCCGCCGCCGAGTTCGAGCGCGAGTGCGGCGCGCTGCTGCGCGAGGCCTACCCCGCCCGCCCCTGGGGCACGCCGCTGCCGTTCCTGCGCACGTTCGCGGTCTCGCGCAGGCCCTGATCCCGCAGGCCCTGATCGCGCGGGCCCTGCTCGCCCCCGGTCTCCAGCAGCTCCAGCAGGTGCGGGGCCGGGGAGCCGGCGCGCTCGCGGGCGCCGGTGACCACGGAGACCACCCACGGCGGCGCGTCCGCGGGCATCGCGGCGACGCCCAGGCCGGCGGCCTGCGGCTTGGCGGCCACGTGGCGGGGCACGATCGCCGCGCCCAGCCCGCGGCCGACGAGGTCGAGCAGGGTGTGCACGTCGCCGACGGTGAAGCGCACCCGGCGGTGCACGCCGTGCGCGGCGCAGGCCCCGTCGCCCAGGGTGCGCACCCCCCACGAGGGCTGCAGGTCGATGAAGGCGGCGTCGGCGAGGTCGGCCCAGGCCACCTCGGCGCGCGCGGCCAGGGCCGAGGCCGGCGGGGCGAGCAGCACGAGGGGCTCGCGCCCCAGCTCGGTGGCCGTCACGGCGCCCAGGTGCTCGGTGGTGGCGACGAGGGCGACGTCGAGCTCGCCGTCGCGCACCTGCGCCAGCAGGTCGTGCGAGCCGGCCTGGACGAAGGAGATCTCCACCTGCGGGAAGCGGCGGTGGAAGCGCTCCAGCAGCGCGCAGACGTCGACCAGCCCCAGGCACTGCTCGGCGCCCACGCGCAGGGTCCCCGACAGCGCGCGGGTGGCCTGCACGACGGCGTCGCGCGCGGCCGTGGCCAGCTCGAGCATCGAGCGCGCGTGCGGCAGCAGCGCCAGCCCGGCGTCGGTCGGCTCCACCCGCCGCGAGGTGCGCCGGAACAGGCTGGTGCCCAGCTCGTCCTCCAGGGTGCGGATCGCCGCCGACAACCCCGACTGCGAGACCCCGGTGAGGGCGGCGGCGCGGGTGAACTGCCGCTCGTCGGCGAGGGCGACGAGGTACTCCATCTGGCGCAGGTCCACCCGCGCACCGTATCCAGAAGCGGAGCTCGTGGATCGCAGAAGGAAGGATCGTTGGACTCCTGGATGCGGCGTTCGTAGGGTCGCCGCCATGGAGCAACGAAGCCTCGGAACCCGTTCGGTCTCCGCGATCGGCCTCGGCGGCATGCCGATGTCGATCGAGGGCCGCCCCGACCGCGAGCGCAGCCTCGCCACGATCCACGCCGCCCTGGACGCCGGGGTGACGCTCATCGACACCGCCGACGCCTACCACCGCGACGCCGACGAGGTCGGCCACAACGAGGAGCTCATCGCCGAGGCCCTGCGCAGCTGGGGCGGCGACGCCTCGCAGGTCCTCGTCGCCACCAAGGGCGGGCACCTGCGCCCCGGCGACGGTTCCTGGACGAAGAACGGCGACCCCGCCTACCTCAAGGAGGCCGCGAAGGCCTCCGCGAAGCGGCTGGGCGTGGAGGCCGTCGGCCTCTACCAGTTCCACCGCCCCGACCCGGACGTCCCCTACGCGGAGTCCGTCGGCGCGCTGCGCGACCTGCTCGACGAGGGCGTGATCCAGCTCGCCGGGATCTCCAACGCCGACGTCGCGCAGATCGACGAGGCCAACGAGGTGCTCGGCGGCCGGCTGGTCTCCGTGCAGAACCAGTTCTCCCCCGCCTTCCGCTCCAGCCAGGGCGAGCTGGAGCACTGCGCGCAGCTCGGCATCGCGTTCCTGCCGTGGAGCCCGCTGGGCGGCATCACCAACGCCGGCGAGCTCGGCAGCCGGCACGCCGCCTTCCAGGAGGTCGCCGACGCCCACGGCGTGAGCGTCCAGCAGGTCGCCCTCGCCTGGCAGCTCGCGCTGGCCCCGGTCGTCCTGCCGATCCCGGGCGCCTCGCGCCCGCAGAGCATCACCGACTCCGCCCGCGCCGCCGAGCTCGCGCTGAGCGCGGACGAGGTCGCGAAGCTGTCGGAGGCGTGAGCGTGCGGACCGTCCCCCTGGGCACCACCGGTCTGCAGGTGCCCAACGTCGTCCTCGGCCTCATGCGCATCGTCGACATGTCCGACGAGGAGGTCCGCACCCTGTGGACCACCGCCCGCGACGCCGGCATCACCTTCGTCGACCACGCCGACGTCTACGGCCAGGGCCTGCACCGCTGCGAGCGGCGCTGGGCCGAGGCCGTGCCGCTGAGCTCCTCCGAGCGCGACGCGGTGACGATCCAGACCAAGTGCGGCATCGTGCCCGACGGGCCGTACTTCGACTTCTCCTACGAGCACGTCGTGGAGTCGGTGGACGCCTCGCTGGAGGCGCTGCGCACCGACCGCATCGACGTCCTGCTGCTGCACCGCCCCGACGCCCTCGTCGAACCCGACGAGGTGGCGCGCGCCTTCGACGAGCTGCACGAGGCCGGCAAGGTCCGCGCGTTCGGCGTCTCCAACCACACCCCAGGCCAGATCGAGCTGCTCAAGCGCTCGGTGCGCCAGCCGCTGGTGGCCAACCAGCTGCAGCTGTCGATCACCCACGCCCCGCTGGTGGCGCAGGGGGTGGCGGCGAACATGCAGGGCTTGGACCAGTCGATCTCCCGCGACGCCGGCCTGCTGGACTACTGCCGCCTCAACGACATCACCGTGCAGGCGTGGTCGCCGTTCCAGGCCGGGTTCTTCGACGGGGTGTTCCTCGATGACCCGCGCTACCCGGAGCTGAACGCCGTGCTGGACCGGCTGGCGGCGCAGTACGACGTGCCGAAGCTGGCGGTCGCCACCGCGTGGATCACCCGCCACCCGGCGGGCATGCAGGTCGTGCTCGGCACGACGAACCCCGAGCGGGTCGCCGCCGCGGCGCGGGGTTCCGACCTGCCGCTGACGCGCGCGGAGTGGTACGAGCTGTTCCGCGCCGCGGGGTACACCGTCCCCTGACCCCCGGCTCAGCCGTCGCCGGCCAGGTGCTCCAGCAACCGCTCCAGCGCGGGCACCTGGCCGGCGACGAGCTTGACCCGCGCCTGCTCGGGCGCGAACCACGCCGCCCGGTCGACCTCGGGGAACTCCTGCACCCGGCCCGAGCGCGGCGGCCACTCCAGCGCGAACGTCCCGCCGCGCACGGTGGTGACGTCCAGGTCCCCCTCGGCGGCCCAGACGGTGACGACCTTGCCGCCGGACTGGCGGAACTCCCCCAGCGGCGTCAGCTCCACCGCCGGCACCGGGGAGCCGAGCTCCTCGGCGAACTCGCGCAGCGCGGTGGCCAGCAGGTCCTCGCCCTCCTCGGGCTCCCCCTTGGGGATCGACCAGGCGCGCTCGTCCTTGCGGGCCCAGAACGGCCCGCCCATGTGCCCCAGCAGCACCTCGCGGCCGCCCTCGGCGCCGCGCCGGTGCAGCAGGACCCCCGCGCTGCGCCGCACCCCCACGGCGGCAGTGTGCCGCACCCGCCGCACCCGCCGCACCCGCCGCGCGGGCGCGCTCAGCGCCGCCCGGCGAGGACCCGGCCGGTGAGGGCCAGCGCGCCGTCGCGCAGGCCGGTCAGGTGCTCGGCGGTGCTCACCCGGTTCAGCAGCCGGGAGGCCCGCACCAGCCGCGCCGCGGGGCGGCGGCGCTCGCGGTCGTAGCCGCGCAGCGCGGTCGCCACGTCGGGGGCGGCCACCAGGTGGCGGGCCAGCACGACGGCGTCCACGAGGGACTCGCAGGCCCCGCGGCCGAGGTTGGGCGCCATCGCGTGCGCGGCGTCGCCCACGAGCACGGTGGTGCCGCGGACGGTGCTGCGCAGCGGGCGCAGGTCCAGCAGGGGCCGCACGTCGAGGGAGTCGGGCTGCAGGTGCTCGACCGTCTCCACGACCCCGGCGTGCCAGCCGGCGAAGACGCGCCGCAGCAGCTCCTGCGGATCGGCGGCCTCGGCCGGCGCGGCCAGCGCGGAGCGGAAGCAGGCGTAGACGTTGGTGCGCCCGTCCAGGCGGGCGGTGGTGCCGAACATCCGCCCCGCGCCCCACGTCTCGCTCATCCCGGCGGGCGGCACGTCCGCCGTGCCGCGCACCGCGACGGTGCCCAGCGGCCGCGGCGCGCTCGCCGGGCCGAAGACGTCGCGGCGCACGACGCTGCCGACGCCGTCGGCGGCGACGAGGACGTCCGCGGCGGGCAGCTCGGCCGCCGAGAGCGCGGGCGCGCCCCAGCGCAGCACCCCGGGCGGCAGCCCCTCGGCCAGCGCGGCCAGCAGCTGCGGGCGAGCGACCAGGCGTGCCGGTCCCGGCGGTTCGAGGTGGACCAGTCGGCGGCCGTCGGGGCGCAGCAGCTCCCCCGAGCTCGCGGCGACCGTGCCGGCGCGCACGAGGTCCCGCAGGCCCAGCTGCTCCAGGGCGGCGACGGCGTGCGGCCACATGCCCAGCGAGGCGCCCGTGCTCGGCGCGGCCGCGGCGCGCTCGCGCACCTGCACGTCCCAGCCGCCCGCGAGCAGGGCCCGGGCCACCGCCAGCCCGGCGATGCCGCCACCGACGACCACAGCGCTCCCCTGCACGCTGCGACGGTACGCGCTCCCGCCGCCCCGTCGAAATGGTTTCCATGGAAGATTCATCCGTGGTAACTTCCACGGGTGCTCACCGACACCTTCGACCTGCTCGTGAAGGTCCAGATCCAGCTGTGGAACGCCGTCGACGCGGCCCTGCGCACCGCCCACGAGCTGCCCGTGGCCCGCTTCCAGGTCCTGCGCTCCATCGCCCGCCGCGACGAGGGCGGGCGGCCCTGCCGCGTCCAGGACCTCGCCGGCGACCTGGAGGTCACCGTCGGCGGGATCAGCAAGCTCGTCGACCGGCTGGAGGCGGCGCGGCTGTGCGAGCGGCGCAGCAACCCCGAGGACCGCCGCTCCTCCCTGCTGCGGCCCACCGCCGCCGGGCGCGAGCTGCTGGCCGCCGCCGAGCGCACCGCCGAGGCCGAGCTGTCGCGGCACCTGGGCACCCTGCCCACCACCGACCTGCGGCGCTTCGCCGCCGTCCTCGAGGAGCTGAACCGGTGAC
>NZ_JAAALL010000629.1 GCF_009906315.1 Kineococcus vitellinus | reverse complement strand
CGGCAGCGGCGGGGGCGGCGGCAGCGCCGAGCGGCTGCTCGGGGAGGCCGACGCGGCCACCTACCGGGCCAAGGCCGCCGGCCGCGGGGTCGTGGAGGTCTTCGACGACGCGCTGCGCGCGGAGCTGGCCCGGCGCGGCGCCGTGGAGCGGGCGCTGTGGACCGCGCTGGCCGAGGGCGGGCTGCAGCTGCACTACCAGCCGGTCGTGGACCTGGCGACGAGGTCGGTGCAGGGCGTGGAGGCGCTGCTGCGCTGGGACCGCCCCGGGCACGGGCCCGTGCCGCCCGCCGAGGCGGTCGCCGTCGCCGAGCGCTCCGACCTCGTGTGCGAGCTCGGCCGCTGGGCGCTGGCCGAGGCGTGCGCGCAGCTGGCGCGCTGGGACGCCGAGGGCGGTGCGCTGGCCGGCGTCGGCGCCGCGGTCAACGTCTCCGGGCGCCACCTCGGGCAGGCCCGGCTCATCGGCGACGTGACGGCCGCGCTGGCCGCCAGCGGCGTGGCCGCCGAGCGCCTGACCGTCGAGATCACCGAGACGGTGCTCGTCGACGAGCCGCTGGCCCTGGAGCAGCTGCGCGCCCTGCGCGCCCTGGGCGTGCGCGTGGCCATCGACGACTTCGGCACCGGCTACACCTCCATCGGCCAGCTCTCGCG
>NZ_JAAALL010000628.1 GCF_009906315.1 Kineococcus vitellinus | reverse complement strand
CCGGAGATGTTGGAGGCGATCTCCTGGGAGCCGGTGGAGACCTCGGTGACGTTGCGCACCATCTCACTGGTGGTCGCGCTCTGCTCCTCCACCGCCGCCGCGATGGTGGCCTGCAAGCCGTCGATGCGGGCGATCACCTCGGTGATCTCGGTGATCGCCGCCGCCGCCGAGGCCGCATCCGTCTGGGTGGCGTTGACGCGGCCCACGATCTCCTCGGTGGCCCGCGCGGTCTGCTGGGCCAGCTCCTTGACCTCTCCGGCCACCACCGCGAAGCCCTTGCCCATCTCCCCGGCGCGGGCGGCTTCGATGGTGGCGTTCAGCGCCAGCAGGTTGGTCTGCTCGGCGATGGAGGTGATCAGCTTGACGACCTCACCGATCTCGCGGGAGGAGGCGCTCAGGCGCTCCAGCGTCTCCCCGGCCGCGGAGGCGGCACTGACGGCGTTGGCGGCGGTGGAGGAGGCCTCGGCGGTGGAGGTGGCGATCTCGCGGATGGCGGAGGACATCTGATCCCCGGCGGCGGCGACGGTGGCGATGTTGGCGCTGATCTCCTCGGTGGCGGTGGAGACGACCTGGGCCTGGGTGGCGGCTTCCTCGGCGCCGGAGGAGAGCTGGGTGGCCACGGTGGTCAGTTCCTCCGAGGAGGTGGCCA
>NZ_JAAALL010000627.1 GCF_009906315.1 Kineococcus vitellinus | reverse complement strand
GCCCGACGACGGCGTCGGGCGGTGGCGGCGGGCCGGCGAGCGGCGGGTCGTCCTCGACGAGGACGACCCGGTGCGCACCATCCCGGCGGCCGAGCGCTCCGGCGGGACGCTGCGGGTGCTGCTGCAGTGGGAGCAGCTGGTCACCGCGGCCGGGCTGCGCCGTTCGTCCGACGTCCACCTGGGGTGCCTCTGGGAGACGCGCGAGCGTCACGCGGGTGCGCTGCAGTCCCGGGGTGAGCTGCTCGCCGCGCCGGGGTTCGGCGCCCGCCAGGTGCTGCGCCTGGGCGCGCGCAGCGAGGAGGCCGGCGAGGAGGTCCTCGTCGACGCGCGCCACCTGGACCTGCTGCGCCGGATGGTCTTCTACGCCTACGCGGTGGGGCCGCGGCCCCCGGACCTCACCCGGCTGGCCCCGCAGCTGACGATCGGCCGCCGCGGCGGCGGCACGCTGCAGCTGTGGGCCGGTCCCGCCCCGCAGGGCGCGCGCACCTGCGCGCTGGCCTCGGTGCACGACGTCGGCGGCGACCTCGTCGTGCGCCGGGAGGCGGAGTTCTTCGAGGGGCCGGTGCGCGACGTGGCCCTGGCCTACGGCTTCGACCTGGACTGGAACGCGGACGGCACCGTCCCGCGCCCGTCCTGACCCCCGCCGCGCGGTGAGCACC
>NZ_JAAALL010000626.1 GCF_009906315.1 Kineococcus vitellinus | reverse complement strand
GGACGACGCGCGCGGGGTCGCACGTCAGGGCGAGCGTGCGCACGGTGAGGGCCACCGCGGCCGCGGCCCACGCCCCGCCGCCCACGCGCTCGCCGAGGAGCAGCGCGCTCCAGGCCAGCGTGAGCACCGACTGCACCAGCTGCACCTGGCTGACCGAGCTGACGGGGCCGAGGGCGAGCCCGCGGTACCAGGCGAAGAAGCCCAGGAAGGTGCTGAAGACGCCGAGGTAGCCGAAGGCGATCCAGGCCCGCGGCTCCGCAGACACCCCTCCCCGCAGGGCACCGGCGACGGCCAGCGGCACCACGAGCGGCAGGGCGAGGACCAGGGCCCAGCAGGTGGTCTGCCAGGCGCCCAGCTCCCTGGCGAGCAGCGCACCCTCGGCGTAGCCGGCCGCCGCCAGCACGACCGCGGCCAGCAGCAGCAGGTCTGGGACGTGCAGGCCGCCGAACCCGCCCGTGCCCAGGGCCAGGAAGGCGAGCACCGCGGCGCAGCCCGCCGCGGCCGCCACCCAGAACCCGGCGGGCGGGCGCTCGCCGCGCAGGCACCCGGCGGCCGCGGTCGCCAGCGGCAGCGCGCCGACGACCACCGCCCCGTGGGCGGCCGGCACCGACTGCAGCGCCCAGCTGGTCAGCAGCGGGAAGCCGGCCACCACCCCGGCCA
>NZ_JAAALL010000625.1 GCF_009906315.1 Kineococcus vitellinus | reverse complement strand
GTCCACCTCGGCGGGGATGGCCAGCGGGATGGAGCTCATGTCGGTGCTTCCCCGTCCTCGTGGTGCGCTTCGTGCGCGGACCGCGCCTGCGCGGTGCGCCGCCGGGCGACCCGTGCCGCCGGCACGACCGTAACCAGCGACCGCGCGAGCGGCGCGACGGCGCCGCCGGCGGGCCCCGCGCCCGCGGCGCGGCCCGGCTGGCCGAGGAGCCGGTGCACTCCTACCGTGGGGCGGGGGTCCCGCCACCCGGCCGTCCCGCGGCCGGGTCGGGGACCGACACCGGCGGCATCGCTCGTGAGCGCAGCAGCGGAGGCGACATGGTCCACCAGTCCCGCGCCAAGGCACCGGCCAGTGCCCTGCAGGGGGCTCTCAGCATCATGATCTTCCTCGAGGTGGCGGCCGTCGCGGGCGTCGCCCTGGGGCACCTGCTGCACAGCTACCTGCTGGGCGCCGCTCCCGCCGTCCTCATCGCCGCGCTCGTGACGGGCACCTGCGCCTGGGTGCGCCGGCGCCAGTGAGCCGCGCCGGCGCGCGGGCCGGCGACTCCGCCCGTGCAGCGCGCGTTCGCCCGGGCGCCCCGCCGACGTCGCCCTCCGGTGGACACGGGGGTGGACCCTGGCGGCAGGGGGGCGCTCCGGTCGGGCGCTCCTGAGCACGGCGGCGT
>NZ_JAAALL010000624.1 GCF_009906315.1 Kineococcus vitellinus | reverse complement strand
GTCGGCGCGGGGCCGGGGGCGGCGGGGTCGGCCTGCGCGGCGGCGAGGACGTCCTCGTCGGGCAGCTCGCCGCTGCGCAGCGCCACGAGGGTGCTGGCCACGGCGGCGGCGAGCGCGCCGTCGATGTCGGCGGCGGCCAGCTGCTCGTGCAGGTTGCTCACCCGCGCCAGCGCCGCCTCGGGGTCGCCGGCGCGGGCCTCGCGCACGGCCTGCTGCAGCTCGCGCTGGGCGCGCTCGGTCGGCGTGCCGGCGATGGCGGTGAAGACGGTGTCGGGGAACCACTCCGGCAGCTGCGCGGAGACCGCGGTGGAGACGGGACCACCGCGCGCGCCCAGGGACCCGGCACCCGTGGCCGCCGCGGCGGCGGTGCCGCCCAGCAGCGCGAGCACGGCCGCGGTGGCCGCGCCGCCGCGGCCCAGCCGCTGCAGGGTGCGGCGGCGCGCCAGCAGCACGCGGGGCGCCTCGACGGGCCCGGGCTCCGGCTCGGCCTCGGAGGCGGCGACGATCTCGTCGATGGGCAGGTGCCGCACACCGGCCGTGTCGGGGTCGGCGTGCAGCGCGTAGGCGTCGAGCAGGCGCGCGACGGTGTCGCCGAGGTCGCCGTCGGTGGCCCGGTGGGCGCCGAGGCGGTCCAGCAGCGCGTCGGTGGCCAGCAGGTCGGGCACCGAGAAC
>NZ_JAAALL010000623.1 GCF_009906315.1 Kineococcus vitellinus | reverse complement strand
TCTTCGAGCCAGCCGGTGAAGGCCAGCAGCCGCCCCCCGCCGGGTGCGGTGGACGCCGCTGCGCCGGCGTCATCAGGTACAGAGCATCAGCCACCAGATCAGCGTAGGCAGCGATCGCACCCGTCGACGACGATGGCACCGGTTCGGACGATCCCAGGAGATCACAGGGAACCGGCAGCGTGCCGGTGGTGTCCTAGGAGGATGCGCACACGCACCGTGGGGCCTGCAACGGTGCTGGCCGCCCTCAGCGCCGTCCTGGTGCTCACCACCGCCACCGCGACGGCCACCGCGGCGGAGCACTCACCTGACCTCACCACTGCGGCGTCCACCGCACCCGGCGGGGGGCGGCTGCTGGCCTTCACCGGCTGGCTCGAAGATGACCACGAGCAGAGCCTGCTCACCATCGACACCACTACCCGGCAGGTGCACCCCGTCGCCCGCGGCGGCGGGGTCGGCGCCCTCACCTGGTCCGCCGACGGCCGGCGGCTGGTCTGGATCGGCTACGACGGGCATCAGGACGGTAGCTCCACCCTCTACAGCGCCCGCCCCGACGGCAGCGAGCGGCGCACCCTCATGAGCGGCCACGACATCCGCAGCATCGCCGCCGCCCCCGACGGCACCCTGGCCATCGCCCGCGCCGGCATCCCCACCAGCATCGACTGCGCCACCCACCCACC
>NZ_JAAALL010000622.1 GCF_009906315.1 Kineococcus vitellinus | reverse complement strand
GGAGCCGGCACCGCCACGACGACCGCGTCGGCGCGCTCCTCGCCCGCCGCCCGGCTGCTGGCCGCGGTGCCCGCCGCGGCCGCCGAGCTGGCGGCCGTCGAGACCGCGAGCATGGTCATCGCCGCGCTCGCCGTCCCCGCCGGCGAGCTGGCCGGGCTGAGCGGCTCCGGGGTGCTCGTGCCGCCGGTCGAGGCCGCCGCCGAGGGGCTGCACGTGAAGGCGCTGACCCTGTCGGCGAACAAGTGGGACTGGGTGCGCGCCCAGCGCGAGGACGTCCGCGTGCTGCGGGTGTCCCTGGGCCGCGCCGGCGAGCGCGAGGCGCTGGAGGCCGACGACGCCGACGTGCTGCGCTGGGCGGCCGGGGACGCCGCCGCGCTGCTCGGCCGCGAGCTGCACCCGGTGGACGGCGCGCTCGTGCGCTGGGTCGACGGGCTGCCGCAGTACGCCGTCGGCCACGTGGAGCGGGTGGAGCGGCTGCGCGCGGCGGTGGCGGGCGCGGGGCGGCTGGCGGTGTGCGGGGCGGTGCTGGACGGCGTGGGCGTGCCCGCGTGCGTGGCCGCCGCCACCCGCGCCGCCGAGGAGGTCCTCGCCCAGCTGGGCGGCCGGGTCCGCCTGCCGGGCTGAGGAGGGCGCGGGGGAGGATGGGGGCATGACCGAGCAGTCAGCAGCGACCCCGCGC
>NZ_JAAALL010000621.1 GCF_009906315.1 Kineococcus vitellinus | reverse complement strand
CCCCGCACCCGCCGCACCGGTGGACCCGCAGGTCCGGCTGGTGCTGGAGCGCACCAACGCCGCCCGCACCGCCGTCGGCTGCGCGCCGCTGCAGCTGGCCGACCCGCTGACGAGGGCCGCCGACCGGCACAGCGCCGAGATGGCCGCCACCGGCACCATGACCCACACCGGCCTCGACGGCAGCACCCCGCGCACCCGGCTGGCCGCCGTCGGCGTCCTGCCCCGGCGCACCGCGGAGAACGTGGCCTTCGGCTTCAGCGCCGCCGCCGTCGTCGACGCCTGGCTGGCCAGCCCCGGCCACCGCGCCAACCTCCTGGACTGCCGCCTCGGCCTCGTCGGCATCGCCGAGCGCACCGGTGCCGGCGGGCCCTACTGGACGCAGGTCCTCGCCGGCGTCTGAGCCCGGCACCCGGTCCGCCGCCGACCCGCTCGCCGCGCCCGGCGGTGCGGGTCGCGGCAGACTGGGCGCGCGCTGGAACCCGACCGGCGCCCAGCTCGTCGCAGCACGGGGTGTCGAGGAGGTGCGGAGGTCGCACCCGCACCGCCGCCGGGAGGTCGTCGTGTCCGCAGCACCGTGGTGGGAGGAGTTCCGCGCGGCGCAGGCGGAGGACCCCGCGGGTCCCACCCGGCAGGCCACCCCGCCCCCGCACGTCGAGCGCACCCCGCGCCGGGTGTGGAG
>NZ_JAAALL010000620.1 GCF_009906315.1 Kineococcus vitellinus | reverse complement strand
CCCGCCGCCAGCGGCGGGAGAGGCCCAGCCCGGGCACCGCGTGCCGCACGGGCTCGAACGTCAGCGGCTCGTCGCCGGCGGTGCGGGGGTCGGCGTGCAGCAGGAGCTCGGCGAAGGGCCGCCAGGGACCCCGCGGCCGCGCCACCGCCAGCAGCCACCGGCCGCCGCGCTCCCTGGCGCCCACGAGCAGCGGCCCGCCGGGGGTGCGGAAGGCGGCCACGCTGGAGCAGAAGGCGCCCGGCCACCGGCGCGGCAGCGGCAGCCGCCGGGTCAGCACGCCCTCGCCGGCGCTCGCCAGCAGCAGGTCCCAGGGGTCGCCCTGCGGCGAGGTCACGCGCAGCGCCAGCCCGAGCACGTCCGGCAGCGGCGGCGGCAGCCCCGCCCCCCGGGACAGGCGCACGAGCGCGCGGTCCTCGCCGGGCTCGTCGACCCACCCGACGCCCGTGCGCGGGGACAGCCCGTGGCGCACCACGGTGGCGGGCACCACCACCCCGCGCGGGTGCAGCGCCTTGCCCGAGCGCGCGGCGGCCGCCGCGCGGAACAGCTGCTCGACCACCACCCCCCGATGATCGCCGCAGGACGGGCGTGGCGCACGGCACAGCGCCCGGCGGACGCGCGCGGGCCCCGCCGGTGTTGGAAGGGGTGATGCCGCTCGAGACCTCCCCCGCCGCCCCCGAGAC
>NZ_JAAALL010000061.1 GCF_009906315.1 Kineococcus vitellinus | reverse complement strand
CCTCAGCGCACCGAGCGCATGCCGCGGCCGGCCAGCGAGGCCAGGTCGTCGCAGGAGTCCAGCACGAGGGCGAAGTCGAGGACGTCGTCCCAGGCGATGGTGGAGCCGGTGTGGACCTCCATGGCCTCGGCCGGGATGGTCCAGCGCTCGACGGCGACACCGCCGGAGACGAGCAGGGCCACGACGTCCTCGCCGGCCGGCTTGCGGACCTCGTCGGTGCACTTGGGGCAGTCGAACGCGTAGAACGAGCGCTCCTTGGCCGAGCAGACCACGAGACGGACCTGCTTGGGCGTGAGCTCGACGTCGCCGCAGCAGGGGCAGGAGGCCTTGATCGTGGTCATGGTGGCACCTTCCGGTTCGTGTGTGGTCCGGCGGCGCTCCCGCCGTCCGACAACCACTGCTTCGGCACGTCCTCGCGATGCCTTGAACGCCCTCTTCCGGCGAGGTTGACACACTCCGTCACTGTGTGCCTGCACTTCGTCACTACTGGTCACGAAGCGAGGCGTCCGGGTGGCCGCCCGCGGTTCAGGAGTACCGCTGCAGCGCCGCCAGGGCACCCTCGCGCACCCGCACCGCGAGCTCCGGCGGGTCCACCACGCGCGCTCCCGCGCCCAGCCGCAGCAGCAGCCGGTGCACCCAGCGGGTGTCGGCGGTGCGCAGCCGCACGCGCAGCGAGGCCTCCTCCCAGCCGTCCTCGCGGGCCGGCTCCACGGACTCCACCGGGTAGTAGTCGACGACCCAGGACGCCTGCGGCGCCAGGTCCAGCGTCACCACCAGGTCGTCCGGGCTCGCGGTGAACAGCTCGGTGCCCACGTCGCGCGAGACCGCCTGCGGCGGCGGCGTGCCGTCGGCCTCCAGCACCTCGGCGCGCTCGACGCGGTCGACGCGGAACAGCCGCACCCCCTCGGCGCGGTGGCACCACGCCTCCAGGTACCAGCGGCCCTCCACGCTCAGCAGCCGCATGGGGTCCACGTCGCGCTCCGTGCGCTCGTCGCGGCTGGGCACCAGGTAGGCCAGGTGCAGGCGCCGCCGCTCGCGCAGCGCCAGCCGGCAGGCCTCCAGCACGAGCGCGCTCTCGGCGTCGGTGCGCACGTCGACGGCCACCGCACCGGCGGTCGCCGCCGCCTCCCCCGTGGCGGCCGACAGCTTGGCCATGGCCCCCTCCAGGGCCTCGCGGTCGTGCAGACCGGGCACCTGCTCCAGGGTGCGCAGCCCCACCAGCAGCGCCACCGCCTCGTCGATCGCCAGCCGCGCGGGCCGCGCGATGGGGTCGGCGTTGGACAGGTAGACCCGGCCGGACTCCCACTCCGCGTCGATGAGGTCGTCGGGCAGGTGGCCCGGCGTGCCGCACACGAAGAGCAGCTCCAGGTCGTGCACGAGGTCGTCGGTGGTGATGGCGAAGTGCTCGGCCGCCTCCTCCAGCGGGATGCCCTGGTGGGTCAGCAGGTACGGCACCATCGCCAGCAGCCGCGACAGCCGCTCCGTCGACGCCCGCCCGCTCACGCGCCCACCCCCTGCTGCTGCGCCGGTCCCAGGCCCGCCGCGCCCCGCAGCCGGCGCACGACCGCCTCCCGCAGCTGCGGCGGCTCCAGGACGACGACGTCCGCGCCGTAGCTGGCGATCTCGTCCGCGCTCGTCTCCACGTCGCTGACGTCCACCACGACGACGTCCTCCCCCGGGCCGGGCTCCACCGACGTCGCCCGCCGGCGCAGCGCCAGCCCGGCGCCCGAGCGCACCAGCAGCCGCGCCGGGCGCGTCTGCACCGTCCCGACCGTGCCCGCCACCACCTCGCGCGGGTCGACGCCCTCGGGCACCCGGTAGGAGCCGGGCCTGCCGATGCGCTTGACGGCCGAGGACACCCGCGAGAGCCGGAAGACCCGCGAGGCGTCGCGGTCGCGGTCGTGGCCCACGAGGTACCAGCGCCCGTGCCAGCTGACGATGGCCCACGGCTCCACGTGCCGCACCGACGGCTCGCCCCCGGCGCGCCGGTAGGTGAAGGAGACCGGCGCCCGGTCGCGGGTGGCCGCGTACAGCGGGTCGAAGGCCGGCTCGCTGGTGCGCACCCGCGGTTCCAGGCCCACCAGCGAGGACTCGTCCGGCTCCACGCCCAGGCTGCGCAGCTTCACCAGCGCCCGCGTCGCCGGGCCCGCCAGGCTCGCCTGCTGCCACACCCGGCTGGCCAGCGACAGCACCGCCAGCTCCCCCGGGGTGAAGCGGATCTCCGGCAGCGCGTAGGCGTCGCGGTCGATGCGGTAACCGGCCTCGTCCTCGAACAGCGGGTCCTCGCCGCCGGTCTCCAGCGGCACCCCGAGCTCGCGCAGGTCCTCCTTGTCGCGCTCGAACATGCGCTCGAAGGCCGTCGTCGTCGCGCAGTCGGCGTACTGCGGCACCGCGGTGCGGATCTGCTCCTTCGTCAGCCAGCGGCGCGTGGCCGACAGGGCGATGACGAGGTTGAGCAGCCGCTCGGTGCGCCGCGCTCCGCGGGCGGCGGCGGCCGCTCCGCCCGGGCTGCTGCTGGTCGCGGAGGTCATGGTGATCGGACGCTACCCGACCGGGCGCCGCGGGCAACCCCTCGTACGCTCAGGGCGTGACGATCAGGTGGCGCTCGGCGACGGTGCAGCGGCTGACCGGCACCTGGCCCGGGTCGGTGGAGCTGGTCGCCGTCCTCGACGCGGGCGCGGACGTGGGCGAGGAGGCGGGCGCCGAGGTGCGGGCCCTGGCCCACCCCGACCTCGTGGGCACCCCCCGCCCGGGCGACCGCGTCCTGCTCAACACCTCGGCGCTGGCCCGCGGGCTGGGCACGGGCGGCTACGCCCTCGTCGTCGCCCTGCCCGACGCGCTGCCCGCCGACCCGCCCGCGGGCCCCGGCCACCTCGTCAAGGCCCGCTACACCCCGCTGCAGACGATGGTGCTGGGCGCCGACGACCAGGAGTCCCCCCACCACGACGTCCTCGCCGACGCCGACGACCTCGCCGGCACCCCCGTCGTCGTCGCCGACCTGCACTCGGCGCTGCCCGCGGTGGTGGCCGGGGTGCGCGCCGACGCCCCCGGCGCCCGCGTCGCCTACGTGCTCACCGACGGCGGCGCCCTGCCCGCGGCCTTCTCCCGCGCCGTCGCAGGGCTGCGCGAGGCGGGCTGGCTTGCCGCGTGCATCAGCACCGGGCAGAGCTTCGGCGGCGACCTGGAGACCGCGACCGTGCACACCGGGCTGCTGGCGGCCCGCCTCGTCGTGGGCGCCGACGTGGTCGTCGTCGCCCAGGGGCCGGGCAACCTCGGCACCGGCTCGCGGTGGGGGTTCTCCGGCGTGGCCGCCGGCGAGGCGCTCAACGCCGCCGCCGTCCTGCGCGGGCGGCCCGTGGCCGCGCTGCGGGTCTCCGAGGCCGACCCGCGCCCGCGCCACCGCGGCGTCTCGCACCACTCCCTGACCGCGGTCGGGCGGGTCGCGCTGGCACCGGCCGACGTCGTGGTGACCGACGCCCCGGGCGGCTTCCACGACGGGGTGCGCGCGCAGGCGCGCGGGCTGTGCACCGCCGGCGGGGGGCGGCACCGCTACGTGCAGGTGCCCCGGGAGGGGCTGGACGCGGCGCTGGCCGGCTGCCCGGTGCGGCTGTCGACGATGGGCCGGGGCCTGGAGGAGGACCGGGCCGCCTTCCTGCTGGCCGCCGCCGCCGGCCGCCACGCCGCGCGCCTGCTCGGCGCGGGCGCCCCCGCCTGACGCACGACGGCCCCGCTGCGGTGATCTTCCACGGTGCACCGTGGAAGATCACCGCAGCGGGGCCGGTCAGCGGTCGAGCGGTGGGTCAGCTCACTTCACGTCGACGAGGTCGACGACGAAGATGAGGGTCTCGCCGCCCTTGATGGCGCCGCCGGCGCCGCGGTCGCCGTAGCCCAGGTGCGGCGGGATGACGAGCTTGCGCCGGCCGCCGACCTTCATGCCGGCGATGCCGCGGTCCCAGCCCTGGATGACCATGCCGGCGCCCAGGGGGAAGTCCAGCGGCTGGCCGCGGTTCCAGGAGGAGTCGAACTCCTCGCCGGTGCTGAAGGCCACGCCGACGTAGTGGGCGCTGACGGTGCGCCCGGGGGTGGCCTCGGCGCCGTCGCCGACGACCTCGTCGGTGATCTCCAGGTCGGCCGGCGGCTGGCCCTCGGGGAAGTCGATCTCGGGCTTGGTGCGGTCGGTCACGGGGGTCCTCTCGGGGGTCTGCTCGGTCGGGTCGGTCAGGTCGGGGGTCAGTACGCGTCGAGGATGTCGACGACGAACACCAGCGTGCCCGCGGGCTGCTGCGGGTTCGCCGGCTGGTCACCGTACGCCTCGGCCCCCGGGATCACGAGCAGCACCCGGCTGCCGACGGCCTGACCCACCAGGCCGCTGTCCCAGCCCTTGATGACGTTGCCCTGGCCGATGACGAACTCGAACGGCTCGCCGCGCGACCAGGACTGGTCGAAGACGCTGCCGTCCTCCAGGCGGGCGCCGAGGTACTGCACCTTGAGGTTCTGCCCGGTGGCGACGGCCGGGCCGGTGCCCTGGATCAGCGGCTGCGCCACGGTCTGCGCCGGCGGCGTCTTGTCGGTGATGGTGAAGCCCGTGGGCACGCCCTCGTCGTCGGTGGTGACCGTCGGGAGGTTGGCGGGCGGGGTGACCGGGGTGCCCTCGGCCATCGTGGGGACGACGCGCACGACGTCGGCGACGACGACGATCGTGGTCTGCGCGTCGACGCCCTGCTTGCCGAACTGGGTCACGGCCTCGCCGAAGCCGTCGTCGGGGGCGATGGCGATGGCCAGGCGGTCGCCGACGTGGGAGCCGACGAAGCCGCGGGCCAGGCCCTTGGTGATGTTGGCCAGCTCGAAGCGGGAGTCCGTCTTGCCGTAGCTGGAGTCGAGCTCCTCGCCGGTGGAGCCGGCGTAGAGGGCGTAGGCGAACTGCACCTCGTCGGTGGCCGCCACCTCGGCACCGCTGCCGGGGGCGACGACCTTGCGGGTGGTCTCGGTGACCGCCAGCGGCGCGGTGATCTGCACCGTCGGCTTCACCGTCGGGTTCACCTCGCCCGTGACGGTGACGGCCAGCGCGTCGTCGGTGGCGGCGGGCTCGATGGTCGCGGCGGAGGCGGACGCCGACGCGCTCTGCTCGGCAGCGCTGGGGGTGTCCTGCTCGGACGCGCAGGCGCCCAGCACCAGGGACACCGCCAGGGCGGCGGAGGCGGACAGGACGGCGGTACGGCGGCGCACGGAAGTCCTCACATCTCGTCGGGTCGAACTTCCCCACCCTAACCGGGTGACCTGTGCGCGGGCCGTCCGACCGTCACATGCTGTCGATGAGCCGCTCCACGCGGTCGTCGACGGCCTTGAACGGGTCCTTGCACAGCACCGTGCGCTGGGCCTGGTCGTTGAGCTTGAGGTGCACCCAGTCGACGGTGAAGTCGCGGCGCTTCTCCTGGGCGGCGCGCACGAAGTCGCCGCGCAGCTTGGCCCGGGTCGTCTGCGGCGGCACGCTCAGCGCCTCGAAGACCTCGATGTCGGAGCAGACCCGCTCGGCCATGCCGCGCGCGGCGAGCATGTAGTGCAGCCCCCGCTTGCGGTGGATGTCGTGGTAGGCCAGGTCCAGGCGCGCGATGCGCGGGGAGGTCAGCGGCAGGTCGTGCTTGGCCATGTAGCGGTCCAGGAGCTTCTTCTTGATGACCCAGTCGACCTCGCGGTCCACCAGGGAGAAGTCCTGGGTGGCCACCGCGCGCAGCGCCCGCTCCCACAGGTCCAGCACCCGCTTGATCGTGGGCGTCTGCAGCCCGCGGCCCTCGACGAACTCCTTGGCCCGCTCCAGGTACTCCTCCTGGATCTCCAGGGCGCTGGCCTCGCGGCCGTTGGCCAGGCGCACCGGCTTGCGGCCGGTGGTGTCGTGGCTGATCTCGCGGATGGCCCGGATCGGGTTCTCCATCGTCATCTCGCGCAGCGGCACGCCCTCCTCGACCATCCGCAGGACGAGGTCGGTGGCGCCGAGCTTGAGCATCGTCGTCGTCTCGGACATGTTGGAGTCGCCGACGATGACGTGCAGGCGGCGGTAGCGCTCGGCGTCGGCGTGCGGCTCGTCGCGCGTGTTGATGATGGGGCGGCTGCGGGTGGTGGCGCTGGAGACGCCCTCCCAGATGTGGTCGGCGCGCTGGGAGAGGGAGAAGGCGGCCCCCCGGGGCGTCTGGACGACCTTGCCGGCGCCCACGATCAGCTGGCGGCTGACCAGGAAGGGGATGAGCACGTCCGAGAGGCGGCCGAACTCCCCGTGCCGGGAGACCAGGTAGTTCTCGTGGCAGCCGTAGGAGTTGCCCGCGGAGTCGGTGTTGTTCTTGAAGAGGAAGACCTCCCCGGCGATTCCCTCCTCCTCCAGGCGCCGCTCGGCGTCGGTGAGCAGGCCCTCCAGGGTGCGCTCCCCGGCCCGGTCGTGGACGACCAGCTGGCGCACGTCGTCGCACTCCGGCGAGGCGTACTCGGGGTGCGAGCCCACGTCGAGGTACAGGCGCGCCCCGTTCTTGAGGAACACGTTGCTCGAGCGTCCCCACGAGACGACCTTGCGGAACAAGTACCGGGCCACCTCGTCCGGGGAGAGCTTGCGCTGCCCCTCGAAAGCACAGGTGACGCCGAACTCGGTTTCCAGCCCGAAGATCCGGCGATCCATTGCTCCACCATAGGCACTGGCGCGTCCTGCGGCGCAGTGAAACGCGTCATGTCGGACCGGTGGCGCGCCGGTGCCGGGGCACCGGCGCGCCCGCGCCTCAGCGCTCCGGCGGGGTGTCCGGACCCGGCTGCTGCTCGCCGGCGGCCGGTGCGGAGGCCGCCCCGGGCGCCGCGAGCAGCTGGGCGAGGGTGCCCGCGCCCAGCCGGCGGAAGGTGCGGCGCTCGCGGGCGCGGTCCAGGACGGCGACCTCGAGCTGGTCGGGGGCGATGGCGCGCGGCCCGCCGCCGGCGGCCTCGGCGGCCGCGTCGGAGCCCAGCGCCTCCACGGCCAGGCGCAGCGCCTGCTCCAGGGACAGCCCCGGGTGCCAGCGGTCGGCCAGCTTGGCGGTGATCTGCTCCGCGGAGCCACCCATCGCCACGTAGCCGTGCTCGTCGGCCACCGAGCCGTCGTAGGTGAGGCGGTAGATCTGGTCGGTCTCGGGGCTGCGCCCGACCTCGGCGACGACGAGCTCGACCTCGTAGGGCTTGGACTCGGTGGTGAAGATCGCCCCCAGCGTCTGGGCGTAGGCGTTGGCCAGGCCCCGGGCGGTGACGTCGCTGCGGTCGTAGGAGTAGCCGCGCACGTCGGCGTAGCGCACCCCGGCCACGCGCAGGTTCTCGAACTCGTTGTACTTGCCGACGGCGGCGAAGGCGACGCGGTCGTAGATCTCGGAGATCTTGTGCAGCGCCCGGGAGGCGTTCTCGGAGACGAAGGCGATGCCGCCGGCGTGGGCGACGACCACGACGGCGCGGCCGCGGGCGATGCCCTTGCGGGCGTAGTCCGCCTTGTCCTTCATCAACTGCTCGGGCGAGACGTAGAACGGCACGCTCACGGCTCAGGCCTCCTGGCTCTGCTGGGTCCCGGCGCCGGCGCCGGTGATGCCGGGGTTGCCGCCGGGGTTGCCGCGGCGGCCGGCGACGAGGGCCTCGACGACGGGCTCGAGCTCCTCGTCGCCGACGCGCCGGAAGCCGTCGGCGGTGACCACGGCCACCACCGGCCAGATCTTGCGCAGCAGGTCGGGGCCGCCGGTCGCGGAGTCGTCGTCGGCGGCGTCCCACAGCGCCTCCAGCGCCACCCGCACCGTCGCGGCCTCGTCCATGCCGGGGCGGTACAGCTTCTTCAGCGCGCCGCGGGCGAAGAGGGAGCCCGAGCCGACGGTGTGGTGCTCGTGCTCCTCGCTGCGCCCGCCGGTGATGTCGTAGCCCACGATGCGCCCGCGGCCGGCGTCGAGGTCGTAGCCGGCGAAGAGCGGGACGACGGCCAGGCCCTGCAGCGCCATGCCCAGGTTGCCGCGGATCATCGCCGAGAGGCGGTTGGCCTTGCCCTCGAAGGACATCAGCGCGCCCTCGAGCTTCTCGAAGTGCTCCAGCTCGACCTGGAAGAGGCGGACCATCTCCACGGCCAGCCCGGCGGTGCCGGCGATGCCGGCGCAGGAGTGCTCGTCGGTCTGGAAGACCTTCTGGATGTCGCGCTGGGCGATCATCGGCCCGGCGGTGGCGCGGCGGTCACCGGCCATGACGACGCCGTCGGCGAAGACGAGCGCGACGATGGTGGTGGCGTGCGGGGGCTGGCCCGCGCCCGGCCCCCCGGTGGGCATGCCGCTCGCGGCGCTGCCGGGCAGCCGCCGCGAGGACGGCAGCAGGTCCGGGGAGTACTCGCGCACGAAGTCGGTGAAGGAGGAGGACCCCGGCCGCAGGAACGCTGCCGGGAGCCGTCCGCTGGGGTCGCCGTGGAGGTGGCTGCTCACGCTCGCGACCCTACCCGGCGCCCCCGGAGGGTGCCGGGGGGAGCCGGGGCGGGCCGGCTGCCGGCGGGCCGGTGGCCGGCCCGCGGGTCGGCTACTGGCCGCCCTTCTGCACGAAGCCGCGCACGAACTCCTCGGAGTTGGACTCCAGGACCTCGTCGATCTCGTCCAGGAGGGCGTCGACGTCGGCGTCCGTCTCGGTGGTCTCCGCGCTGGCCTGCGCGGGGACGACGGGGGTCTCCTCGACCTCCTCCTCACGACGGCTCGGGCGCTGCTGCTCCTGTCCAGGCATCGGCTGGTCCCCCTGACGGCTCGTTCAGCGCCGGGTCGTGCGACCCGGCTCGGTCCCGACACTAACCCCGCGCCCGCCGCGGTGAGCGCTTTTGCGCCGCGGCTCACCCGCCGGTCAGGGCGGCGACGAGGTCCTCGGCGGTGGCGCAGCGGTCCAGCAGGGCCCCCACGTGCTCGCGCGTGCCGCGCAGCGGCTCCAGCGTGGGCACCCGCTGCAGCGCGCCGCGGCCGGCGACGTCGAAGATCACCGAGTCCCAGCTGGCGGCGGCCACCCGCGGCCCGTAGCGGGCCAGGCACTCGCCGCGGAAGTAGGCGCGGGTGTCCTCCGGGGGGTGCTCGACGGCGCGGCGCACCGAGGCCGGGTCCAGCAGCAGCTCCACCTGCCCGCGCTCGGCGAGCTTGAGGTACAGCCCCTTCTCGGGGCGCACGTCGGACCACTGCAGGTCCACCGCCTGCAGGCGCGCGCTGTCCCAGGCCAGCCCGTCGCGGGAGCGGTAGCCCTCCAGCAGCCGCAGCTTGGCGACCCAGTCGACCTGGCGGGCCGCGGAGAAGACGTCGGTCTCCAGCTTGGTGAGCACCGACTCCCAGCGCTGCAGCACCTCCAGGGTGTCGGCGTCGGCGTCGGCGCCGAGGCGGTCCTCGACGAAGGCCCGCGCCGCCTCCAGGTAGGCCCGCTGCATCTGCAGGGCCGTCATCCGCCGCCCGTCGCGCAGCCGCACCAGCTGCGTCAGGCCCGGGTCGTGGGAGACCTCGTGCAGCGCGCGCACCGGCTCGGCCGGCGTCAGGTCCCCCGCCGGGCCGCCGGCGAGGGCACCGGCCTCCAGCATCGCCAGCACCAGCGAGGTGGTGCCCACCTTCAGCAGCGTGGCGACCTCGCACATCGTGGCGTCGCCGACGATGACGTGCAGGCGCCGGTAGCGGTCCGCGGTGGCGTGCGGCTCGTCGCGGGTGTTGATGATGGGCCGCTTCATCGTCGTCTCCAGCCCGACCTCGACCTCGAAGAAGTCGGCGCGCTGGGAGAGCTGGAAGCCGGCCCGGGCGGAGTCCTGGCCGATGCCGACGCGCCCGGCGCCGGTGAAGACCTGCCGGGAGACGAAGAAGGGGACCAGGTGGCGCACGACGTCGCCGAAGGGCGTGGCCCGGTCCATGAGGTAGTTCTCGTGGGTGCCGTAGGAGGCGCCCTTGCCGTCGGTGTTGTTCTTGTAGATCGTCACCGGCGTCAGGCCCGGGGTGGCCGCCACCCGCCGCAGCGCCTCCAGCAGGATCAGTTCCCCCGCCTTGTCCCAGCGCACCGCGTCGCGGGGGGTGAGCACCTCCGGGGAGGAGTACTCGGGGTGGGCGTGGTCGACGTAGAAGCGGGCCCCGTTGGTGAGGATGACGTTGGCCATCGTCGGGTCCTCGGTCTCGGCCGTGGCGACGTCGGAGGCGTTGGGCGCCGCCCGCCGCCCGCCGCCGCGCCGGCCGGGCGCGTCGGTCAGCTGCGAGGGGTGCGCCTTGGCGCGCTCCAGCTCGAAGCCGCGCGCGTCGCGCAGCGGCGCCTCGTCCTCGTAGTCCCAGCGCGGGCGGGCACCGGAGGTGGGGGCGGCGTAGGCGTTGACGACCTGCGCGGACAGCAGCATGGGGTTGGCGCCGGGGTCGCCGGGCACCGAGATGCCGTACTCGGTCTCCAGGCCGGTCACCCGTCGCACAGTCACGAGGCGACCCTACGGTCCCGCCGCGCGGCGGGCGCACCCGTCCCCGCGCCGGGCGCCTCAGTCGGTGCGCAGCGCCACCACGGGGTCCAGCCGCCCGGCGCGCCGGGCCGGGAAGACGCCGAAGAAGATGCCGACGGCGGCCGAGACCGCGAACGCCACGGCCGGGCTCCACCACTCGATGACCGCCGGCAGCGGGGAGAGGCGGTCCACCAGCAGCGAGCACGCCACGCCGATCGCGATCCCGACGAGGCCGCCGACGGTGGTGAGCAGCACGGCCTCGACGAGGAACTGCACGAGCACGTCGCGCTGGCGGGCGCCCAGCGCCTTGCGCAGGCCGATCTCGCGGGTCCGCTCGCGCACCGACACCAGCATGATGTTGGAGACCCCCACCCCGCCCACCAGCAGCGAGATGCCGGCGATGGCCGCCAGCACGGCGGTGAGCAGGCCGAGGATCTGCCCGATGACGCCGAGGATCTGCGTCTGGGTGACCGCGCTGAAGGTCTGGTCGGGGTACTCGTCCTTCAGCGCCCGCCACAGCTGCTCGGACAGCTGCGGCACGGACTGCGCCGAGGGCGCCTTGACCGCGAAGGCGTCCACGCGGTCGACGGCGAACAGCCGCTGCGCGGTGGTGATGGGGACGTGGACCTCGTTGTCCTGCGAGACCCCGAAGGACTCGCCCTGCTCGGCCAGCACCCCGATGACGCGGAAGCGGGTGCCGGAGATCGTCACCTGCCGCCCGATCGGGTCCGCGCCGGGGAAGAGCAGCTCCGCGGTGCGCGAGCCGAGGACGGCGACCCGGCGGCGGGCGTCGACGTCGGCGCCGGTGAAGTACGAGCCCTCCGCCACGGGCCGGTCGAAGACCTCCGGCAGGTTCTGGTCCGAGCCCTGCACGGTGGTGAAGCGCTCGACCGTGCCCGCGCGCACCTGCGCGCCGGAGCCGACGCGGGCGGTCACCGCCGCCGCGTCGCCGACGACGTCGGCGAGCAGCTCGCCGTCGGAGATCTGCAGCGTCGAGGTCGCCGGCGCGTTCGAGGACAGGTTGCCGGTGTCGAACTGGCCCGGCACGACGAGGATGAGGTTGGAGCCCAGGCCCTCGACCTGGGACTGGATCTGCTGGCGGGCGCCGGAGCCGATCGAGACGACGACGATGACCGCGGCGATGCCGATGATGATGCCCAGCATCGTCAGCAGGCTGCGCAGCCGGTTGCCCCGCAGGGCGTCCAGCGCGACGCGGAAGGCCTCCAGACCCTTCACGCGCCCAGCCTCCGCACGCCGGCGCCGTCATCGGCGTCGTCATGGACGTCGTCATGGACGTCGTCGTCGGCCCCGCGCGGTGCGGGCGCGGGCGCGGGTGCGGCGCTGTCGCGCTCGACGAGGCCGTCGCGCACCCGCACCTGCCGGTGCGCGCGGGCGGCGACCTCGTCGTCGTGGGTGACGAGGACGACGGCGACGCCGCGCTCGCCGTTGAGCTCCTCGAGGATGCGCATGACCTCGGCGCCGTTCCTGGAGTCCAGGTTGCCCGTGGGCTCGTCGGCCAGCAGGATGCGCGGCTCGCCCACCAGGGCGCGCGCGATCGCGACGCGCTGCTGCTCGCCGCCGGACATCTGGGTGGGGCGGTGGGTGAGGCGGTGCCCCAGGTTCACCGCGCGCAGCGCCGCGGCCGCGCGCTCGCGCCGCTCGCCCGCGCCGACGCCCCGGTACAGCAGCGGCAGGGCCACGTTGTCGAGGGCGGTGGAGCGCGGCAGCAGCTGGAAGGCCTGGAAGACGAAGCCGATCTCCCGGTTGCGCAGCTGCGCCAGCTCCGCGTCGGACAGCTCCCCGATGTCGCGCCCGCTCACCCGCAGCCGGCCGGAGGTGGGCCGGTCCAGGCAGCCCAGCAGGTGCATGAGCGTGGACTTGCCGGAGCCGCTGGGCCCGATGATCGCGGTGTACTCCCCCTCGTCGATGCGGAAGCTCACCCCGCGCAGGGCGTCCACCGTCGTGGAGCCGAAGGCGTAGCTGCGGGTGACGTCGACGACCTCGATCGCCGGGGTGCGCTCGTCGGCGGGCTGCTCGGCGAGGTGCTGGGCGGGGCGCTCGGCGGTGCGGTGCTCCCGGCTCACGGGACCTGCTGCCCCTCGGTGACGTCGCCGGCGCCCGCGGTGACGACCTGCTCCCCCTCGCGCAGGCCCCGGGTGATCTCCACGACCTGCTCCCCGCGCACCCCGACGCTCACCTCGCGGCGCTCGGCCCGGCCGTCCTCGACGACCCAGACGGAGTCCGAGTCGGCGTCGCCGCCCTCGGCGCCCGCGCGCACCACCGCCGCGGCGGGGACCGCGACGACGCCGGTGACCTCCTGCACCGCCAGCGCCACCGTCGCCGACATGCCGGGCAGCGGCGTCACCGCGGGGGCGCCGTCGCCCGCGGTGCCCCCGTCGTAGCTCAGCCGCACGGTGTAGGTGACCGCGCCGCCGCCGCCGGTCCTGGCGGTCGGGTCCACGCTGGTCACGGTGCCGCGGTAGGTGGCGCCCTCGACGGCGTCGACGCTCACGTCCGCGCCGACGCCCGGCCGCACGGTGAGCACGTCGGTCTCGTCGACGTCGGCCGTCAGGCTCAGCACCGAGGCGTCGACGACGCTGAGCAGCGTGCTGCCCGCGGCCACGGCCGCGCCCTGGGCGATGACCGGCGCACCGGCCGCCCCGGGCTCGGAGCCGCCCAGCGCGCCGCCGGGCAGCTGCACGCCGCTGCCGGCCAGCAGCTGCTCGGCCCCGGCCGGCAGCGCCGGCGAGCCGGCGCCGCCGCTGGCGGCCAGGGAGACCTTGCCGGCGATGGGGGCCACCACGGTCAGCGCGTCGACGGTGGCCTGCGCGGCCTGCACGGCCGCCCGCGTCTGCACCCGCTGCGCCTGGCTGAGCGAGGCCACGGCCGCGTCGACGTTGCCGAGCCCGGCGTTGACCTGGTCCACCAGCGCCTGCGTCTGCGCCGACAGCAGCTGGTACTGGGTGCGCGAGGACTGCACCGCGGCCAGCGCGGCGGCCTGCGCGGCCGGGTCGGGGATCGCCTGCGCCTGCTGCTCGGCCGCCGCGAAGCGGGCCTCGGCGTCGGCGCGGGCCCTGCGCTGCTGGCGCTCCAGCTGCGAGGCGCTGACCGCCGAGGACTGCGAGGGACCGCCGTCGGCGGCCTCGGCGTCGGCGCGCCGCGCCTGCTCCAGGTTCGCCACGGCCGACGGGGAGTCGATGGTCATGAGCACCTGGCCGGCCTGCACGTCCTGCCCGTCGCCGACCTGCAGCGTGGCCACGGTGCCCGCGGCGGGGGCCTTCACCACGGCGGACGCGCGCGGCTGCACGGTGCCGGGGGCCTCGACGACCTCGCGCACGTCCCCGCGGGTGACGGCCCGCGTGGTGACCTCCGGCTCCTCCTCGGAGCTGCAGCCGGCGGCGCTCAGCAGCAGGGCCGCACCGCAGGCGGCGGCGAGCGCGCGCAGCGGGGCGCGCAGGCGCGGGGTCGGGCACGGGGTGGGCACGCGGCAACCCTAGGCGCTGGCCGCTCGCGGCGGATCCGACGAAGGGGAGACACCGGTCACCCGCGCGTCCACCCCAGGTCGCACGCGCGTCGCCCGCCGTCCCCCGCCCGTGGCCGTGCGTGAGTCCTACGCTGCGCCGGGTGAGCGAACTCGTCGACCTGTACGAGCCCGGCGACCCGGCGGGCCGCGTCACCGGCACCGCCACCCGCGCGCGGGTGCGCGCGGCCAACCTGCCGCACGCCGCGACGGGCGTCCTGCTGCGCGACGGCACCGGCCGCGTCTTCGTGCACCGGCGCACCGACGTCAAGGACGTCAACCCGGGGGCGCACGACTGCCTGGCCGGCGGGGTGGTCGGCGCCGGCGAGGACCCCGCCGCGGCCGCGGTCCGCGAGCTGCACGAGGAGCTGGGCGTGCGCGTGCCGCTGCACCCGGTGCTGCGGCGCTGGTACCGCGACGAGCGCACCCACCACCTGGCCGTCGTCTTCGAGGCGTGGTGGGACGGCACGCCGCTGCGCCTGCAGCCCGAGGAGGTCGCCGAGGGCTGGTGGGAGCCCGCCGCGGCGCTGCGCGAGCGGCTGGCCGACCCCGCCTGGCCGTTCGTGCCGGACAGCAGGGCGCTGCTGCGGGCGTGGCCGCGCTGGTGGCACGACCCGGGGCCGCCGCCGGCGGGGGCGTGAGCGCCCGGGCCCGCGGTGGCCGGCCGGCGCCTCAGCGGCGCCGGCCGGTGCTCACAGGTACTGGCCGGTGTTGGCGACGGTGTCGATGGAGCGTCCCGCCTCGGTGCCCTTCTTGCCCTGCGTCAGGGTGCGGATGAAGACGATCCGCTCGCCCTTCTTGCCGGAGATGCGGGCCCAGTCGTCGGGGTTGGTGGTGTTGGGCAGGTCCTCGTTCTCCTTGAACTCGTCGACGCAGGCGCTCATGAGGTGCTCCACCCGCAGGCCCCGCTGCTGCAGGGTCAGCAGGTCCTTGATGGCCATCTTCTTCGCGCGGTCGACGATGTTCTGGATCATCGCGCCGGAGTTGAAGTCCTTGTAGTACAGGACCTCCTTGTCGCCGCCGGCGTAGGTGACCTCGAGGAACTCGTTCTCCGGGCTCTCGGTGTACATGCGCTCCACCGTGGCCTGGATCATCGCGTCCACGGCGGCCTGCTCGCTGCCCCCGTTGACCGCCACGTCGTCGGCGTGCAGCGGCAGGTCGGCGGTCAGGTACTTGGCGAAGATCTGGCCCGCGCTCTCGGCGTCCGGGCGCTCGATCTTGATCTTCACGTCCAGGCGGCCCGGGCGCAGGATCGCCGGGTCGATCATGTCCTCGCGGTTGGAGGCGCCGATGACGATGACGTTCTCCAGCCGCTCCACGCCGTCCAGCTCGCTCAGCAGCTGCGGCACGATCGTCGTCTCCACGTCGGAGCTGACGCCGGAGCCGCGGGTGCGGAACAGCGACTCCATCTCGTCGAAGAAGACGACGACGGGGGTGCCGCCGCTGGCCTTCTCGCGGGCGCGGGCGAAGATCAGCCGGATGTGCCGCTCGGTCTCGCCGACGTACTTGTTGAGCAGCTCCGGGCCCTTGATGTTGAGGAAGTAGCTCTTGGCCTGCGTCTGCCCGCGCAGCTCGGCGGCCTTCTTGGCCAGCGAGTTGGCGACGGCCTTGGCGATGAGCGTCTTGCCGCAGCCGGGCGGGCCGTACAGCAGGATGCCCTTGGGCGGGCGCAGCCCGTGCTCGCGGAAGAGGTCCGCGTGCAGGAAGGGCAGCTCGACGGCGTCGCGGATGGCCTCGATCTGCGGGCCCAGGCCGCCGATGTCCTCGTAGTCGATGTCGGGGACCTCCTCGAGCACGAGCTCCTCGACCTCGGCCTTGGGGATGCGCTCGAAGGCGAAGCCGGAGCGGGTGTCGATCGTCAGGGAGTCGCCCACCCGCAGCGGGCCGTCCACCAGCGGGCCGGCCAGGCGGACCACGCGCTCCTCGTCGGCGCGGGCCAGCACGAGCGCGCGCCCGTCCTCCAGCACCTCCTTGACCGTGGCCAGCTCGCCGGTGCGCTCGTAGTCGAAGGCCGCCACGACGTTCATCGCCTCGTTGACCATGACGTCCTGGCCGGGGCGCAGCGCGTCGAGGTCGACGGCCGGGCTGACCGCGACCCGCATGCGCCGGCCGGCGGACATGATGTCCGCCGTGCCGTCGTCGGCGGCCTGCAGGAACGTGGCGTACTGGGCGGGGGGCTGACCGAGCCGGTCGACCTCCGCCTTCAGCGAGACGATCTGGTCGCGCGCCTCCCGCAGCGTGGTGGCGAGGCGGTCGTTCTGGGCGCTGACCTGGGCGAGTCGGGTCCGGGCGGCTCCGAGCTGCTCCTCGAGCGCGGCGAGGTGGCGGGCGTCCCGCTCACCTCCGCCACCGAAGCGGCGCTGGGGCTCCGTCATGGCGCATCTCCCCTCTGTGCTCGGCCGGTCGTGCCGGACGGGCGGTGGATGCGCTCGACCCTAACCCGCACGCCGGACATCGCGCGGTGGATCGGTGTCGGCGCGTTGCCGACCGACTCCGCTCGGTGCTCGGTTCGTGACCTGCGGGTGTCCCTACACTCCCGCCATGCCCGACACCGCAGCTCCCGACCGCGAGGACGCCACCCGGGACGCCGTGGCGGCGCTGCGGCGGCGGGCCGACCGGCTGGACGCCGAGGACCCGCTGGCCGCGCTGCGCGCGGAGTTCCTGCTGGAGGCCGCGCCCGGGGTGGGCTCCTACCTGGACGGCAACTCCCTGGGCCGCCCGCTGAAGGCCACCGCCGGCGCGGTCGAGGCCTTCGTGCGCGAGCAGTGGGGCGGGCAGCTCATCCGCGGCTGGACCGCCGGCCCGGCCAGCGCCGCGGGCGCCGACGCCACCGCCGCCCTGGCCGGCAGCGGCGCGGCGGCGGGCGGCTGGATGGACTGGCCGCAGCAGCTGGGCGACCTCATCGGGCGCGCCGCGCTCGGCGCCGCACCCGGGCAGACCGTGGTCGCCGACTCCACCACCGTCCTCTTCTACAAGCTGGTGCGCGCGGCCGTGGACGCCGCGGCCGCCACCGGCCGCGACGGCGACGGCGCCGTGGTGCGCGACGAGATCGTCTGCGACACCGACAACTTCCCCACCGACCGCTTCGTGCTCGAGGGTGTGGCCGCCGAGCGCGGCCTGCGGCTGCGCTGGATCGAGACCGACCCCGCCGCCGGGATCACCCCCGAGCAGGTCGCCGCTGCGCTCGGCCCGCGCACCGCGCTGGCCACCTTCAGCCACGTCGCCTACCGCTCGGGGCACCTGGCCGACGCCGAGGCGATCACCCGCGCCGTGCACCAGGCCGGTGCCCTGGTGCTGTGGGACCTCAGCCACTCCACCGGCTCCGTGGAGCTGGCCCTGGACGCCTGGGGCGTCGACATGGCCGTGGGCTGCACGTACAAGTACCTCAACGGCGGCCCCGGCGCCCCCGCCTTCGCCTACCTCGCCGCCCGCCACCACGGCGTGCTGCGCCAGCCGGTGCAGGGCTGGATGGGGCACGCCGACCCCTTCGCGATGGGCGCCGGCTACCAGCCGGGCCCGGGCGTGCGCCAGCTGGTCTCCGGCACCCCGCCGATCCTGGGCATGGTCCCGGTGCGGGTGGGCGCCGAGCAGCTGGAGCGCGTGGGGATCGCGGCCGTGCGCGCCAAGTCGCTGCGGCTGACCTCCTTCGCCCTGCAGCTGGCCGACGAGCTGCTGGTGCCGCTGGGCGTGCAGGTGGCCACCCCCCGCGAGCCGCAGCGCCGCGGCGGGCACCTCACCCTGCGCGAGGGCACCTCGGGCGCGGACTTCCGGGCCGTCACCGAGCAGCTGTGGCGGCAGGGGGTGCTCCCCGACTTCCGCGCCCCCGACGGCGTCCGCATCGGCCTGGCACCGCTGTCCACCGGCTTCGGCGAGGTCCTCGACGGCCTCCTCGCCCTGCGCGCGCTGCTGGCGGGGAGCGCGCGGTGAGCGGGGGCACGGGCGGGGGCACCCCGGGCGGCACCCGCGCGGTGGAGGAGGGCGTGGTCACCGACTTCAGCCGCGAGATGTCCTACGGCGCCTACCTGCACCTGGACGAGCTGCTGAGCGCCCAGCACCCGCTGAGCGTGCCCGAGCACCACGACGAGCTGCTCTTCATCGTCCAGCACCAGACCAGCGAGCTGTGGCTGAAGCTGGTCCTGCACGAGCTGCGCGCCGCGGTGGCGGCGCTGGCCGCCGACGACCTCAAGCGGGCCCTGAAGCAGATCGCCCGCGTCAAGCACGTCCAGCGCACCCTCACCGAGCAGTGGTCGGTCCTGGCGACGCTGACCCCGACGGAGTACGCGCAGTTCCGCGGCTCCCTGGCCAGCTCCTCGGGCTTCCAGTCCCACCAGTACCGCGCCGTCGAGTTCGCCCTGGGCAACAAGGACGCGAGGATGCTCGACGTCTTCGCCCACGACGCGGCCGCGCGCTCGCAGCTGGAGGAGCTGCTGCGCGCACCCAGCCTGTACGACGAGTTCCTGCGCCTGCTGGCCCGCCGCGGCCACGCCGTGCCCACCGAGCTGCTGGAGCGCGACGTCACCCTCGCCCACGTCCTCACCCCCGCCCTCGTGCCGGTGCTGCAGCGCGTCTACGAGCGCGCCGAGGAGTTCTGGGAGGAGTACGAGGCCTGCGAGGAGCTGGTGGACCTGGAGGACAACTTCCAGCTGTGGCGCTTCCGGCACCTGAAGACCGTCGAGCGCACCATCGGCTTCAAGCGCGGCACCGGCGGCTCCTCCGGCGTCGGCTTCCTCGCCAAGGCCCTTCAGCTGACGTTCTTCCCCGAGCTCTACGCCGTCCGCACGGAGATCGGCACGTGAGCGCCTCCCCCACCCC
>NZ_JAAALL010000619.1 GCF_009906315.1 Kineococcus vitellinus | reverse complement strand
CTCCCCGCCCTCCCCGGCCCCGCCGGCGGGAACGGGAGCGGCGAGGTGCTCGTCCTCGAAGGCGGTCAGCCGGCCCTCCTCGACGCCGAAGCGGCGGCGCAGCCGCACCCCCGCCCGCTGCTCGCGGCTGGCGCGGTAGAAGCCGCGGGAGACGTCGGCGCGCCAGTCGACGACGAGCGGGTCGCCGGCGGCGTCGGTGACGTGGCGGCGGCCGATGTGCAGCCGCTCCCCGGAGTCGTGGTCGGTGCGGCCGAAGAACAGCGCCGTCGACGGGTCGTCGACGAGGCTGAGGGCCCGCCGGTGCAGCGCCAGCGCCAGCGCCTCGCCCGCGATCGCGTCACCGCCGTCGGCGACCAGGGACAGGGTGTGCTCGCGCATCCGGGCCAGTTCCGCCCGGGCGAGGTCGAGGTGGCGCTGCTCGGCGGCGAGGACGGCGTCGGGGTCCTGGGCGTGCTCTGGGTCCTGGGCGTGCTCGGGGTCCTCGGGGACAGGGGTGGACACGGTTCCTCCAGCGGTTCGGCCGTCCATCCTGCCGCACCGGAACCGCCCGCGCGGGCACCGCGTCGTACCCGTGTGATCGATCCGGGGACGCGCACGAGGAGGCGGCACCGCCGCGGGGTGCTGCCGCTGGCGGCGGCCGCGCTGGCGGTGGCCGTGCTCGGCGGGTGCGGCCAGCAGCAGGCAGGAGG
>NZ_JAAALL010000618.1 GCF_009906315.1 Kineococcus vitellinus | reverse complement strand
TGCCCGGGCACACCTCCTTCGTGCGCCGCGAGCCGATCGGGGTGGTGGGGCAGGTGACGCCGTGGAACTACCCGCTGATGATGGCGATCTGGAAGATCGCCCCGGCGCTGGCGGCGGGCAACACCGTCGTGCTCAAGCCCTCCGACACCACGCCGGCCTCCACGGTGCTGCTGGCGCAGGTGGCCGCGCAGGTGCTGCCGCGGGGGGTGCTGAACGTGGTGTGCGGGGACCGGGAGTCGGGGGCGGCGCTGGTGGCGCACCCGACCCCGCAGCTGGTGGCGATCACCGGGTCGGTGCGGGCGGGGATGCAGGTGGCCGAGGCCGCCAGCCGGGCGGTGAAGCGGGTGCACCTGGAGCTGGGCGGCAAGGCGCCGGTGATCGTCTTCGAGGACGCGGACGTGGGTGCGGCGGCGGAGGCGATCGCTGCGGCGGGCTACTTCAACGCCGGGCAGGACTGCACGGCGGCCACCCGGGTGCTGGCCGCTCCGGGGGTGCACGATGAGTTCGTGGCGGCGCTGGCCGAGCAGGCGGTGGGCACGAAGGTGGGGTCGCCCTTCGCGGAGGACAGCGCGGTGGGGCCGGTGAACAGTGCGCGGCAGTTGGCGCACGTGAGCGGGTTCGTGGACCGCCTGCCCGATCACGCGCAGCTGGTGGCCGGCGGTGGGCGCGCTGGGGGGGAGTTGGCGGAGGGCTTC
>NZ_JAAALL010000617.1 GCF_009906315.1 Kineococcus vitellinus | reverse complement strand
TCACCGGCCCCCGCACCGTCCGGCTGCTCACCGGCGACGTCGGGCACCCTCGTCGGCTCGGCGGCCTCGCGGCGGGCGCGCACGCGCACCGGCGCGCCGTCGCGACCGCGGCGCCGCGGCGGGCGGCTGCGGGCCCGGCCGCCCTCGACGAGCTCGCGCAGCGTCGACAGGTACAGCTGCCCGCTGGTCTCCCCCCGGACGACCTTGCGGACCATGCGCGGGGAGCGCTGCAGCTCGTGGGCGATCTCGGCCACGCTCATGCCGTAGGCGCGCAGCTCGGCGACGAGGTCCGCGGCGCTGCGCCCGCCGGCCGGGCCGGGGGGCTGCTCAGGCACGCGCCTGCTCCCGCCCGCCGGGGCCCTGCGCGGCCGTGCCGGGGGCGCCCGGGGCCTGCGCGGTGCCCGCCTGCTCCGCGCGCTGGCGCAGCCGGTTGCGCTCGGCGGCGGTGGCGGGCAGCCGCACCGAGGGCAGCCAGCCCTGCAGGCGCATCCGGCCGACGGCGCCGTCGTCGCCGCCGCCGCGGGAGGTGGGCAGCGACCAGGCGGGCACGGCGGTGGTGTAGACCGCGTCGCCGTTGATGGCCAGCAGCTCGGCCGGGTCCACCTGCAGCGCGCCGACCACCGGGCGCGGGGCGCCGGGGCGGTGCGGGAGTGCGGCGGGGCACTCCAGCACCCGGGCCCGCCCGCGCGCCCACACC
>NZ_JAAALL010000616.1 GCF_009906315.1 Kineococcus vitellinus | reverse complement strand
ACCTCGTCGACGGGGCCGCGCACGTGGAGCAGGTCTCCGTCGACCCCGCCTGGGGCCGCCGCGGGCTGGGCCGCGCGCTGCTGGAGGCCGCGGCCGGCCGGGCCGCCCGCCGCGGGCTGGCGGCGCTGACCCTCACGACGTTCGCCGACGTGCCGTGGAACGCGCCGTACTACGCGCGGCTGGGGTTCGCGGTGCTGCCCGACGACCGGCTGGGACCGGGGCTGCGCGCCGTCGTCGAGCGCGAGCGCGCGCACGGCCTGCACGCCTGGCCGCGGGTGGTGATGCGCCGCGACCTCGGGCCCGCCGGCCTCGGCGGGTGAGCCCTCACAGGTGCGTGGCGGCGATGTCCCCGGGGTGGTCGCTGGCGGCGGCGCGCTCGCGGGCGGCGTCCAGCCGCTTCACCAGCGGGGTGGCGCTGGCCCCGTGCACCAGCACGGACAGGGCGATGGTGAACCCGACGACCGCCCACAGCTGCTCGGCCGGGAAGGAGCTCTCCTCCTCCAGCGCCCACGCCAGGTAGAACAGCGAGCCGATGCCGCGGACGCCGAAGATGCCGATGACCGCCCGCTCCAGCTTGCCGCCGTGGGTGCCCAGCAGGCTCAGCAGCCCGGCCAGCGGCCGGATGGCCACGATGAGCAGCACGCCGACCAGGGCCAGCTGCCAGGTCAGCGCGGCCAGCAGGCCGTCGGCCAGCGCCGCCC
>NZ_JAAALL010000615.1 GCF_009906315.1 Kineococcus vitellinus | reverse complement strand
TCCCGTCGTCGTGGAGTCGCTGGCGGCCGTCCACGACGACGGGACGGTCGGCGTGCAGGACGTCGACCTGCGGGTGCGGGCCGGTGAGCTGGTGCTGCTGACCGGCCGGGTCGGCGCCGGCAAGTCCAGCCTGCTGGCCGCGCTGGCGGGGCTGGTCGACCACGAGGGCGCGATCCGCTGGAACGGCACCGACGTCGAGGACCCGCAGACCTTCCTGCGCCCGGGCCGGGTCAGCTACGTGGCGCAGGTGCCGCGGGTGCTCTCCGGCAGCTTCGCCGACAACGTCGCCCTCGACCACGCCCACGCCCGCGCGGGCGCCGGCCGCGCGGTGCGCGACGCCCGCCTCGAGCGCGACGTCACCGACGCCGGCGGGGACGGCGCCCTCGTCGGCCACCGCGGGGTGCGCCTGTCGGGCGGGCAGGTGCAGCGGCTGGCGCTGGCCCGGGCCCTGGCCAGCGGCGCGGACCTGCTGGTGGCCGACGACGTGTCCTCGGCGCTGGACGCGCGCACCGAGGTGGAGCTGTGGGAGTCGCTGCGCGCGCGGGGCACCACCGTCGTCGGCTCCTCCTCGAAGCGCTCGGCGCTGCTGGCCGCGGACCGGGTGGTGGTCCTGGCCGACGGCCGGGTCGCCGAGGTGGGGCCGTGGCGGGAGCTGCAGGAGCGCTGGGGGCACCTGGCGGGCTGATCGGCGGGCCCGGGGTCCGTCGC
>NZ_JAAALL010000614.1 GCF_009906315.1 Kineococcus vitellinus | reverse complement strand
CCCGCCCTACGAGGACCCCCACCACACCGCCTCGGTCGCCTCGGTCGTCGGCGGCGGCAGCGGGGTGCCCCGCCCGGGGGCGGTCTCCCGCGCCCACCGCGGCGTGCTGTTCCTCGACGAGGCGCCGGAGTTCGAGACCCGCGTGCTCGAGGCCCTGCGCCAGCCGCTGGAGCACGGGGAGCTGGTCCTGCACCGGGCCCGGGGCACCGCGCGCTACCCCGCGAGGTTCCAGCTCGTGCTGGCCGCCAACCCGTGCCCCTGCGGGCGGGCCGTCGGCAGGGGGCTGGAGTGCACCTGCAGCCCCCAGGCGCGCCGGCGCTACGCGGCCAAGCTGTCCGGTCCGCTGCTGGACCGGGTCGACGTGCAGGTGCACGTGCGGGCCGTCACCCGCGCCGACGTGGCCGGGACGGGCGCGGGGGAGAGCACCGCCCTCGTGGCGGACCGCGTCGCCGCCGCCCGCGAGGTCGCCGCCCGGCGGCTGGCACCGCACGGCCTGCGCACCAACGGCGAGCTGCGCGGCCCGCTGCTGCGCGGTGCGCTGCGCCTGCCCGCACCCGTCACCGCCGACCTGGAGCGCGCGCTGGAGCGCGGCGCCCTCACGCTGCGCGGGGTGGACCGGGTGCTGCGGCTGGCCTGGACGGTCGCCGACCTGCGGGGTGCGCCCGCACCGGGCCGCGACGACGTCGGCCGGGCGCTGGCGCTGCGGGGCGCCGCGGCGGCCGCGGGGGCGGCCGCGTG
>NZ_JAAALL010000613.1 GCF_009906315.1 Kineococcus vitellinus | reverse complement strand
GCGCCCGCACCAGGGCGCCCCGCCGAGCTGCGCCCGCTGCGCGGGGCCGCCGACGAGGCCTCCGAGCTGCGCCGGCGCGCCCTGGTGCGGGCGCCGCTGCTGGAGGCGATGGGCGTGCCGGTGCGCTCGCGCCCGGTGGCCGGGGACTGGCACGCCGACCCCGCGCACTGGGCGCGGCTGGGCCCGGCGCTGCTGGAGGCGGTGCGCGCGCACCGCGCGGCGCACCCGCTGCAGCCCGGCCCGAGCCTGGAGGAGGCGCGCCGCGCCCTCGACCTGCCCGACCGCGCCCTCGTGGAGGCCCTCGTGGTGCCGCCGCTGCGGCTGGCCGACGGCCGCGTCGTGGAGCGCACCGACACCCTGCCGCCCGCGGTCGAGCGCGCCGTCGAGGCGGTGCTGGCCGACCTCGCGCGGCAGCCGTTCGCCGCACCCGACGTCGAGCGCTTGCGCGAGCTGCGGCTGGGGCGCACCGAGCTGGCGGCCGCCGTGCGCGCCGGCCGGCTCGAGCGCGTCGCCGACGGCCTCGTGCTGGCCCCCGGCTACCGCCGGCGCGCCGCGGAGCTGCTCGCGCGGCTGCCGCAGCCGTTCGCGACCGCCGACGCCCGCCGCGCGCTGGGCACCTCCCGCCGGGTGGCGGTGCCGCTGCTGGAGGAGCTGGACCGCGCGGGCATCACCCGCCGCGGCGCCGACGACCGGCGCACCCTCACCACCGGGCCCGACCGGTGAGCGGCGGGGTGAGCGGCGGGG
>NZ_JAAALL010000612.1 GCF_009906315.1 Kineococcus vitellinus | reverse complement strand
CTGCTCGGCGTCGCGGTCCTGGTGGCACCGCCGGCCGGTGCTCCCGGTGCCCGGGTCCCCTCCCGGGGCGGTGGCCGCCCGCGCTCCCGGCGCCCGCCCCGGCCGCGGCAGGAGGACGCGCTGCTGGCCGGTGCCCGGCTCGCCGAGCGCGCGGCGGCGCTGCTGCGCGCCGGGGTGCCGCCCGCGCTGGTGTGGCACCACGCGGCACCCCCCGCGGCACCTGCTGCGGCACCTGCTGCGCGACCTCCCGCCGGGGCCACCGGCGCCGTCCGCGGCGGCCCGGTGGGTCCCGCCGCGCCGCCGGCCACCGCACCGCTCGGGGTGCGCGCCGTGTGGGAGCTCGTCGAGCGCACCGGAGCCCCCGCCGCGCAGGCCCTCGAGGCGAGCGCGGCGGGGTTGCGCGCGGACGCCTCGGCGCGGGCCGCCGTGCGGACCGCGCTCGCCGGGGCGTCCGTCAGCGCCCGCACCGTCTCGCTGCTGCCGCTGCTCGGCCTCGTGCTCGGCGCCGCGCTGGGGGCGCCGCCCTGGGAGGCGCTGCTCGGGTCGGCGCCCGGGCGCCTCAGCGCGCTGCTGGGGACCGGTCTGCTGGTGCTCGGGCGGGTCTGGAGCGCCCGGCTGGTGCGCGGCGCCGAGCGCGCCGCCCGGTGAGCGGCGTGGGCGCGGCGCTCCTCGTCGCCGCCCTGCTCGCGGCGGCGGTCCTCACCGCCGGCGGTGGCGGCGGGCCGGGTGGCCGCGGCACGGGCACCC
>NZ_JAAALL010000611.1 GCF_009906315.1 Kineococcus vitellinus | reverse complement strand
GGCCGCCGATCTCCAGCACGGTCCCGTCGGCGGCGATCGCGCCCGTCCCGGCGACGTGCTCGCCGCCCGTCATGGCCCCCGGCGTCAGCTCGTCGACGATGCCGAGGGCGAACATCGTGCCCGCGCTCGGGCCGCCGACGTCGTCGATGGCGATGTCGATGGGGAACGGGAAGTCGTGCTCCACGTCGGGCGTGATGCCCAGCAGCGTCACCCCGCCGGAGGAGACCGTGCGCGTGGACACCGTCCGCGCCTCGCCGCCGCGGGTCAGGCCCAAGGTGACGGGGGCGTCCGCGGGCAGCGCCCGCACGGCGGCCTGCAGGGCGGCGAAGTCGGCGACGGCGCCGCCGTCGACGGAGGTGATCGTGTCGCCGGGGCGCAGCACCCGCGCCGCGGGGGCGTCGGCGGCCACCTGCTCCACCCGGGTGGTGGTCCTGGAGGGCACGTCGATGCCGAGCTCGCGCAGGGCGGCGACCTTGGCGTTCTCCTGCGAGCCCGTCATCTCCGCCGCGCTGCGCTCGTCGGCCTCCTCCTGCGTCTGGCCGCCGGGGTAGTACAGGTCGCGCGGGGCGACGCTGACGTCCGGGTCGCGCCAGCTCAGCAGCAGCTCCCCCAGCGTCATCTCCAGGCCCGGCCCCCCGCGCACCGAGACCGTGGTGAGGTCGAGCGCGCCGTCGGTGGGGTGGGTCTGCGCGCCGGAGATCGAGATGAGCCCCTCGACGGACCCCTCGTCCCCGCCCTCCTCCCGCC
>NZ_JAAALL010000610.1 GCF_009906315.1 Kineococcus vitellinus | reverse complement strand
CCCCCGGCATCCGTGCTGTTCATCGCTGCGGACCGCGCCCGCCCCGGACCTGGACCCGGACACCGCCGAGGGTGTAACGCCGGCGCGGTCCGCAGCGATGAACAGCACGGATGCCGGGGGGCTCCAAGAGCTGGCGACGCGGGCCCTGTCGGGGGAGCAGGGCGCGGTCGCCGACCTCCTGGCAGCGGTGCGCCGCCTCGTCCACCGTTACTGCCGGGCCAAGCTCGGGCGACTGCCCGGAGCTGATCACGCCGCCGAGGACGCGGCACAGGAGGTCTGCATCGCCGTGCTGACGGCACTACCCCGCTACAAGGACACGGGCCGCCCGTTCGAGGCGTTCGTGTACCGCATCGCGGCCAACAAGGTCGCCGACGCGCAGCGGGCCTCCTACCGGGCCCCCGTGCCCACCGACGACGTCCCCGACGCCGCCACCTCCGAGCCGGGGCCCGAGCAGGTGGCCCTGGACGCCTTCGACGCCGAGACCGTCGGCCGGCTGCTGGACACCCTGCCGCCCAAGCTGCGCGAGATCATCACGCTGCGCGTGGGTGCCGGGATGTCCGCCGAGGAGACCGGCCGCGCCCTCGACATGACGGCCGGTGCCGTGCGCGTGGCGCAGCACCGCGCCATGCAGAAGCTGCGCAAGACCGCCCTGGCCGACACCTCGCTGCAGGTGGCGCCGTGAGCGGGCGGGGCGGGGACGGTGGCCGCGGCCACCTGCGGGACGGGCACCTGCGCGGTGCCCGCGGACGGGCCGGCG
>NZ_JAAALL010000060.1 GCF_009906315.1 Kineococcus vitellinus | reverse complement strand
TCGTCACCCGGCGGGCCCGCTGGCGCAGGCGCACCCGCCGCAGGTGCGCCTGCAGCTGCCCGGTGGCCAGCAGGTCGGCCAGGGCCAGCTGCGGCAGGACCGGCGCGGCGATGTCACCGGCGTGCCGGGCCGCGAGCAGGTCGGCGCGCAGGTGCGCGGGAGCGGCCAGCCAGCCCAGCCGCAGCCCCGGCGCCAGCGTCTTGGAGGTGCTGCCGGTGTGGGCGACGCGCTCGGGGGCCGAGGCCTGCAGCGCGGGCACGGGTGCGCGGTCGTAGCGGTGCTCGGCGTCGTAGTCGTCCTCGACGACCAGCCGGTCGCGCCCGTCGGCGGCCCACGCCAGCAGCTCGCGGCGGCGGGCGGGGGAGAGCACCACCCCGGTCGGGAACTGGTGCGCCGGTGTCACGACGGCCACGTCGGCCGCCGCCGCGCGCAGCTGCGCGACGTCCACCCCGTCGGCGTCGACGCCGAGGCCGACGGGCGCCAGCCCCCAGTGCGCGAGCTGGGCCCGCGCCCCGGCCGAGCCGGGGTCCTCGACGGCGACCGCCCCGTGCCCGCGGGCCCGCAGCACCTGGGCCAGCAGGGCGAGGGCCTGCGCCACGCCGGAGGTGACGAGCAGCGCGTCGGGGTGCACCCGCACGCCCCGGGTGCGCGCCAGCCAGCCCGCGAGCTCGGCGCGCAGGCGGGGGTGCCCGCGCGGGTCGCCGTAGCCGAGGTCGGCGGCGGCCGCGGTGGCCAGCGCGCGGCGCTCGGCGCGCAGCCACGCGGCGCGGGGGAAGGCGGACAGGTCCGGCAGCCCCGGCCACAGGTCCAGCTCGACGGCGCGCCGGGGCCGCGAGCCCACCGGGAAGGGCGCACCGGCCGGCGCGGGTCCCGCCGCGGGTCCCGGCGCGCCGGGCGGTGGGCGGTGCGCGGCGGCGACCCGGGTCCCCGAGCCCACGCGGGCCAGCAGCAGCCCCTCCTCCGCGAGGCGCTGGTAGGCCCCCACCACGACACCGCGGGAGACGCCGAGGTCGCCGGCGAGGGTGCGGGCCGCCGGCAGCGCGTCGCCGGGCGCCAGCGTGCCGTCGAGCACGGCCGCGCGCAGCCGGCCCGTGAGCCAGCCGCCCAGCGTGCGCCGCGGCACCCCGCTCGCGTCGAGCTGCAGGAAGTCGGTGCCGCGCGGGGAGCCGTCCACCCGCCCCTCCTCCCCGCGGACTCGCACGCCGTCGGGCCTGCTCGGTCGGCCTCGCACGATTGGTCCTGCACGGTCGTCGCGGATCGGTCCTGTCCGGTGGACCACCCGCCGCGCAGCATGGCAGCCGTGGACACGACGGACCAGGGGGCGACCCCGACCGCGACCCCGACCGCGATCCCGCGCGCGACCCGGTGGGCGGTGCCCGCGGGGGTGCTGGCGATGACGGCCGTCGGCGGCAGCACGGCGGTGTCCGGCCGGCTGGCGCACGCGCCGCTGGCCGCGCCGCAGGCGCTGCGCTACGCCCTGGCGTGCGCGCTGCTGCTGCTGGCCGCGCGGGCGGCCCGGCAGCCGGTGCGCCGCCCGCGCGGTGCGGAGTGGGCGTGGCTGGCGGGGGTGGCCGCCAGCGGGCTGCTGCTCTTCAACGCGGCGCTGGTGCGCGGCGCCGAGCACGCCGAGCCGGCCGTGTTCGGGGTGGCCGTGGCGAGCGTGCCGCTGGTCCTGGTGCTCGCCGCCCGCCGCCGTCCCGCGCCCCGCGCCCTCGCGGCCGCGCTGCTGGTCGGCGGGGGCGCGGTGCTGCTGCACGGCGCGGGCCGCAGCGACGCCGAGGGGCTGGGGTGGGCGCTGCTCGTGCTGGCCGGGGAGGTGGGCTTCACCCTGCTCGCGGTGCCGGTCCTGGTGCGCCACGGGGCGTTCGGGGTCTCGGTGCACACCACGTGGATGGCGGCGGCGGGCTTCGGCGCGGCCGCGCTGCTGGGGCCGGGACCCGCCGCGGTGCGCCTGACGCCCGCCGACCTGCTCGCGGTCGCCTACCTCGCCGTGGCCGTGACCGCGGTGGCGTTCGTGCTCTGGTACTCCTGCGTGCGCCGCCTCGGCGCGGGCCGCGCGGGGCTGCTGACGGGCGTCGCCCCGCTCGCGGCCGCGGCCGGCGGGGTGCTGCTGGGGGCCCCGGCGCCCGGGGCGGCGGCCTGGGCCGCCCTCGCGGTCGTCGTGGCGGGGCTGGTGGTGGGGCTCACACCTTCCGCAGGCGCACCTGGCGCACGGAGTGGTCGGGGCCCTTCTGCAGCACGCAGGTGGCGCGACCGCGCGTCGGCCGCACGTTCTCCAGCAGGTTCGGCTCGTTGATGTCCTCCCAGATCCGCTCGGCGCGGGCGACGGCCTGGGTGTCGGTGAGCGTGGCGTAGCGGTGGAAGTACGACTCGGGCTTGGAGAAGGCCGTGCGGCGCAGCTCCAGGAAGCGCGAGACGTACCAGGAGCGGACGTCCTCGGTGCGCGCGTCGACGTAGAGGGAGAAGTCGAAGTAGTCGCTGACGGCCACGCCCTGGGTGCCGTCGGCGCGCACCCGCGCCGGCTGCAGCACGTTGAGCCCCTCGACGATGAGCACGTCAGGGCGGCGCACCACGGTCTGCTCGCCGGCCACGATGTCGTAGACCAGGTGCGAGTACACCGGCGCGCGCACCTCGGGCGCCCCGGACTTCACGGCGGAGAGGAAGCGCAGCAGCGCCCGCCGGTCGTAGGACTCCGGGAAGCCCTTGCGGTGCAGGATGCCGCGCCGCTCCAGCTCGGCGTTGGGCAGCAGGAACCCGTCGGTGGTGACCAGCTCCACCCGCGGGGTCTCCGGCCAGTGCGAGAGCAGTTCGCGCAGCACGCGGGCGGTCGTCGACTTGCCGACGGCCACCGAGCCCGCGATGCCGATGACGAACGGGGTGCGCTCGACCTCCTCGCCGAGGAACGTCGAGGTCGCCGCGTGCAGCGAGCCCACCGAGCGGTCGTAGAGGGTCAGCAGCCGCGACAGCGGCAGGTAGACCTCCTCGACCTCGCGCAGGTCGACGCGGTCGCCCAGGCCCCGCAGCCGGGCGACGTCCTCGCCGGTGAGCGTCAGCGGGGTGGCGGCGCGCAGCGCGCTCCAGTGCTCGCGGTCGAGCGCGACGTAGGGGTTGGCCGTGGGGACCGGGCCGGAGGCCGCCCCCCGGCTCGCCGGGCCTGCCGCCGCGGACGCGGGTGTGCCCGTGTTCACCGGCGCGAGGCTACCGGGTGACCTCGACACCCCCGCGTCCACAGGTGGGCCGCCGCCCGCGCGCGGGACCGTACCCTCGGGAGCATGTGCGGAATCGTCGGGTACGTGGGGACGCCGGCTGCGGGCGGCGCGGGGGTGGACGGCACCGAGGTCGTCCTCGAGGGCCTGCGCCGGCTGGAGTACCGCGGCTACGACTCGGCGGGCATCGCCGTCGTGGCGGGCGGCGGGGTGCAGACCCGCAAGAAGGCCGGCAAGCTCGCCAACCTCGTCGAGGTCCTCGGCGCCGACCCGCTGCCCGCGGCGGCCACGGCCATCGGCCACACCCGCTGGGCCACCCACGGCGGGCCGACCGACGCCAACGCCCACCCGCACCTGGACGCCTCCGGCCGCCTCGCGGTCATCCACAACGGCATCGTCGAGAACTTCGCGCTCCTGCGCGCCGAGCTGCTGGAGGCCGGGACGCCGTTCACCAGCGAGACCGACACCGAGGTCGTCGCCCACCTGCTCGGCCGCGCGCACGCCGCCGACCCGGCCGCCGGCCTCGCGGCCGCGATGCGCGCGGTCTGCGCCCGGCTCGAGGGCGCGTTCACGCTGCTGGCCGTGCACGCCGACGAGCCCGGCACGATCGTCGGCGCGCGCCGCAACTCCCCGCTCGTCGTGGGGCTGGGCGAGGGCGCCAACTACCTCGGCTCGGACGTGGCGGCGTTCATCGCGCACACCCGCGAGGCCCTGGAGCTGGGCCAGGACCAGATCGTCACCATCACCGCCGACGACGTCGTCGTCACCGGGTTCGACGGCACCCCCCGCGAGGGGCGCCGCTTCCACGTCGACTGGGACGCCGCGGCCGCCGAGAAGGGCGGGTTCCCCTCGTTCATGGCCAAGGAGATCCACGACCAGCCGCAGGCGATCGCCGACACCCTGCTCGGGCGCACCGACGCCGAGGGCCGGCTGCAGCTGGACGAGATGAAGATCTCCGAGGCGGAGCTGCGCAGCGTCGACAAGATCGTCGTCATCGCCTGCGGGACGGCCGCCTACGCCGGGCAGGTCGCCAAGTACGCCATCGAGCACTGGTGCCGCATCCCCGTCGAGGTGGAGCTGGCCCACGAGTTCCGCTACCGCGACCCCGTCGTCTCCGAGCGCACCCTCGTCGTGGCGATCTCGCAGTCCGGCGAGACGATGGACACCATCATGGCCGTCCGCCACGCCCGCGAGCAGGGCGCGAAGGTGCTGGCCATCTGCAACACCAACGGCTCCACCATCCCCCGCGAGTCCGACGCGGTGCTCTACACCCACGCCGGCCCGGAGATCGCCGTCGCCTCCACCAAGGCGTTCCTGGCCCAGATCACCGCCTGCTACCTGCTGGGGCTGTACCTGGCGCAGCTGCGCGGCAACAAGTTCGCCGACGAGGTCGCCGACGTGCTCGCCCAGCTGCACGAGATCCCCGGCCAGGTGCGCCAGGTCCTCGACGGCCTCGAGCAGGTCCGCGAGATCGCCCGGTACATGGCCGACACCCGCTCGGTGCTCTTCCTGGGCCGCCACGTCGGCTACCCCGTGGCCATGGAGGGGGCGCTGAAGCTCAAGGAGCTCGCCTACATCCACGCCGAGGGCTTCGCCGCGGGCGAGCTCAAGCACGGCCCGATCGCGCTCGTCGAACCCGGCCAGCCGGTGTTCGTCGTGGTGCCCAGCCCGCGCGGGCGCGACTCGCTGCACTCCAAGGTCGTCTCCAACATCCAGGAGGTGCGCGCGCGCGGGGCGCGGACCCTGGTCATCGCCGAGCACGGCGACACCGACGTCGAGCCGTACGCCGACGTGGTCATCCGCATCCCGCGCACCTCCACGCTGCTCTCGCCCCTGCTGGCCGTGGTCCCGCTGCAGGTGTTCGCCTGCGAGCTGGCCACCGCCAAGGGCCTGGACGTCGACCAGCCGCGCAACCTCGCCAAGTCGGTCACCGTCGAGTGAGCCCCGCCCGCCGCGACGGGGCTCCCCCGCGGGGAGCACCCCGCCGCGGGCGGTCGCGGGCGAGCGTGGGACCGTGACGCCGGCGGAGGAGGCTGAGGCAATGATCGTCGGAGTGGGCATCGACGTCGTCGACATCGCGCGGTTCGTGCGGCAGGTCCAGCGCACGCCGCGGCTGCTGGACCGGCTGTTCGGGGACGGCGAGCGGGGGCTGCCGCCGGAGTCGCTGGCCGCGCGCTTCGCCGCCAAGGAGGCGCTCGCCAAGTCGCTGGGCGCGCCGGTGGGCCTGGTCTGGCGCGACGTCGTCGTCGAGCGCGAGCAGGGCCACCGCCCCGAGGTCGTCGTCCGGGGCAGCGCCAAGAAGATCGCCGACGAGATGGGCGTGGAGCGCTTCCACCTCTCCCTGTCCCACGACGCGGGCATCGCCAGCGCCGTGGTCGTCGCCGAGGGGCGCTGAGCGGGCCCTCGCCGAAGGGCGCCGGGCGCCCCGCGGTGCCAGGCTCGCTGCCGTGATCGCCGCGCACCCCGCCGACTCCGTCCGCGCCGCCGAGCGGGCCGCCCTGGCGCTGCTGGCCCCGGACGCGCTCATGCAGCGGGCCGCCGCGGCCCTGGACGTCGAGTGCGCCCGCGCGCTGCGCCGCCGCGCCGGCGGCCTGGTGGGGCGCCGCGTCGTCGTCCTCGCCGGTTCCGGCGACAATGGCGGGGACGCCCTGCTGGCCGCCGCCCGGCTGGCCCGCCGCGGCGTCGCCGTCCTCGCGCTGCGCACCGCCGCCACCGCCCACGCCGCGGGCGAGCGCGCCGCCCGCGCCGCCGGCGCGCGGGTGCGCGAGTGGGCCCCGGGCGACGAGAGCACCTGCGCCGCGGCCGACCTGCTGGTGGACGGCGTCGCCGGCATCGGCGGTCGCGGTGGTCTGCGCGCCCCGCTGCTCGCGCTGCCCGCCGCGCTGGCCGCCGCCGGGGAGCGGGCTCCGCTGGTCGTCGCCGTCGACCTGCCCAGCGGCCTGGACGCCGACTCCGGCGCCGTGGGCGGCACCGTCCTGCCCGCCGACCTCACCGTCACCTTCGGCACCGCCAAGCCCGCGCACCTGCTGGGGCCGGCGGCCGGGCTGTGCGGGCGCCTGGTCGTGGCCGACATCGGCGTCGCCGGCCTGCTGGGCGCCCCGGCGGTGGAGCGCGTCGAGCTCGCCGACGTGGCCCGCCGCTGGCGGCGCGCCGGGGCGGGCGACGACAAGTACTCCCGCGGCGTCGTCGGGGTCGTCGCCGGTGGCCCCGACTACACCGGCGCCGCCGTGCTGGCCGTCGAGGCGGCCGTGCGCGCCGGTGCCGGGATGGTGCGCTACGCCGGGCCGGAGCACCCGGCCGAGGTCGTCCGCCTGCGCCGCCCCGAGGCCGTCGTCGGCACCGGCCGGGTGCAGGCCTGGGTGCTGGGCCCGGGGGTCAGCCCCGACGACGGCGAGCAGCAGGCGCGCATCCGCGACGCGCTCGCCTCTGGCGAGCCCGCGGTCGTGGACGCCGGCGCCCTCGGCGGCCTGCCGGCCACCCTCGGCCCGCAGCACGTGCTGACCCCGCACGCCGGGGAGCTGGCCCGGCTGCTGGCCGCGCTGGGCGAGGAGGCCTCCCGCGCCGAGGTGGAGGCCGACCCGCTGGCGCACGCGCGCCGGGTGCACGAGGCGACCGGGGCGACGGTGCTGCTCAAGGGCGCGGTGACCACCGTCGTCGGCGCGGGGCGGGTGCTCACCGCCGCGACCGCGCCGCCGTGGCTGTCCACCGCGGGGGCCGGGGACGTGCTGGCCGGCATCCTCGGGGCGGCGCTGGCCGGGCGCCCGCACGACCCGCCCGCCGAGGTCGCCGCCGACGCCGCCGCGCTGCACGGCTGGGCCGCGGCGCTGGCCTCCGCGGGCGGGCCGCTCGCGGCCCTGGACGTCGCCGACGCCGTGCCCGCGGCCCTCACCTCGCTGCCGGGCTGGCCCGGCGGGGAGGTCCCGGGCCGCTGAGGTGCGGGCGGGTACCGTCGGGACGTGGCAGAGCAACCGGTGGGGGCTCCCGGGCGAGCACCCGAGCGAGCACCGCTGCCCGGCGTCCCGGCCGAGGCGGTGGTCGACCTGGACGCCGTGGCGCACAACGTGGGCGTGGTCCGCGCCGCGGTCGCGCCCGCGCAGGTGATGGCCGTGGTCAAGGCCGACGCCTACGGGCACGGCCTGGTGCCGGTGGCGCGCGCCGCGCTCGCCGCCGGGGCCACGTGGCTGGGCGTCGCGCACGTCCACGAGGCCCTCGCGCTGCGCGCCGCGGGCGTCGAGGCGGACCTGCTGGCCTGGCTCCTGACCCCCGGCACCGACCTGGCGCCGGCCCTCGCCCGGCGGGTGGACCTGTCGGTGGCCGCGCTGTGGGCGCTGGAGGAGGTCGTCGCCGCGGCCCGCGCCACCGGCACCACCGCGCAGGTGCACCTGGAGGTCGACACCGGCATGTCCCGCGGCGGCGCCTCGCCCGCGGAGTGGCCGGCGCTGCTGGACGCGGTGGCGGAGCACGTCGCCGACGGCCTCGTGCGGGTGCGCGGCACGTGGGCGCACTTCGCCAGCGCGGACGTGCCGGGCGACCCCTCGGTGCCCGCCCAGCTGGCGGCCTTCGAGGAGGCCCTGGAGCTGGCCCGCCGCCACGGCGTCGACCCGGGCCTGCGCCACCACGCCAACTCCGCCGCCGCCCTCTTCGTGCCGCAGGCGCGCTACGACCTCGTGCGCGCCGGGCTGGCGCTCTACGGGCTGAGCCCCTCCCCGGAGCGCGCCTCCGGCGCCGAGCTGGGCCTGGTGCCGGCGATGGCGCTGGCGGCCCGGCTGGCCCACGTGCGCCGGGTGCCGCAGGGTGCGGGGGTGTCCTACGGGCTCACCTACCAGGTGCCGCGCGAGACCACCCTCGGCCTCGTGCCCGTCGGCTACGGCGACGGGCTGCCGCGGCACGCCTCCTGGGACGGCACCCGCTCGGGGGAGGTGCTCGTCGCCGGCGCCCGCCGGCGCATCGCCGGGCGCGTGTGCATGGACCAGGTCGTCGTCGACCTCGGCGACGACGACGCGGCCCCCGGCGACCCGGCGCTCGTCTTCGGGCCCGGCACGTCGGGGGAGGCCACGGCCGACGACTGGGCGCGGGCCGCCGGGACGATCTCCTGGGAGGTCGTCACCCGCATCGGCGCGCGGGTGCCCCGCCGCTACGTGGGCGCCCTGGCGGACCGGCCGGCGGGCCGGCCGGCGGACCGGCCGGCGGACCGGCCGGTCCCGAGCACCGCGGGGGCGGGGGCGTGAGGCCGGCGCTGCGCGCCGCGCGCGGCCACCGCCCCGCCGCCCGCCGCGAGGAGCTGCACCCGCTGAGCGGCGAGCCGGTGGAGGTGCTCACCGACGACGGCGTGCGCCTGCACGTGGAGGTGGACCCCGCCGACCGCGCCGACGCGCCCGCGGTGGTGCTCTGCCACGGCTACGCCCTCAGCGCCGACGCCTGGCACTTCCAGCGGCTGGCGCTGCGCGGGCGCCACCGCCTGGTGCTGCCCGAGCAGCGCGGGCACGGCCGCTCCGAGCGCGGTCCCGCCGGGAGCCTGACGATCGCCCGGCTCGCCGACGACCTCGGGCAGGTGCTCGACCGGGTCGCGCCCGACGGCCCGCTGGTCCTCGTGGGCCACTCCCTGGGCGGCATGACGGTCATGGAGCTGGCGGTGCGCCGCCCGGACCTGCTGGCGCGCGTGGAGGCGGTGGCCCTCGTGGCCACGAGCGCGGGCGGGCTCGCGGCCGCCGACCACGGGCTGCCGCTGCTGGGGCACCACCTGGTGCGCTGGGCGGAGCTGGCCCTGGAGCGGGCGGCGCCGCGCGCGGACGTGCTGGAGCGCAGCCGCCGCCTGGGCGCGGACCTGGAGCAGCTGCTGGTGCGGCACTGGAACTTCGCCGGCCCGGTCTCCCCGGAGCTCATCCGGCTGGCCGGCCGGATGATGGCGCAGACCCCCACCGAGGTCGTCGCCGAGCTGCTGCCGGCCTTCAGCGCGCTCGACGAGCGCGAGGCGCTGCGGGCGCTGGCGGGCCGTCCCGCGCTCGTGCTGGCCGCCGAGCGCGACCTCATGACCCCCGCCGCGCACTCGCGCGAGATCGCCGACGCCCTCCCCGGCGCCGAGCACGTGCTGGTGCGCGGCGCCGGGCACCTGCTGATGCTGGAGCACCCGGCGGTCGTCACGGCCCGCCTGGAGCGGCTGCTGACCCGCTGCGAGGCCCGCCGCGCCGCCGCGCTGCACGAGGTCGTCGTGCCGCTGCCCCGGCGCACCCGGCGGCGGCGCCGGTGAGCGCGCTGGAGCTGGTGCTGGCCGGGCCGCGGGACACCGCGGCGTTCGGCGCGCGCCTGGGCGCGCTGCTGCGCGCGGGGGACCTGCTGGTGCTCGCCGGCGACCTGGGCGCCGGCAAGACGACGCTCACCCGCGGGCTGGCCGAGGGGCTGGGCGTGCGGGGGCCGGTGACCTCGCCGACCTTCGTCATCGCCCGCGTGCACCCCTCGCTGCGGGGCGGGCCGCCGCTGGTGCACGTGGACGCCTACCGCCTCGGCTCGCTCGCCGAGGTCGACGACCTCGACCTCGACGCCTCCGCCGAGGAGGCCGTCACGGTCGTGGAGTGGGGCCGCGGGCTGGTGGAGGAGCTGGCGGGGGAGCGCCTGGAGGTGGACCTGCTGCGCCCGCACGGGGCGAGCGCGGCGGCCAGCGACGAGGAACCCGTGGAGCCGCGCACGGTGCGCCTGCGCGGGGTCGGCGCGCGCTGGGCCGGCCTGGCCCGGGACCTGGGCCCGCGAGCGGGCGCGGACCCGGCGTGAGCGCGCTCGCCGACCCCGCGGCGGCCTAGGATCCCCGCGTGCTGCTGCTCGCGATCGACACGGCCACCGACGGCGTTGCGGTCGCCGTCTGCGACGGGGAGCGGGTCCTGGCCGCCCGCCGCGCGGGCGACGCCCGCTCCCACACCGAGGTCCTCGTGCCCACCGTCGCCGAGGTGCTCGCCGCCGCCGGCCGCGAGCGCACCGAGGTCACCGACGTCGCCGTCGGCGTGGGGCCGGGCCCCTACACGGGCCTGCGGGTCGGGCTGGCGACGGCGCGCACGCTGGCGCTGGCGTGGGGGGCGGCGGTGCACGGGGTCTGCTCGCTGGACGTGCTCGCCGCGCAGGCCGTCGCCGGCGGGCTGTCGGGGGAGTTCCTGGTGGCCACCGACGCCCGCCGCCGCGAGGTGCACACCGCCCGCTACGTCGCGGACGGGCGGGGGGTGCGCCGCACCGCGGGCCCGGACGTGGTCGCCCCCGCCGCCGTCGAGCGCGCCGGGCTGCCGGTGGTGGGGCGCGGCACGCAGCTGCACCCGGACGCCCTGGGGCCGGCCACCGGGCCCTTCGACGTCGACGGGGGGGCGCTGGCGCTGCTGGTGCTCGACGCCCTCGCCGGGCGGGGCGCCTGGGAGCTGCTGCCGCCCGAGCCGCTGTACCTGCGCCGCCCGGACGCGACCGTGCCCGGTGCCCGCAAGCGCGTCACCGCCTGAGGGCCCGCGGCCCGCGATCACCCGTTTGACAGAGCACGGTCACGGGGAGTTCTCTATCGAATATCCGAGCGCCTCCGCGCCGCGTCGAACCGCCGGCGGATCCGCGGCCGCGCGCTCCCCGCGTTCGAAGAGGAGCTCCCATGACCGGTCCGACGGCCGACCCGTCCGGCGCCACGCACGCCCGGCTGCAATCACCCGAACTGCGCTCGGCCATCTCCAAGGCGTCCCGGCGGCTCATGCCGATGATCGTCGTGCTGTACGTCGTCGCCTTCCTGGACCGCACCAACGTCAGCTTCGCGACCGAGGCGCTGGAGGTGGACCGCGGCATCTCCGCGGCGGCCTACGCGTTCGGCGCCGGGGTGTTCTTCCTGGCCTACGCGATCTTCGAGATCCCCAGCAACCTGGCGCTGCAGCGGTTCGGGGCCAAGGCGTGGCTGGCCCGCATCGCCATCAGCTGGGGGATCGTCTCCACCTGCTTCGCGTTCGTGCAGGGCGAGACCTCGTTCATCGTGCTGCGCTGCCTGCTCGGCATCACCGAGGCCGGGCTGTTCCCGGGCATCATCATGTTCCTCGCGGAGTGGTTCCCCAACCGCGAGCGCGTGCGGATGTTCGCCATCTTCTACCTGGCGCAGCCGTTCTCGCAGATGATCGGCTCCCCGCTGTCCGGGGCGCTGCTGTCGATCGGCGACCGCACGGACTGGATCGCCGGCTGGCAGCTGATGTTCGCCGTCGAGGGGCTGCTGGCGGTGGTCGCCGGCATCGCGGCGTTCTTCTTCCTCGTGAACTCCCCGCAGGACGCGAAGTTCCTGGACGCGCAGGAGAAGGCCGCGCTGCGCGACGTCATGGTCGACGAGAACGCCGTCAAGCACGACGACGGCCCCAAGGGCGTGTGGGCGGCCATGCGCAACGGCAAGGTCTGGTACTTCACCGTCATCTACTTCTGCCTGCAGATCGCCGTCTACGGCGTGACGTTCGGCCTGCCCAGCCAGGTCTCCGGCCTGGTGGGCCGCGAGGTCGGCTGGGAGGTCGGCCTCATCACCGCGATCCCGTGGTTCGTCGGCATCTTCTCCTGCTACTTCGTCGGCCGGCACGCGGTGACCGTCCGCCGCCGCCGCACCTGGGGCGCGCTGCTGTTCGTGACCACCGGCCTGTTCATCTTCGGCTCCGCGTGGGCCGGGACCAACGGCTACGCCCTGCTCGGCATCCTCTTCATCACCCTCGCGGTGGCCTCGTTCCTGGGCATCGGGCCGATCACGTGGTCCTACCCGACGGCGTTCCTCACCGGCACGGCCGCGGCCGCCGGCATCGGGCTGGTGAACTCCCTGGGCAACCTCGGCGGGTTCGTCGCCCCGATCCTGCGCGAGCGGATCGCCGACGCGACCGGCTCGGACACGGCCGGCATCGCCGCCCTGGGCGTCCTGCCGTTCGTGGCGGCCGTCCTGATGCTGGGCACCGCGAAGTTCCGCATCAGCGCGGACGCGCTGCTGGCCGAGCGCTCCGGCGGCGTCCAGCTGCCCGTGGACCCGCAGCGCACGACGGAGCGCTGAGCGCTCCTAGGCTGGCCCGGTGAGCGAACCCGCCGCGGCCCCCGCGCTGCGCCGCATGCGCTGGTGGGACGTCGCCGCCGTGCACGCCCTGGAGGCCGACCTGTTCGGGCGCAGCGCCTGGTCGGTGGAGTCCTTCTGGGGCGAGCTGGCCCAGCCCAACCGGACGTTCCTCGTCGCCGTGCAGCCCGGCGGCGAGGACGTCGTCGGCTACGGCGGGATCCTCGTCGCGGGCGCCGACGCCGACGTGCAGACGATCGGCGTCGCGCGCACCGCGCAGGGCCGGGGCCTGGGGCGCCGGCTGCTGCGCGCGCTGCGCACGGCGGCGCGCGAGGCCGGCGCCGCCCGGCTGCTGCTGGAGGTCCGCGCCGACAACGCCCCCGCGCAGGCGCTGTACCGCGGCGAGGGCTTCGAGCAGATCGCCCGCCGCGCGCGCTACTACCAGCCCGAGGACGTGGACGCGCTCATCATGCGGGCGGACCTGCGGGCGGACCAGAGGGGCTGAGGGGCTGCGCGCCCAGCGGCTCCACGACCAGCACCGACTGCCGGCCCGCCAGCCGGGTCAGCACGATCGTCGCCGGCCGCGAGCCCTTCAGCGCCAGCTGCCGGCGCAGCTGGTCGGGGTCGACGGCCGTGCCGCGCTTCTTGACCGTCAGCGCCCCCACGTCGAGCGCGCGCAGGCGCGCCCGCAGCGGCTTCAGCCCGAACGGCATGACCTCCAGCACCCGGTAACCGCGCGCGAACGGCGAGGGCGCGGGCGCGTCGGTGCTGACGTAGGCGATCGTCTCGTCGAGCAGCCGGCCGCCGAGGTCGGCGGCGACGCGCCCGACCAGGCCCGCGCGGATCACCGCGCCGTCGGGTTCGTGCAGGAACTCCCCGACGGGCCCCACCGGCGCCTGCGGCAGGTCGGTGTCGTCGAGCTCGTCGACGCGCCCGCCGCGCACCACCCGCGCGCTGCGCGCGGTACCCGGGCGCGCCAGCGGCCCGTGCCACAGCGCGCACTCCACCACCTCGCCGTCCACGGACGTCCACTGCGCCTCCGCGCCCGCGGGCAGCGCGGCGTGCGGCACGCCGGGGGCCAGCTTGGCGCCCGTGGCGGGCACGCGGGCCGCGGTGGCCAGCACGAACGACAGCGGGGGGGAGGTGGCCTCCGGGTCGAAGACCCGCCGCCCCGAGCCCGTGCGCCGGGCGGGGTCGAACCACGCGCCGTCGCCCCCGGCCAGCTCCCCGGTGACGCCGGCGGTGACGTCGGCGCAGCGCACCGGGCGGCCGAGGTTGTGGGCGGCGACGGCCGCGGTCACGGGGTCGGCGTCGACGGCCAGCACGTCCAGGCCGGCGTCCAGGAAGGCCAGCGAGTCCGCGCCCACCCCGCAGCCGAGGTCGGCCACGCGGCGCACCCCGGCGGCCGCGAAGCGGCGCGCGTGCTCGGCGGCGACGACGGCCCGGGTGGCCTGCTCGGTGCCGGCGGGCGTCAGCAGCAGCCCGTGCGCGCGGGGGCCGAGCTTGAGCGCGGCCCGCTCGCGCAGCCGCACCTGCGTGGTGGCCAGCGCCGCCAGGTGCGGGTCGTGGCCGGCGCGGCGCAGCCGCTGGGCGAGGGCGACGGGGTCCTCGGCGGCGCTGCCGGCGAGCTCGTCGAGCAGCGCGCGCCCGGCGGGGGAGGTCAGGGCGTCGACGTCGGGGACGTTCACCCGGGCGATGCTGCCAGGGCGGGCCCGGATCTGGCACTCGGCCGACGTGAGTGCTAGCGTTCGGGAGCAGCGTCGGTGGCACTCCCCCCATGGGAGTGCCAACCGCGAGGCAGTGGCCGCCCGGCACCCGCGACGACGGTCGTCCGCCACCTCGCAGCCGACCTTCCCGCACGAGTACGCGACAGAGAAGGGGAGGGCCGCACCAGTGTCGGTCTCCATCACTCCGCTCGAGGACCGCATCGTCGTCAAGCCGCTCGACGCGGAGCAGACGACCGCTTCCGGTCTCGTCATCCCGGACACCGCCAAGGAGAAGCCCCAGGAGGGCGAGGTCCTGGCCGTGGGCCCGGGTCGCGTGGACGACAACGGCAACCGCGTGCCCGTCGACGTCAGCGTCGGCGACAAGGTCATCTACTCCAAGTACGGCGGCACCGAGGTGAAGTACGGCGGCGACGAGCTGCTGATCCTCTCGGCGCGCGACGTCCTCGCCAAGGTCGCCAAGTAAGCGGCACGAGGTCCTGACGCCCCGGGCGCCCACCACCGGGCGCCCGGGGCGTTCCTCGTCCGCTGCCGAGCTCAGAAGGAGAACGCACCACATGGCCAAGCAGCTGTCGTTCAACGACACCGCCCGCAAGTCGCTGGAGCGCGGTGTCGACGCGCTCGCCAACGCCGTCAAGGTCACCCTCGGCCCCAAGGGCCGCAACGTGGTGATCGACAAGAAGTGGGGTGCGCCGACGATCACGAACGACGGCGTCACCATCGCCCGCGAGGTCGAGCTCGAGGACCCGTACGAGAACCTCGGCGCCCAGCTCGCCAAGGAGGTCGCCACCAAGACCAACGACGTCGCCGGTGACGGCACCACCACCGCGACCGTCCTGGCCCAGGCCATGGTCAAGGAGGGCCTGCGCAACGTCGCGGCCGGGGCGGCCCCGTCCGGCCTCAAGCGCGGCATCGACGCGGCCGTCGAGGCCGTCAGCGACAAGCTCCTGTCGCTGGCCCGCGACGTCGACGGCAAGGGCGACATCGCCCACGTCGCGACGATCTCCGCGCAGGACCCCGCCGTCGGCCAGCTGCTCGCCGACGCCTTCGACAAGGTCGGCAAGGACGGCGTCATCACGGTCGAGGAGTCCTCCACGACCGCGCTGGAGCTGGACTTCACCGAGGGCATGCAGTTCGACAAGGGCTACATCTCGCCCTACTTCGTCACCGACGCCGACCGGCAGGAGGCCGTCCTGGAGGACGCCTACGTGCTGGTCCACCAGGGCAAGATCTCCACGGTGCAGGAGCTGCTGCCGCTGCTGGAGAAGGTCCTGCAGTCCTCCAAGCCGCTGCTGATCATCGCCGAGGACGTCGACGGCGAGGCGCTGTCCACCCTCGTGGTCAACAAGATCCGCGGCACCTTCAACGCCGTCGCGGTGAAGGCCCCCGGCTTCGGCGACCGCCGCAAGGCGATCCTGCAGGACATCGCCACCCTCACCGGCGCGCAGGTCGTCGCCGAGGAGGTCGGCCTCAAGCTCGACCAGGTCGACCTCGACGCGCTGGGCACCGCCCGCCGCGTGACGGTCACCAAGGACGACACCACGATCGTCGACGGCGCCGGCTCCTCCGAGGACGTCGCCGGCCGCGTGGCCCAGATCAAGGCCGAGGTCGAGCGCACCGACTCCGACTGGGACCGCGAGAAGCTGCAGGAGCGCCTCGCCAAGCTCTCCGGCGGCGTCGTCGTCATCAAGGTCGGCGCGCACACCGAGGTGGAGCTCAAGGAGAAGAAGCACCGCATCGAGGACGCCGTCTCCGCGACGCGCGCCGCGATCGAGGAGGGCATCGTCGCCGGCGGCGGCTCCGCCCTGGTGCACGCCGTCTCCGTGCTCGAGGACGGCCTGGGCCTCAGCGGCGACGAGGCGACCGGTGTCGCCCTCGTGCGCAAGGCGGCCACCGAGCCGCTGCGCTGGATCTCGGAGAACGCCGGTCTCGAGGGCTTCGTCGTCGTCGAGAAGGTCCGCGCGCTCGAGCCCGGCAACGGCCTGGACGCCGCGACCGGCGAGTACGTCGACCTGCTGGCCGCCGGGGTCATCGACCCCGTCAAGGTGACCCGCTCCGCGCTGCGCAACGCCGCGTCGATCGCGTCGATGGTCCTGACCACCGACACCCTCGTCGTGGACAAGAAGGAGGAGGACCTCGCCGTCAACGGCGGCGCGGGCCACGGTCACGGCCACGGCCACTGACCCCTCCGCTCACGACGAAGGCCCGGTCCCCCGAGGGGGCCGGGCCTTCCGTCGTCCCGCGCGCCGCACCACACCGCGCACGGTGCTCGACGACGGGCGTCAGCTGGCGATGCGCAGCGCGCGGCGGCGCTCGGTGGCGTAGACGGCCTCGCGGTCGTCCTCGGTGAGCCCGCCCCACACGCCGTAGGGCTCGCGCACCTTGAGGGCGTGCTCGCGGCACTGCTGCAGCACGGGGCAGGTGGCGCAGATGGCCTGGGCGGCGGCGTCGCGGTTGCGGCGGGCGGGGCCGCGCTCGCCCTCGGGGTGGAAGAAGAGGTTCGGGTCGGCCTCGCGGCAGGAGCCGTCCAGCTGCCACTCCCAGATGTCGGCGACGGGTCCGGGGAGGCGGGAGATCTCGGCCATGGTGCGCTCCTGGGTGGGGAGGGATCTTGCTGACTGAGGATGAAGCTACAACCGCGCCAGAAGTTGTTCAAGCCCCTGGATCGAAGTTGTTCACGGCGATCGGACCGCGTCGCCACCGCGTCGACCCCGCGCCACCCCCGGGTCACCCCGCCCGGGGGGCCGAGAACGGCCTGAGCAGCGGGGACGCGGGCTCCCGGGCGACGCGACGGTGCACAACCCGTGAACAACCCTGTGGACGACGGGGTGAGCGGCCTCACACCCCGCGGCCCCCGCGCGCGACCCGCTGAACAACCGTGAACAACCCCCGGGCCCGGGGTGAGTGGCGGGGTGCCCCGCGGCTTGGGAGGATCGGCAGGTGTCCTCCTCGGCTCAGGGAGCTGCCGTGCCGCCGGCCCCGCGCATGACGCTGACCGTCGCCGCCGTCGCCCGCCGGCTGGGCGTGGCGCCGGCCACCCTGCGCACCTGGGACCGCCGCTACGGGCTGGGCCCCTCCGAGCACACCGCCGGCGCGCACCGGCGCTACTCCTCCTCCGACCTCGCCCGCCTGGTCGTCATGCGCCGGCTGACCCTCGAGGGCGTCGCACCGGCCGAGGCCGCCCGGATCGCCGCGACCACCGCCGTCGCCGACGGCGGGTTCGCGCTGGCCAGCGTGTCCACCATCCCGGCCGCGGTCATCGAGGCCGCCGTCACCGACGCGGCCGCCATCGCGGGTCCCGGCTCCGGCGGCCTGGCGGCCCTGTCCGGCGACGCGCCGGTCCTGGGGCTGGAACCGCTGGCGAGCCTGGCGGCCGGGGCCGGGCCCGCGGAGGACGCCGGGCAGGGCGCGGAGGCGGACGAGGGGGGCGCGGAGGCGGACGAGGGCGAGGAGGACGAGTCCGAGGACGCCGAGAGCCGCCCGTCGCCGCCGGGCGCGCGCGGCGCGGACGAGGCCGCCGACTGGGCCGTCAGCAGCCTCGCGGACCGCTTCGGCGAGGAGGTGCGCAGCCGCGGGGTCGCCCCCGCCTGGGACGCGGTGCTCGGGCCGGCGCTGGCCACCCGCGACGCCGCCCTGCACGAGGCCGTCGCCCGCGCCCTGGCCGCGCTGCCGGTCGCCGGGGGCGAGCGCGCCGTGCTCCTGGCGGGGGTGGACGCCCGCTCGCACGGGCCGGTGCTGCTCGCGGCGGCCGCCGCGCTCGCCGAGACCGGCGCCGGTGCCCGCGCCCTGGGCGACGGCGTGCCCGTGCGCGTGCTGACCGCCGCGGTGCGCCGGGCCCGTCCCCCGGCCGTGCTCGTGCACGCCGCCTCCGCCCCCGGCGGCGCCGTGCTCGACGAGCTCGCCGACCTGCTGCGCGTGCGGCCCGCCCCGCTGGTGGTGCTCTGCGGCGCGGGCTGGCCCGCCGACGCGCTCGAGCGCCTGCCGGGCTGCGAGCACGCCGGCGACCTCGCCGGCGCGGTCGCCCGCTGCGCGCAGGCCGTCCGGGCCTGAGCGCGCGGGCGGCTCCGGCGCGCCCGCCGCAGGTTCGTGCCGCGGCAGGCTCAGGACCGGGCGACCACCTGCCGACAACTCCCTGTGTGGCGCACCCGACGTGCGCCGCGGCGAGGCCACGGACGGCCCCGCTCCACCGACACAGGGAAGAGGTCGTGGTGGCAACGGTTCTGGTCTGTGATGACCTTCCACTCGCTCGTGAAGCCATGCGGCGCATGGTCGCCGCCGTCCCGGGCGTGACCCGGGTCGTGGGGGCCGCCTCCGGCGAGGAGGCGCTGCAGCGCTGGCCCGTCGAGCGTCCCTCGCTCGTGATCATGGACGTGCGGATGCCCGGCATCGGTGGCGTCGAGGCGGCCCGGCGGCTGCTCGCGCGCCACCCCGAGGCCAACGTGCTCATGGCGACGATGGCCGAGGACGGCGACGGCGTGGCCCGTGCGGTCGCCTCCGGCGCCCGCGGGTACCTCGTCAAGGACGTCTCGCGCGAGGAGCTGGCCACGGCCGTGCTCCAGGCCCTGCAGGACGTCTCGCGCCGCCGCGGCGGCAACCGCGCCCGCGCGGTGCTGACGGGCCGCGCGCCCGTCCTCACCGAGCGCGAGCAGCAGGTGCTCGTCGGCATGAGCCGCGGGCGCAGCAACGCGGAGATCGGCCGGGAGCTCTTCCTGTCCGAGGACACCGTCAAGACGCACGCCCGCCGGCTGTTCCGCAAGCTCGAGGCCGCCGACCGCGCGCAGGCGGTGGCTGTGGGATTCCGCTGGGGTCTCGTACGGTAGGCGGGTGAGCCCGGGGGGCGACGACGCCGGTGGACGGCAGGACGCGGACGCCAGAGGGCGTGACGCGGGTCCTGCCGTCGTCCCCGACGTCCCCCGGGTGGAGTTCACCGGCCCCGCCCTGGAC
>NZ_JAAALL010000609.1 GCF_009906315.1 Kineococcus vitellinus | reverse complement strand
GCCGTCAACCTGGAGGTCATGACCACCGACCTGGTGCAGGGCCGCCCGCGGCGGCTGCCCCCGGTGGAGGACGAACTGCTGTACTTCCGCGAGCAGGAGTGGCTGGAACTGTTCCCCGAGCCGATCGTGCGATCGACGGTGCAGGCGCAGGAGAGCGCTCCGCCGCAGCGGGTGCGCACGGTGGGCGACGTCATCGCGGTGATGGCAGCCGACCAGGGTCTGCACCGCCTGCCGGTGGCGGACCTGCCGGTGGTGGTCGCGGCCCGGATGAGCCTGAGCTTCCCCGTCCTGATCAGCGCCGTCCCCCTCTGGGACGTCGACACCAGCACCCCGGAGCACACCGCCTTCCGCGCCGCCTGGCAACGCTGGCTGGACCGCCGGGTGCCGCCCGCCGGCTCCGTCGGCGCGCAGGAGGTGCTCGACGCGGTGGGCGCTGGACTGCCTCGCGTGCAGGCCGCGAAGACGTGGGTCTCCGACGGCGGCATCACCTCCAACATGCCGCTGCACTTCTTCGACGCGCCGCTGCCCCGGCGCCCCAGCTTCGCCATCAACCTGCGCCCCCGGCGCGGCGAGCGGGAGGCGGTGACGCTGCCGACCGGCGCGCAGGACGGGCTGACCCGCAACCGCAGCGGCCTGGAGGACGGCGGTCCGCGCTCCCTGCCGGCCTTCGTCAGCGCCATCGCCCGCACCATGCAGAACTGGGTGGACAGCGAGCAGATGCGCATGCCGGGCTACCGGGACCGCATCGTCTCGGTGCTGCT
>NZ_JAAALL010000608.1 GCF_009906315.1 Kineococcus vitellinus | reverse complement strand
CTGCCTCACGGTGCGGGGGTGGCGGGGCGGAGCGGGACGACGAGGGTCTGCACCTCGGTGACGCGCAGCCCGGTCGTGACGGGCAGGGTGACGACGCGCTCGGGGTCCCAGGTGAGCCCGGCGTCCACGCTCACCTCGATGCGCCAGCGCTCGGTGGCCGTCACCTCGAAGGTGTCCGGGGCGTCGTAGCTGTGCCCGCCGGAGGTCCGGCGGTAGGTGAACGAGCAGATCTCCGGGCCGGTGCGGCGCGTGGCACCCGCCTCCAGCGGCACCCCGCCGCCGGTGCACGTCACCGGCGGGCCGCCCTCGCCGGTGTCCACCGTCAGCGACTCCAGCACCGCGCGCATCCTCGTGGCGCCGACGCCGATGGTGCGCGCCTGCGCGTCGCCGACGCTGAAGGCGATGGTCTGCCCGATGCGCGGCGAGGTCGACGGCGAGGTGACGACGGCACCGCGGTCGATCGTGGCGCGCTGCTCGACGCGGTCGGCGTACGCGCGCTGCCCCGGGGTGAGCTCCCACCAGAACGGCAGCCGGTCCGGCTCGTCCGGGGAGAGCACGACGGTCGCGGTGGTGAACTCGGTGCCCCAGCCGGGCAGGAGGGAACCGGGCAGCGGCGGCGGGTCGAGGCAGACCTTGGAGAACTCCTGCGGAGGTGCGGTCGTGGGCGTGGGCACCGGCGGGGGCACCGGCGCGGGCGGCGGCGCCGGGGCCGGAACTCCCGTGGGGGTCCCGGTGGGGACGGGAGCCGGGTCCGCGGTGGGGTTGGCC
>NZ_JAAALL010000607.1 GCF_009906315.1 Kineococcus vitellinus | reverse complement strand
AGGTGCAGGTGCTCGAGCCCGCACCGGCCGCCCCGCCCAGGGGCCCGGGACCGTCGCGGGCTCGAGCACCTGCACCTCCTGGGCGACCCCCTCGCGCACCAGCACCCCGCGCCCCGGCGGCGCCGCCCGCGGCAGCTCCGCGGCCCGCAGGCCCAGCAGCGCCGCGTCCGCGCGGTCGGCCAGGCGCAGCAGCAGCACCTGCCCGCAGGCGGAGGCCACGGCACCGGTCAGCAGCGCCCGGTCCCCGGTCAGCGCCACCCGCACGCCGACCGCCGAGGCCTCGCGCAGCAGCCGCAGCAGCGCGTCGGCGCCGCACCCGGGCTCGGCGTCGGCGAGCGCGCCCGCGAAGGAGTCCCAGCCGTCGACGAGCAGCACCAGGTACGGCTCCAGCGCCTCCCCGGCCGCGCGGGCCCGGGCGTGCTCGGCCGGCAGGTCGGGCACGCCCGCGCGGGCGAAGCGGGCGCGCCGCCGCTCCACCTCCTCCTGCAGCCGCTGCAGCAGCCGGCCCGCCCGCCACACCTCCTCGCGGCCGACGACCGAGCCCGTGCAGCCGGTGCCCGCGAGGTCGCCCAGGCGCCCCCCGGCGTCCAGCACGTGCACCTCCACCGGCACCGCGCACCGCGCGGCCTGCGCCGCCAGCGTGCGCAGCAGCGTGCTGCGCCCGCTGCGGACGGTGCCCACCACGAGCAGGTGCTCCCCGGCCGCCAGGTCCCAGCCCGCGCTCGCGCGCCGCTGCTCGGCCGGCACGTCCAGCAGCCCCCACGCCAGGAC
>NZ_JAAALL010000606.1 GCF_009906315.1 Kineococcus vitellinus | reverse complement strand
GGGGAGGAGGGGCGCGCCGGACCGGGAAGCGCCTCACGGCGCATCGCCGCTCGTAGCGGCTTCAGTTGGGACCCGGGGCTACCGCGGCCCGACGCCCTCCCATTGTAACGAGCCGGGCCCGCCGGGGGCACCCCCGCGGCGCCGGGCGGCGCGTCAGCCCAGCTCGCCCGCGCGCCAGCGGGCCGCCACGACCTCCAGCTGCTCGGCGGTGCGCACCAGGCGCGCGGCCGAGAGCGTCAGCGCGGCGGCGGCGTCCTCGCGCTCGCGGGGGACGGCGTCGTCGGCGTGGTGGGCGCGGCCGACGGCCACGACGCGGCAGAAGGCCGCCGCGCGCTCCAGGGTGACGGCGAAGTCGCCCTCGGCCACCCCGGTGAGCACGGCGTCGACGACGGCGACGACCTCGCGGGGCCCGGGCGGGTCCCCGACCCCGGCGACGACCTCCAGGACGGGGACGTGGTGGCGGCCCTCGGCGTACTGGCGGGCCACGGCGACGGGCTGGCGCTGCACCCACGTGCGCAGCACGTACAGCCGCCACAGGGCTCCGGCCAGGGAGTCGGCGGGGGCGTCCGCCCACAGCCGGGCGATGACCTCCAGGCCCTCGTCCTGCGCCAGGCGCACGACGCGGCGGGTCACCTCGGCGTCCCGGGCCGAGCGGGCGCCGTGCACGAGGGCGCTCGCGGCGGCGTGGGCGGCCTCCTGGACGGCGGAGGGGTCCACGCCCCCGGCGAGCGCGACGAGCGCGTCGTCGCCCGGCATCGCGGGGCGGTGGTG
>NZ_JAAALL010000605.1 GCF_009906315.1 Kineococcus vitellinus | reverse complement strand
GTAGACGGCCCGCAGGCCCCGCCGCGCCGGCGCACCGGGGCCTGCGGGCCGTCTACAGCGGGACCATGTCCGAGTGGCAGGGCGCCGAGGTGTTCGTGCGCGCCTTCGCCGAGCTGGCCCGCGAGGACCCCGGCGCCCGGCTGACGATGGTCGGCGGCGGCGTCGACCTGCCGCGGCTGCGGGCGCTGGCCGCCGAGCTGGCCCCCGGCGCCGTCGAGCTGCCCGGCACCGTCCAGCCCGAGCGGGCCGCCCGGCTGCTGGCCGGGGCCGACGTCGCGCTCGCCTCGCTGGTGCCGGGCACCGGCTACGACCTCATGGCCCCCACCAAGATCGCCGCGGCGGCGGCCTGCGGCACGCCCGTGCTCTTCGCCGGGACCGGCAGCGGCCGCGACACCGTGCGCGCGCACGGCCTCGGCGCCGCGGTCGAGCACGACCCGGCGGCGGTGGCCGCCGCGCTGCGCACCTGGCGGCGGCCGGACGCCGCCGAGCGCGCCCGGCTGCGCGCGTGGGCGCTGGAGCACGGCTCGCTGGCCGCGGCCGCGCAGCGGGCCGCCGGGGTCGTGCTGGCCGTCGCCGCCGGGCGCGTGCCCGGGTGAGCACCGCCCTGCTCGGCGCCGTCGCGCCCGGCTGGATCAGCGGCGGCAGCGCCGCCGGCGACGCCGCGACGCTGGCCGTGGCCGCGCTGTGGGTGCTGCTGCCGGGCGCCCTGCTGCTGGCCGCGGCGGGGGTGCGCTCGCTGCCCGTGCTGCTCGGCGCGGCCCCCGCGGTCTCCGTC
>NZ_JAAALL010000604.1 GCF_009906315.1 Kineococcus vitellinus | reverse complement strand
GTGTTCGCCGCCGTGCTCGCCGGGCCAGCCCGGCGAGCACGGCGGCGAACACCGCGACCAGGAGCGCACCGCCCGCACCGGCCGCCGCGCTCCAGTGCGGGCCGGCCGGGGCCAGGGCGGTGAGCACCGCGACGAGGGCGGCGGCGGCCGTGACGCCCAGGTGCGCGGCGGTGGGCGGCAGGTCGGGCTCGCCGAAGCAGCCGCACGAGCTCAGCGGCCGCCCGCGCAGCAGGGCGAGCAGCACGAAGCCGGAGAAGGCGGTGTAGGCCGCCGCCACCGCCCACGCCGCCTGCGGCGGGCCGGCGACCGCCGCGAGGGCCAGGGCGAGCTCCGCGGCGCCGAGGAGGCGCACGAGCGCGGCGGGCACCGGCAGCCCCTGCGTGCGCAGGGCCTGCACCGTGGCGGCCGGGCGCCGCAGCTTGCCCCACCCCGCGACGGCCAGCAGGGCGCCCGCCGCCAGGTAGGGGACGAGCAACGGTGCCACCAGCACACGTTGTGTCACCGGAAGTGAGCGGGTCAAGCGGAACGGACGGATCCGTCCGTCCCGCTCGACCCCGGGGCTCACGCCGGCGGGGCGGCCTCCCGGGCGCTGGTGGAGCGCGGGCCGCTGCGCACGAACGGCTGCGTCGCGGGGCAGCGGCGCTCGGCCTCGGCGCGCAGCCGCTCGAACTGCCCGGGGGTGGCGTCGGTCTCCAGGCGCACCCGCACGTCGACGGCGTCGAAGTCCGCGTTCCCTTCGGCGTCGAGCGCGAAGGGCACGGTGGTGCGGGGGTGCGGGGGTGCGCCTGGAGA
>NZ_JAAALL010000603.1 GCF_009906315.1 Kineococcus vitellinus | reverse complement strand
GTCCACGGCGGCGCCCGCCGCCGGCGGCTCGCTGTGCAGCGCCTCGCTCACGCGCCCCCCACGGGCTGCAGGACGATGTCGCTGAGCGGCACGTCCCACGTCGTCGTGACGGGCCAGGTCGGCAGGCCCTGCGCGGCGGGCGGCTGGGTGCCGCGGTCGTAGCGGAACAGCTCCCCCGCCACCGGCACCGGCGCGGCACCGCGGTCGCGGTGGGTGAAGTTCCACTCCAGCAGCCGCCGCCCCAGCGGGGAGGCCTCCGCCTCGACCTGGTCGATCATCGGCTGCACGCGCGCGGGGTCGGCGAAGTGGTCGACGACGCAGTCGCAGACGAAGGCCAGGTGGCCGATCTCCCCGGGCGAGGTGACGTGCTGCGGACCGCCCCGCTCGCGCAGGATCCCCTGCACGTCGCGCGCGATGCGCGTGTACTGCGCGGACTCGGCCCAGTTCGTCTGGATCGGCGCCAGCGGCCAGGGCGTGCCCGCGCGCAGGTCCGCCCCGAGGCTGGTGACGACGAGGACGGCGGCGGCGGCGGCCGCGCCCAGGCCGACGGGGCGCAGCTGCACCCCGCGCCAGCAGGCGCCCAGCGCGGCGACCGCCACGAAGGTCGACAGCGCGACGAGCACCGCGTAGTACCAGTGGTACGGCGGCACCCCCAGCGCGCTCAGCGCCACGTAGTGCGCCACCCCGGCCACGCCGAGGGCCAGCCACGGCCACACCCGCAGCGGCTCCTGCTCCGCGACCGCCGGGGCGGCGGCCCGCGCGGAGACGGCGCCCCGGCGGTCGCGGAGCAGGAGCCGCTGCGGGTGTGGC
>NZ_JAAALL010000602.1 GCF_009906315.1 Kineococcus vitellinus | reverse complement strand
CAAGACCGCCGCCAAGACCGCCGCGGCCGCGGCGGTCTTGGCGGCGGTCTTGCGCGCCGGCGCCGCGGCGGCCTTCTTCGCGGGAGCCGTGCGGCTCGCGGCGGTGCTCCTGGTGGCCGGAGCCGCCTTCTTGGCCGTCGTCGAGGTCGCCGACGAGGTGGTGGTGCCCGTGGACGCCGAGGAGGGCACCCGGATCCCGGTCGCCGTGCCGGTGGTCCGCTCCTTGGCGGCCGCCTGGAACGCGCGCAGCGCCTTGGAGTCGGAGACGACCTCCTTGAAGGCCGTGCCGGGGCGGAAGCGCGGCACGGAGGTCTTCTTGATCTTGACGGCCTCGCCGGTGCGCGGGTTGCGGCCCGTGCGGGCGTTGCGCGCCTGCTTCTCGAAGGTGCCGAACCCGCTGATGGCCACCTTGTCGCCCTTGGCGACGGTCAGCGTGATGAGCTCGACGATCGCCTCGACCGCCGTCACCGCCTGCTTCTTGCCGCCGAGGCGCGCCTCGAGGGCGTCCACCATCTCTGCCTTGTTCACGGGGCTCCTCCTGGGGGGACCGGGTCGTCCGTGCATGTCCTCGCGCAAGCGTCTGCGCACAGCCGAGCAGGAGCCCGACGGTTGAACGGTACGACCAGCGATCACCGGAGTCCACCACCGGCGCGGCGGCGAGTCGTTGCGGCACAATCGACTCCGCCCGCACCACGGCCAGCTGCCCTGTGTCGCAGCCGGTTCCCGGGCCCGCCGCGGCACCGCGGGCGGGTCGGGGCGGTCGCGACGAGGCGTTGCGCCGCAACGCCTCCGCACGCACGACGGCCCCGGTCGCGCTGCGGTGCAGCGCGGTCCGGGGC
>NZ_JAAALL010000601.1 GCF_009906315.1 Kineococcus vitellinus | reverse complement strand
ACCCCGCCCACCGCCGCGGTGCGGCTGCGCCGCGGTCGCGGACCGCTCGCGGTGGCCGCCGGCGCGGCCGCGGTGCTGGCGGCCACGACGCTGACGGCCGCGGCGACCTGGCTGCTGGTCACCGCGGCGGGCCGCCCCCCGGTGCTGACGCTGTCGGTGGCCGCGGTCCTGGTGCGCGCCAGCGCCACCGCCCGCCCGCTGCTGGTCTACGCCGAGCGCCTGCTCAGCCACGACAGCGCCTTCGCGCGGCTGGCCCGGTGGCGCTCCGAGGTCGTCGCCGCGCTCGTGCCGCGCCTGCCGGGTCCGCTGCTGCGCGAGCGCTCCGGCCGCTCCGGGGAGCTGCTCGTGCAGCTGGTCGAGGACGTCGACGCCCGGGTGGACGGGCTGCTGCGCTTCCGCCACCCGGTGGCCGTGACGCTCGTCGCGCTGCTCGCGGCGGCGCTCGCCGCGGCGGCCGCCGCACCGTGGTTCCCGCTGGCCGCGCTGCCCGGCCTGCTCCTGGCCGTGCTCGCCGCCCCGGCGCTCGCGGCCCGCGCCGAGCGCCGCCAGGGCGCGCACCGCGAGCAGGTGGGCGCCCTGGCCGCCGCCACGGTCGAGGTGCTCGGGGCCGTGGAGGACCTGGCCACGCTGCGCCCGGCGCGGCCGCTGGAGGTCGTGGAGGCCCGGCAGGCTGCGCTGGCCCGCGCCGAGCGCGCCCGGGCGGCCGCCGCGGCGTGGACGGCGGCGCTGCACGTGCTCGGCGCCGCGGCCGTGACCCTCGCGCTGGCCGCCACCGCCGGTGCGCTCGCCGCGCCGGCGGGAGGGGGCACCGGGGTGGCGACGGCCTGGGCGGCGGCCGTGGTG
>NZ_JAAALL010000600.1 GCF_009906315.1 Kineococcus vitellinus | reverse complement strand
CAGGACCCCGCAGAGCCCCCGCAGAGCCCCCGCGCACCCCGCGCGGGGGCTCTCTCGCACGGGGTGCGGGTGGTGGTGCCGGGGTGCGGCGGGCGGTGCGGCGCTGCGTGGCGCTCGTCACGTCCCGGGCACCTGCCCGTCACCGGGTCGTGACATTCCCGCCCCGCTCGGGTTATGGTCCACCCGCCTCCGCGACATCGCGCGCGGACGCCCTCTCGCGGACGCCGAGCCCTGCCACCGCGACGAGGTCCCCCGAGACAGTTCATGGCAGGGGTGGGGGAACCACTTTCCGGGCAGCGTCGCGGCCAGCCGGGCCGTCGCAGTCCTCGGGGTGAAGCCGGTGCGAACCGGCCGGGCGACCTTCCCGCCCGAACCCGACAGCTCACCTCGCAGGCGTCGGAGAGGCCACCACCTTGACGACTCGCGTCCAGGCGCGCCACCGCGCCCACGTTCGTGCACTCACGCCCCTGTCCGACCTCGGTGACACCGTCGCCCGCACCACCGGTGGTGCCGCCCGCTGCGGCGCCGTCGCCGTCGCGGCCGGTGGTCTCCTCGTCTCCGTCGCCCTGCCCGCCGGTGCCGCTCCCGGCACCGCCCCGGCCCGGGTCGCCACCACCGTCGGCTCGGCCTCCACCGCCGTGCCCGCCGCCTTCGGCACCACCGCCCCCGGGGTGGTCTCCGCCCCGGCGACGGCCACCGCCACGACCGCCACCACGACGGTCACCTTCGCCAGCGCCCCGGCGCCGGCGCCCGTGGTCGTCCCCGAGGTCGTCGCGGCCCCCGCCCTGGAGCGCGCCCCGCGCGACACCACCGCGGTGCCCGTCGTCAACTCCTCGGTCGCCCCGGCCC
>NZ_JAAALL010000005.1 GCF_009906315.1 Kineococcus vitellinus | reverse complement strand
GTCAGTGCACGAGGCTTGCGGCGGTGCGCACCGCGGCGGCCACGTCGTCGTCCGGCGGGTACAGCAGCGTGCGGCCGACGGTCAGCCCGCGCACCGAGGGCAGGGCCAGCGCCTTGCGCCACGTCGCGAACGTCTCCTCCGGGGAGGTCGTCGGGTCCCCGCCCAGCAGCACGGTCGGCAGGGTGGTGGCCTCCATGACGCGCTCCATCTCCTCCACCACGGGCAGCTTCAGCCAGGTGTAGGCGGTGGTGCGGCCCAGCGCCTGCGCCACGTTGACGGACTTGATGACGCCGTCGGCGGACAGGTCGTGGACCACCTTGCCGCCCTCGTGGCGCGACCAGAACGGTTCCACCATGGCGATGAGCCGGTGCGCGGCCAGGTCGCTGATGGCGTCGGCGGAGGCCGTGAGCGTCGGCAGGGTGCCCGGGTCGTCGAGCGCGATGCGGGTGAGGAACTTGCCGCCGTCGAGGTTCGCCTCGGCGATCGAGCGGGCGTCGTAGCCGGTGAAGCGGTCGTCGAGCTCGAAGGCCGCGCCCTGCAAGCCGCCGCGGTTCATGGAGCCGAAGACGACCTTGCCCTCCAGCGCCCCCAGCAGCGTGAGGTCCTCGATGACGTCGGCGCTGCCGAGCAGGCCGTCCACCCCCGGATCGGCCAGGGCGGTGCGCAGCCGGTCCAGCAGCTCGGTGCGGCTGGCCATGGCCATGGGCCTGCCGCCGACGCCGTTGGCGCCGCGGGCCGGGTGGTCGGCCGCGACGATCATCAGCCGGCCGTCGGCGGGCAGCACCTGCTCGCGGCGGCGGCGGGCGCGGGAGAGCTCGGCGATGCGCGCAGGCTCGAAGGCGCGCACGTGCGAGACCTCCGCGTAGTCCCTGGCGAAGGCGGGAGCGGTGTCCTCAGGCACGGGTGGAGACCTCCTCGAGCAGCGCCTCGACCTCGACGGTCGTGGGCATGGCGGTGGAGCACTCGCGGCGGGTGGCGACGATGGCCCCGGCCGCGTTGGCGAACCTCAGGACGTGCTCGAGGTCCCAGCCGGCCAGCAGGCCGTGGCACAGGGCGCCGCCGAACCCGTCGCCGGCGCCCAGGCCGTTGATCACCTGCACGGGGGTGGGCGGGACCTCGACGACGCGGGTCCCGGAGCCGTCGCGCGTCATGCCCAGCACCCCCTTCGGGCCCTGCTTGACGATCGCGACCTCGACACCGGCCTCCAGCAGCGCCTGCGCGGCCCGGCGGGGTTCGGTCTCGCCGACGGCGACCTCGCACTCCTCCTTGTTGCCGACCGCGACGGTGACGTGCGGCAGCGCGCGGCGCACCTGCTCCCCCGCGGTGGCGGGGTCGCTCCAGAACATCGGCCGGTAGTCCAGGTCCAGCACCGTCAGCGGGGCGCGCTCGCGCGCCTGCCAGGCGGCGTGGTGCGCGCCCCGGCTGGGTTCCTCGCTCAGGCCCGTCACGGTGGCCCAGAACACCCCGGCGCCGCGGATCGCCTCCAGGTCCAGCTCCTCGGCGCGGATCTGCAGGTCGGGAGCGGTGGGCAGGCGGTAGAACAGCAGCGGGAAGTGGTCCGGCGGGTACATCTCGCAGAAGGCGAGCGGGGTGTTCAGCCCGTCGACGCCGGAGACGAAGGCGTCGGACACGCCGAGCTCGGCCAGCGCCTTGTGCACGAACGTGCCGAAGGCGTCGTTGCCGGTGCGGGTGATCACCGCCGAGGAGCGGCCGTGGCGGGCCGCGGCGACGGCGACGTTCGTCGCGCTGCCGCCCAGGTACTTGCCGAAGGTCTCCACGTCCTCCAGCCCGACGTTGTCCTGCAACGGGTACAGGTCGACGCCGACCCTGCCCATCGTCACCACGTCGAACGCGGCGCTGCTGCTCACGCGAGCCTCCCTCGTCATCGTCGGCGGATCCGCGCGGCGCCTGGCCCGGAGCCGCAGCGGCGCGGTGACGGGCCCAGCCTGGACCGGCTCCCGCAGCACTGTCAAGGATATGTCATGACAAATAGACGTACTGACGTGAAGGGCACCCGCGGGCTAGCATGTCGATCCGGCCGGTCGCGGCTGGCAGCGACGCTGAGCACAGGAGCCTCCCGGTGGACGACCTCTTCGACGACCTGGACCGGTCCAGCCCGGTCCCCCTCTACTTCCAGGTCGCCCGCCAGATCGAGCAGGCGATCGAGGGCGGCAAGCTGCCCCCGGGCTCCCGCCTGGAGAACGAGATCACCCTGGCGGACCGCCTCGGGCTGTCGCGGCCCACGATGCGCCGGGCCATCCAGCAGCTGGTCGACAAGGGCCTGCTCGTGCGCAAGCGCGGGGTCGGCACCCAGGTCGTGCACGGGCAGGTCACCCGCCCCGTCGAGCTGACCAGCCTGCACGACGACCTGGCCGCGCACGGCCAGCGGCCCAGCACGCAGGTCCTGCTGCACGAGGTCGTGCCCGCCCCCGGCGAGGTCGCGGCCTCGCTGGCCGTGGCAGAGGGCAGCCCCGTGCTGCACCTGCGGCGGCTGCGCTGCTCCGGCGACGAGCCGCTGGCGGTGCTGGAGAACTGGCTGCCCGAGCAGTTCACCGACCTCACCGAGGCCAGCCTCGGCGAGCGCGGCATGTACCAGCTGCTGCGCTCGCGGGGCGTCGGGATGCGCGTGGCCCGCCAGCGCATCGGCGCCCGCCGCGGCACCACCGAGGAGTGCCGGCTGCTGCAGGAGAACCGCGGCAGCCCGCTGCTCACCATGGAGCGCACCACCCACGACGACTCCGGGCGCGCGGTGGAGTGGGGGCGGCACGTCTACCGCGCCAGCCGCTACGCGTTCGAGGTCACGCTCGTCGACCGCTGACGCGGCGGCGAGGCGCGGCGGGCGCGCGGCGAGGACGCCGCGCGCCACGACCCCGAGGGACCCCGACGGCGAGGAGGCCGACCCGATGAGCACCCCCACCAGCGCCCGCACCCCCGTGTGGTTCGGTCCCGGCGACTGCGACCTGGACGCCTTCCGCACGCTCGTCGAGGTGGCGACGCGGGCCGAGGACCACCCGCACGCCGAGGACCTCGAACGGGGCGTGCCCGTCTACGGCGAGCGGCTGCGCGCCCGCCTCGCCGACCCCGGCGACCTCGCCGCCCGCCGCGAGGTGCAGGCCGAGCTGGTGCGCGCCCTCGCCGACGGGCCGGGGATCGTCGTCTTCCGCGGCGCTTTCGCGCCGCGGGTGGTGGACCGCGCCACGGCGGTGTTCCGCGCGCTCATCGCCGAGCAGAAGGCCGCCGGCACGGGCGGCGGGGACCACTTCGCCAAGCCCGGGGCCAACGACCGCGTCTGGGGAGCGCTGGACAAGTTCGCCCTGCGCGAGCCGGCGGCGTTCGCCGACTACTACGCCGCCGACGTCCTCGCGCTGGTCTGCGAGGCGTGGCTGGGCCCGGGCTACCAGGTCACCTCGCAGGTCAACGTCGTCAACCCGGGCGGCACGGCCCAGCGCGCCCACCGCGACTACCACCTGGGGTTCATGGACCGCGAGCAGGCGCTGCGCTACCCCGCGCACGTGCACGCGCTCTCCCCCGCGCTGACGCTGCAGGGCGCCGTCGCCCACGTCGACATGCCCGTCGAGAGCGGGCCGACCCTCTACCTGCCGCACTCGCAGAAGCACCCCGCCGGCTACGTCGCCTTCCACCAGCCGGAGTTCACCGCGTACTTCGAGGAGCACCGCGTGCAGCTGCCGCTGGCGAAGGGCGACGCGGTGTTCTTCAACCCCGCCCTCCTCCACGGCGCGGGCTCGAACACCTCCGCGGACGTGGAGCGGATGGCGAACCTGCTGCAGGTCTCCTCCGCGTTCGGGCGGGCGATGGAGACGGTCGACACGCGGTCGGTGAGCTCGGCGGTGTTCGGGGTGCTGCGCGAGCGGCGCGCCGCCGGAGCGCCGGAGAGCTGGCTGCGCGACGTCGTGGCCGTGGCGGCGGAGGGGTACGCGTTCCCGACCGACCTCGACCGCGACCAGCCGGTCGGCGGGCTCGCCCCGGCCTCCCAGGCGGACCTGCTGTGGCGGGCCCTGGTGGAGGACTGGGACCAGCGGCGGCTGGACGACGAGCTCGACGCCGCGCAGGAGCGCCGCGGCGGCGGGCCGCGGCGAGGAGGTGCGGACCGGCCCGCGAGCACCGGGTGAGGCGGCCCGTCGTTGTCGTGCACCACGGAGTGCGACGACAATGGCGGGATGGGCACCCGGCCACGGCCGCACCGGCGGCCGTCGCTGACCCGGCGGGTGCTCGGCACCGGCGCGGTGCTCGTCGTCCTCGTCCTCCTCGCGGGCGCCCTGCTCGGCGGCACCGGCTGGCAGCTGCGGCAGGCCCAGCGCGCCCAGGACACCGTCGACCACGCCCTGCGGGCCGACACCGAGCTGCTGCGCGGCTTCGTCGACGAGGAGACCGGCCTGCGCGGCTACCTGCTGACCGGTGACGGGCGCTTCCTGGACCCCTACCGCGACGCCCAGTCCGAGCTGCCCGCCACGACCACGGCGCTGCGCACCCACGTGCGCGACCTCGGCGGCCCGCCCTCGCTCGTCGGCGGCGTCGCCGACGCGCACCGGCGCTGGTCCACCCACGCGCAGCGGCTCATCGCCCTCGCCGGCAGCGGGCAGCTGGAGGCGGCCCGCACCTGGGCCGCCACCGAGCGGGGCCGGGAGCTCTTCGAGGAGATCCGCGAGCGCAACACCGCCGTCGTGGACTGGCTGGAGGCCGCCGACCGGCGCGAGCAGCGCGCCGTGCAGGTGCAGCAGCGGCGGCTGTTCGCCCTGCTCGGCACCAGCCTGGCCGCGCTGCTGGCCGTCGTCGTCGCCGGCTGCCTCGTCGTCTCGCGCACCCTGACCCACCCGCTGGGCCGGCTGGCCCGCGCGGCGCGCGCCGTCGCCGACGGCGACCTGTCCGCCCCCGCCTGGCGGCCGGGACCCCGGGTCGCGCCCGAGGTGCGCTCGCTGGCCGCGGACGTGCAGGCGATGCGCGACCGGCTGACCGCGGACCTGCACACCACGCGGGAGGCGCTGGGCGCCCTGGAGCAGAGCGGCCCCGCGATCGGCGCCCTGCGCGCGGCCCTGCAGCCCTTCGACGAGCACGTCGACGGCCTGCGGGTCAGCGCCCGCCTGGACCCGGCCGAGGGCCTGCTGGCCGGCGACTGGTACGACACCGTGCGCGTCGGGGACGACCGCCTCGTCCTCGTCCTCGGCGACGTCGCCGGCCACGGCCCCGTCAGCGCCGTCCTCGCCCTGCGCCTGAAGCACTCCCTGGCCACCGCGCTGCGCGGCGGCGCGAGCCCCGCGCGCGCCCTGGAGCAGGTGAGCCGCCAGCTGGCGGACGTGCCCCCCGACCTATTCGCGACGGTCCTGCTCGCCACCCTCGACACCGCCGCCGCCACGCTGACGTGCGCCAACGCCGGCCACCCCGCCGCGCTGCTGCTGCCGCAGGGCCGCCGCCGCGACGCCGTCGAGCTGGGCGCCACCGGGCCGCTGCTCTCACCGGTCACCAGCGGCTGGAGCTGGCAGGAGGACGTGCACCCCTTCGCCGACGGCGACGTGCTGCTCGCCTGCACCGACGGCATCCTCGAGGCGCGCGACGGGCGCGGCCGCGAGTTCGGCGCCGACGGCCTGGCGCAGGTGCTCGGCGGTGCCGAGCGGTCCGGCGACCTGGGCGAGGGCGCGCGCCTGGTGGACGCGGTCGCCGCCGCCGTCGTGCGCCACAGCGCCCCGCTGCCCCGCCGCGACGACCAGACCTTCGTGCACGTGCTGGCCACCGCCCGCACCGGGCCCACCGGGCGCCCGCCCGCCGCGCGGCACGCCTCCGCGGCCCTCGACGGCTGAGCCGACCGCCCGGGACGGCCACCGGGACCGTCCGGCACGACGTGGCGGGCACCCGCCCCTCAAGGACCGGCCGCCGCCTGCCGATGACACCGGGACCACCCCCACGCACGAGGAGCGCTGTCCCCGCCATGCCCGAGGCCCCCGCAGGACCCCGCCGCACCTTCGCCGACCGGCCCGTCGCGCTGCGCGTGGCCTCCTCGGTGCTGGTCGGGCTCGTCGCCACCGGAGCCGTCACCGGCATCGCCGTGGCCGAGCTGGCCTCCCAGCGCGACCAGGCCGTCGCCCTGCACGCCGTGAACGTCGGGCAGGGCGCCTCCAGCGACTTCCGCCAGCTCACCTCCCAGGCCCGCTACGACTCCACCCTCATCGCGTGGGTGCCCGGGCTGGGGCAGGACCCCGAGTTCACGAAGACCTACGCCGCCGACGTCGCGGCCGTCGAGGACCTGCTCTCGCGCGTGCAGGCGCAGGCCGCCCCCGGGCAGGCCGAGGCGCTGCAGGCGCTGGAGGCGCAGTGGCAGGTCTGGAAGGCGGCCGAGGAGCAGCTGACCGAGCTCTCCCTCGCCGGGGACGTCCAGGCCGCGGGGGCGCACTACGTCTCCGAGGTCGCCCCCGCGTGGGACGCCCTCGACGAGATCCTCACCGGGCTGGAGGAGGCCAACACGAAGGCGGCCGACACCGCCCTGGGCACCGCCGAGGACGCCTACTCCCAGGGCCGGCTGCTGGTGCTGCTCATCGCCCTCGCCGGCGCGCTCGGCTCCCTGGGCACCGGCGTCCTCGTCGCCCGCGGCATCACCCGCCCCGTGCAGGAGGTCGGGCGCGTGCTCGCCGCGCTGCGCGACGGCGACCTGACCGCGGAGCCGCAGGTCCGCAGCCGCGACGAGGTCGGCCGGATGGCCGGTGCCCTGCGCGAGGCGCTGGCCTCCCTGCGCGCCACCCTGCGCGGGGTCGGCGACAGCTCCGGCGACCTCTCGCGCGCGGCCGAGCAGCTCTCGGCGACCTCCTCGGAGATCTCCCGTTCCGCCGACGAGTCCTCCGCGCAGGCGGCGGTCGTCACCACGGCCGCCAACGACGTCGCCGGCAGCGTGCAGACCGCCGCCGCCGGCGGCGGCGAGATGGAGCTGAGCATCCGCGAGATCGCCACCAACGCCGCCGAGGCGGCCCGCGTGGCGGCCCAGGCGGTCGCCGAGGCCGAGGCGACGACGCACACGATGACCAAGCTGGGCACTTCCAGCCGCGAGATCAGCGACGTCGTCAAGACGATCACCTCCATCGCCGAGCAGACCAACCTGCTGGCCCTCAACGCCACCATCGAGGCCGCCCGTGCCGGCGAGATGGGCAAGGGCTTCGCCGTCGTCGCCGGCGAGGTCAAGGAGCTGGCCCAGGAGACCGCCCGCGCCACCGAGGACATCTCCCGGCGGGTGGAGGCCATCCAGGCCGACACCGCGGGCGCGGTCGACGCGATCCGCAGCATCTCCGAGACCATCGCCACGATCAGCGACTTCCAGACCACGATCGCCTCGGCCGTGGAGGAGCAGACCGCCACGACCAACGAGATGTCGCGCTCGGTGTCCGAGGCCGCGGGCGGCGTGCAGGAGATCGCCGCCAACATCACCGGTGTCGCGACCGCCGTGCAGACGACCACCGAGGGCGTCTCCCGCTCGCAGCGCTCCGCCGACGAGCTCGCCCGGATGTCCGGCGAGCTGCGGGCGCTGATCAGCCGCTTCCGCTACTGACACCCGCCGCCGGCACCCGCCGGCACGCACGAGCGCCCGGCACCTGCGAGCAGGTGCCGGGCGCTCGTGCGTGCGGTGGGCGAGCGGAGAGGGCGTCCGGGGGGCGCGCCGGCTCAGCCGAAGTGGCGCGGCAGGGTGGCCGCGTGCGCCGCGCCCAGCTCCGCCAGCGGCACCGAGAACAGCCCCTGCACGTCGAGCACGGGCTCCTCGCCGGCGACGGCGTCGGTGACGCCGATGCGCAGGTGCGCCAGGCCCCGGGCGGTGCACATGTCGGTGAAGCGCACCTCCTCCTCGCGCGGCACCGCCACGAGCGCGCGGCCCGCGGACTCGGCGAACAGCGCGACGAAGGGGTCGATCCCGTCGCGCTCGCACAGCTCGTCCAGCCACACCCGCGCGCCCACGCCGAAGCGCAGCGAGGACTCCGCGAGGGCCTGCGCCAGCCCGCCGTCGGACAGGTCGTGCGCGGCCTCGACGAGGCCGTCGCGCGAGCACTGCACGAGCACGTCGGCCAGCAGCCGCTCGTGCGCCAGGTCCAGCGCCGGGGGCAGGCCGCCGAGGTGGCCGTGCTCGGCCCAGGCCCACTCCGAGCCGCCGAGCTCGTCGCGCGTCGTGCCCAGCAGGTAGACGTTGCGCCCCGCCTCGCGCCAGCCCGAGGGGGTGCGGCGGGCGACGTCGTCGAGGACGCCGAGCACGCCGATCACCGGCGTGGGCAGGACCGCGGAGTCCAGCCCCCGGTCGCCGGTCTGGTTGTACAGCGACACGTTGCCGCCGGTGACCGGCACGCCCAGCTCCTCGCAGGCCAGCGCCAGGCCCTGCACGGCCTCGGCGAACTGCCACATGACCCCCGGGTCCTCCGGCGAGCCGAAGTTCAGGCAGTCGGTGACCGCGAGCGGCTTCGCGCCGGTGGCGGCGACGTTGCGGTACGCCTCCGCGAGGGCCAGCTGCGCGCCCGTGCGCGGGTCCAGCCGCGCGTAGCGGCCGTTGCCGTCCAGGCTCAGCGCCACCCCCAGGCCGCTCTCCTCGTCGATGCGGACCACGCCCGCGTCGTCGGGCATCGCCAGCGCGGTGCGCCCCAGCACGTAGCGGTCGTACTGGTCGGTGACCCACGAGCGCGAGCACAGGTTGGGCGAGGCGACCATGCGCAGCAGGGTCGCGCGCAGCTCCTCGCCGCCGGCCGGGCGCGCCAGCCGGGCGGCCGTCGGCGCGTCGGCCTGCAGCGCGTCCTGGGAGGCCGGGCGCGCGTACGGGCGCTCGTAGACCGGGCCGTCGTGGGCGACGGTGCGCGGCGGCACGTCGACGACGGTCTCGCCGTGCCACTGCACGACCAGGTGGTCGCCGTCGGTGACCTCGCCCAGCACCGCGGCCTCGACGTCCCACCTGGCCGTCACCGCGAGGAAGGCTTCGACGTTGGCGGGCGTGACGACCGCCATCATGCGCTCCTGCGACTCGCTCATGAGGATCTCCTCGGGAGCCAGCGAGGGGTCGCGCAGCGGGACGCGGTCGAGGTGGATGAGCATCCCGCCGTCACCGGCGGAGGCCAGCTCGCTCGTCGCGCAGGACAGCCCGGCGCCGCCGAGGTCCTGGATGCCCTCCACGAGCCCGGCGTGGAAGAGCTCCAGGCAGCACTCGATGAGCACCTTCTCCTGGAACGGGTCGCCCACCTGCACCGCGGGGCGCTTGCTGGGGCCGCCCGCGTCGAAGGTCTCGCTGGCCAGCACCGAGACGCCGCCGATGCCGTCGCCGCCGGTGCGGGCGCCGAACAGCACGACGAGGTTGCCGACGCCGCGGGCGTTGGCCAGGTGCAGGTCCTCGTGGCGCAGCGCCCCCACGCACAGGGCGTTGACCAGCGGGTTGCCCTGGTAGGAGGGGTCGAAGACGACCTCGCCGCCGATGTTGGGCAGCCCGATGCAGTTGCCGTAGCCGCCGACGCCGGAGACCACGCCCGGCACGACGCGGGCGGTGTCGGGGTGGTCGACCGCCCCGAAGCGCAGCGAGTCCATGACCGCGACGGGGCGCGCGCCCATCGCCATGATGTCGCGGATGATGCCGCCGACACCGGTCGCGGCGCCCTGGTAGGGCTCGATGAAGCTGGGGTGGTTGTGGCTCTCCACCTTGAAGGTGACGGCCCAGCCCTGCCCGATGTCGACGACGCCGGCGTTCTCGCCGATGCCGACCATGAGCGAGGCCTTCATGTCCTCGGTGAGGTGCTCGCCGAAGGTGCGCAGGTGCACCTTGGAGCTCTTGTAGGAGCAGTGCTCGCTCCACATCACCGAGTACATCGCCAGCTCCGCGCCCGTCGGGCGGCGGCCGAGGATCTCGCGGACGCGCGCGTACTCGTCGGCCTTCAGGCCCAGCTCCGACCACGGCTGGGGGTGCTCGGGCGTCTGCGCGGCGCGCTCGACGGTGTCCAGCGCGCTCGTGGCCGGGGCGCTCACGCGCTCACCGCCCGCAGGCCGGCGCTCAGCACGGAGGCGAACAGGCCCAGCCCGTCCAGGCCGGGGCCGAAGAGCTCCTCGACGGCGTGCTCGGGGTGCGGCATGAGGCCCACGACGTTGCCGCGCTCGTTGCTGATGCCGGCGATGTCGCGCAGCGAGCCGTTGGGGTTGCCCTCCAGGTAGCGGAAGACGACGCGGCCCTCCCCCTCGAGGCGGTCCAGGGTGGCCTCGTCGGCGACGAAGCCGCCCTCGCCGTTCTTGAGCGGGATCGTGATCTCCTGGCCCGGCGCGAACGCGGAGGTCCACGCCGTCGCGCTCGACTCCACCCGCAGCCGCTGGTCCTTGCACAGGAACCGCTGGTGGTCGTTGCGCACCAGGGCCCCCGGCAGCAGGTGCGACTCGCACAGCACCTGGAAGCCGTTGCAGATGCCGAGCACCGGCATCCCGGCCCCGGCGGCGCGCACGACCTCGCCCATGACGGGGGCGAAGCGGGCGATGGCGCCGCAGCGCAGGTAGTCGCCGTAGGAGAAGCCGCCGGGCAGCACGACCGCGTCGACACCGCGCAGGTCGGCGTCGGCGTGCCAGAGCACCACCGGCTCGGCGCCGGCCAGCTTCACCGCGCGGCGGGCGTCGCCGTCGTCGAGGGAGCCGGGGAAGGTGACGACGCCGACCCTCGTGCCCTCGCTCACGCGCCGACCTCGGCGGCGCTCGCGTCGCGCACGGAGACGACGTCCTCGATGACCGGGTTGGACAGCAGGGTCTCGGCGGCCCGGCGGGCCTGTTCCAGGACCTCGGGGGTCACCTCGCCGGGCACCTCCAGCTCGAAGCGCTTGCCCTGGCGGACACCGGTGAAGAGGTCGAACCCCAGGCGCGGAAGGGCGCCGACGACGGCCTTCCCCTGCGGGTCGAGGATCTCGGGTTTCGGCATGACGTCGATGACGACGCGGCCCATGCGCGGGGCTCCTTAGGGGAGTGGGATCGGCAGCCCCAGGTTACCGCCGCCGCGACGGGCTCCCGGCCCGCTCAAGCGGACCCGCCCCGCTGCCGATGGGCGGGGGTGGTGCGCCGTCCGGCGCGCGGAGGCGACCACGGAGCGTGCACGTGGACAACAGGCGGGCTGGTGGCTGGCCGCGCGCGTCGGTGGCCGTGGACACGGCGACCCTCGTGCTCGGGCTCGGCGCCCTGGTGGGCGCCCTGCTGCGCTGGCGCGCGGGCGGGGCGGACGCGGCGCTGGCGGGGGCGCTCGTGCTGAGCGTGCCGCTGTGCTGGGTCCTGGCGCGCTTCCCGCTGCTGGTGACCGGCATCGCCTCCGGCATCTCCGTGCCGCTGTCACCGGTGGTGCTCTTCCACCTGCTCACCGTCCACCCGCCGGCCGCCTCGCCCGGCACGGCGCTGCTGACGTGGACGCTGTCGACGCTGCCTGCCCACCTGCTCGACCGGCGCTCCTGGACCTCCCGCGTCTTCAACGCCGGCTCGGCGATGCTCTCCGGCCTCGTCGCCGCGCTCGTCGTCGGCGCGCTGGCGCCCGCCGACCCCCTCACCCCGCGCCAGCTGCTGGCCGTCCTCACCGGCGCCGGCGCGTACTACGTCACCGACGCGGTGCTGTCGGCGCTCTCCGTCGCCGTCGAGCACGGCCGCAGCCCGGTGGCCGAGCTCATCGAGCCGGGCACGGCCGTGGGCGGGGGGATGTTCCTGCTCGTGGCGGTGCTGGGCTACCTGGCGGCGGCCGTCGAGCTGGCCCTGCCGCCCTGGGTCGTGGCGCTCACCCTGGTGCCCGTGCTGGCCGTCGTCGTGGCGGCGTCGGCCTCGCGCAGCGCCCACCAGCGCCGCCGCCAGCAGCACGCCCTCTTCCAGGCCGCGGTGCAGGTGCACGCCGCGGCCAGCGCCGACGAGCTCGTGCAGGCGCTGGAGCTGCACGGCTCCGCGCTGGTGTCGACGGGGCTGCTGCAGGTGTGCGCCCGCCCGCCCGGCGCCGAGGAGGTCGGCTGCGCGATCCCCGGCGAGTCCGGGCGCTGGGTCGTCGCCCGGCGCGCACCGGCCCCGGCCTCCCAGCGCATCGACCAGACGGCGGTGGAGTCCCTGGCCGCCCTGGCCGCGGCAGCCCTGGTGCGCGTGCGGCTGTCGGAGGAGTCCGAGCGCCACGCGCTGGTGGACGCCCTGACGGGGCTGCCGAACCGGCGGCACTTCACCGCCGCGCTGGAGCGCTGCGTCGCCGAGGGGGCGAGCGTGGCGGTGCTGTTCGCCGACCTGGACGGCTTCAAGGCGGTCAACGACACCCTCGGGCACGCGGCCGGCGACGAGCTGCTGCAGGAGGCCGCCCGGCGGTTGGCCCAGGCGGTCGGCGCGGACGGGCTGCCCGCCCGCCTGGGCGGCGACGAGTTCGCCGTCCTGCTGCCGGACCGGCTGCCCGGGCTGGTCGAGGACGTCGGCGAGGCCGTCGTCGCGTGCCTGCGCGAGCCGTTCCTGCTCAGCGCCGGCCCGGCGACGATCGGCGCCAGCGTCGGCGTGACGACCTCGGTGCGCGACGACGACGCCGACTCGCTGCTGTCGCGGGCCGACGCCGCCATGTACGTCGCCAAGCGCTCCGGCGGCAGCCGCAGCGTGCTGGCGGGCGACGAGGCCTGAGCGGCAGGGCCCGGTGCTGCGGCGTCAGCGCACCTCCAGCTCCGAGAGCGCCTCGTGCGCCCGGGCGACGGCGCCGCGGCGGGCGCGCCCGCGCGCCCCGCAGCGGGCCAGCACCGCCTCGGCGAGCACCGCGACCACGGCCGTCGCGGCCGCGTAGCTGTCGAAGGCGCCGGGACCGTCGACGGGGACCTCGAAGCGGTGCCGCGCCGCGGCGGTGGCCGGCCGGGCCGTGGGGTCCGCGAGCACGACCGAGGGCACCCCGAGCCCGCTCACGTGCCCGAGCACGGCGGCCACCGCGGGCGGCCGGCGGCGGAAGGCGACGAGGACGAACGCGTCGCGCTCCCCCAGCGAGGCGACCTCCTCGGCGACCGTCTGCCCCGGCTGCGGCACCAGGGCGACGTCGGCGCGCGCCTGCAGCAGCTGCTCGCGCAGGTGCAGCGCGACCGGGTAGCTGTTGCGCCAGCCGGCGACCACCACGCGCCGGGCCCCGGCCAGCAGCCGGGCGGCGGCCTCGAGCGCGTCGCGGTCCAGCGCCTGCGCGGCCGCCGCGAGGTTGCGCGCGTCGTGGGCCAGGTGCAGGTCGACGGCGTCCCCGGCGTCCGGCGGCAGCCCGCCCAGCGGGACGCCGCGGGCGCGCAGCCCGCGGGCGTCGGCCCGCGCCTGGGCGAAGGAGTCGAAGCCCAGGCGCCGGAAGAACCGGCTGACCGACGCCTTGGAGGTGCCGGAGGCGTCGGCGAGCTCGGCGCCGGTGTAGCCGGCGAGGTCCTCGGCGTGCTCGAGCACCAGCTCGGCCAGCCGGCGCTCGACGGGGCTGAGCTGCGTCCAGGTCCGCTCGATGCGCTCGCGCACGCTCCCGTCCCCCGGCCGGTCCCCCGCGCCGGTCCTCGTTCCCGCCTTCTGGCCGGCCTCCGCGCCGGTCCTCGCGCCGGGCCCGGGGGCGCCCGGCCCGCTCACCCGCGCCGCCGCGCCACGTCCAGCACGGCGGCCTCGAAGGCGTCGATGCCGTGGGCCACGTCCTCCAGGGTGACGGACTCCTGCGGCGCGTGGCTGATGCCGTCCGCGCAGCGCACGAAGAGCATGGCCACCGGCGTGATCGCGGCCACCGCCATCGCGTCGTGCCCGGCGCGGCTCCAGGTGCGCAGCGGGGCGCCGTCCCCGGTGGCGGCGATGCCGGCCACCACCGACGCCTGGAGCTCCTCGTCGCAGCGCACGCCGGCCGCGGTGTGCGTCTCGGTGAGCTCGAAGGTCAGCCGGCGCGCCGCGCAGGAGCGCTGCGCGTGCTCGCTGATCCGCTCGACGAGGGCGTCGCGGTCCTCGTCGTGCTCGGCGCGCACGTCGAGGGAGAGCTCCACGAGGCCGGGCACGACGTTGACCCCGCCCGGGTGGGCCTGCAGCCGCCCCACGGTGGCGATGCCGTCGGCCTCGACGGCCAGGCGCTCGACGGCCAGCACGACCTCCGCGGCGCCGACGAGGGCGTCGCGGCGCCGGGGGTAGGGGGTGCCGCCGGCGTGGCGGGCCTCGCCGAGCACCCGGGCGGTGAAGCGCCGGGCGCCCGCGATGGAGGTGACCACGCCCAGCGGCCGGTCGGCGGCCTCCAGCAGCGGGCCCTGCTCGATGTGCAGCTCCAGGTAGCCGACGAGGTCCTCGGGCCGGCGGGCGGCCTCGTGCACGCGGGAGGGGTCCAGCCCGAAGCGCTCGGCGGCCTCGCGAACGCTGACGCCGTCGCGGTCGGTGCGCTCCCACCACTCCTCGCGCCAGGCCCCGGCCACCGCGGAGCTGCCGAGCAGCGCGGTGGAGAAGCGGGTCCCCTCCTCGTCGGAGAAGGCGACGACCTCCAGGGCGAAGGGCAGCGAGGCGGCGCGCGGCGCGAGCCGGCGCACGACCTCCAGCGCGCTGACGACGCCGAGGACGCCGTCGTAGCGCCCGGCGTCGGGGACGGTGTCCAGGTGCGAGCCCAGCACGAGCGCGGGCAGGCCGGGGGCGCGGCCCTCCAGGCGCCCCCACTGGTTGCCGGCCTGGTCGCTCCAGGTGCGCATGCCGAGCTCGCCCATCCAGCCCGCGGCCAGGGCGTTGGCGCGGGCGTGCTCGGGCGACAGGTGCACGCGCTCGACGCCCTGCGCGCTCGCCGACAGGCCCGCGAGCTCGTCGCAGCGCCGCAGCGCGCGGCGGGCGTCGGCGAGTGGCGCGCCGGCGGGGGCGGCGCCGGCCGGGGGGGCCTGCGCGCTCACGCGGGCACCCCCTGCGCGTAGACCTCCAGGGCGGCGCCCGTGCCGCCGCCGGGGACGAGCGGGGCGCCGGCGGTGCGCAGCACCGCCTCCAGCGCGGCGAGGGTGACCAGGACGGCGTCCCTGCGGGCGTTGTAGCCCATGGTCCCGATGCGCCACACGCGCCCGGCGAGGGGGCCGAAGGAGGTGCCGATCTCGATGCCGTAGTCGTGCAGCAGCGCCGAGCGCACCGCCTCGCCGTCCACGCCGTCGGGGACCTCGACGGCCACGACGTTGTGCATCTTGTGCGCCACGTCGCCGAACACCCGCAGCCCCAGGCCCCGCACGCCGGCGAGCACCGCGTCGCCGTGCAGGCGGTGGCGGGCGACGGCCGCCTCCAGGCCCTCCTCCAGCAGCAGGCGGGCGCACTCGCGGGCGCCGTAGAGCATCGTCGTGGCCTCGGTGTGGTGGTTCAGCCGCGCCTCGCTCCAGTAGTCCAGGACCATCCCGAGGTCGAAGTAGTTGGAGCGCACCCGCCGCCCGTCCGCCGCCGCGCCGTCCTCGGCGTCCGGGTCGGCGCGCAGGCCCGCCTCGACGCTGCGCCGGGAGTCGACGACCTCGACGGCGCGCGCGGACAGCGACAGCGGGGAGCTGCCGGAGGGGCCGCCCAGGCACTTCTGCAGGCCGGCGGTGGCGGCGTCCACCCCCCAGTCGTCCATGGCGAAGGGGTTGCCGCCCAGGGAGGCGGTGCAGTCGACGTAGAGCAGCGCGCCGTGGCGGTGGCACACCTCGCCGAGGCCCTCCAGCGGCTGGTTCATCGTCGTGGAGGTGTCGCCCTGCACGAGGGCGACGAGCTGCGGGCGGACCTCGCGGACGGCCCGCTCCAGCTCCTCGGGGGTGAACACCCGCCCCCAGGGGACCTCGCGCACGTGGACCTCGGCGCCGCAGCGCTCGGCGATCTCGCGCAGCAGGTGCCCGAAGCGGCCGAAGACCGGCACGAGCACCCGGTCGCCGGGGGTGATCAGGGAGACCAGCGCGGCCTCGATGCCGGCGCGCGAGGTGCCGTCGACGAGCACCGTCGCCTCGTTGCGGGTGCGGAACACCTCGCGGTAGAGCGCCTGGGTCTCGGTCATGCACGCCGTCATCCACGGGTCGTACTGCCCGGTGAGCTGGGCGGACATCGCGCGCAGCACGCGCGGGTCGACCGTGATCGGGCCCGGGCCCATGAGCAGCCGCGGCGGCGGGTCGACGGGGGCGAGCACGGCGGTGCGGGAGAGGGCGGGTGCCGGGGCCCACGTCCGGATCTGCTGTTCCACGTCGGCCAGCATATGCAACGATCGTTCCACGCACACCCCCTCCAGGAGGTTCCGTTGACGGTCCACCAGCTGCCCTCGACGCCGTCCACCGTCCGCTGGGGCGACCTGCCGTGCGCCGGGGACCGCCCCGTGCTGGAGGTCGACCCCGGTGACGTGCTCGTCGTGGACACCGTCAGCCACGAGGGCATCCTGGAGGACCAGGGCCGCGACCCGGTGGCCTTCTTCACCGCCCGCGGCGTCGAGGCCGCCGCCGTCCTGCCCGACGCCGTCGAGATCGCCCGCTCCGTCCCCCACGACCCGGCCGTGCAGGGCCCGCACGTGGTCACCGGCCCCGTGCGGGTGCGCGGCGCGCGCCCCGGCGACGTGCTCTCGGTCACCGTCGAGGCGCTGGAGCTGCGCGCCGACCACGGCGTCGTCAGCAACCGCCACGGGCGCGGCGCGCTGCCCGGGGAGTACCCCCGCGACGGCGCCGCGCTCTTCTCGGTGCTGGCCCGGGTGGAGACCGACCCCGCCACCGGGGCGCGGCGCGGCAGCATGCCCGCGGCGGCGGGCACCGACGCGCGGGTCCGCTTCCCGCTCAGGCCCTTCCTGGGGCTGGTGGGCGTGGGCACCCCCGGCCCCGAGCACCTGCACTCGGTGCCGCCGGGGATGCACGGGGGCAACCTCGACGTGTCCGCGCTGGGCGCCGGCTCGACGCTGCACCTGCCGGTGCAGGTCGACGGCGCGCTCCTCTACGTCGGCGACCCGCACTACGCCCAGGGCGACGGCGAGGTGGCGCTGACCGCCTTCGAGGCCCCGCTGCGCGCGCGCCTGCGCCTGGACCTCGTCCCCGCCGAGGCCGTGCGCGTGCGCGGGGCCCTGTGGGGCGAGACGCCGGAGCTGCTGGTGCCCATCGGCGTCGACGCCGACCTCGGCGAGGCCGTGCGCGCCGCCGTGCGCACCGCGATCGCCCTGCTCGTCGACCGCGGGATGGACCCCCCGCACGCCCTGGCCTACCTGTCGGCGGCCGGCGACTTCGCGGTCTCGCAGGTCGTCGACCGCCTCAGCGGCGCGCACGGGCTGCTGCGCAAGGCCGACCTCGCCGAGCTGTCGGGCCCCGCAGGCACGAGGATGCCCGGGTGATCACCTCTCCGATCTCCGACGTGCGCACCGCCCTGGACGAGCTGCAGGCCGACGTGGAGGCCTGGGCCTCCGGCGGGCGCCTGGACGCCGCCACCGCCGAGGAGCTGCGCCGGCACGTGCGCTCGGTGCGCGAGCGCTTCGAGGTCGTCGCCGACCGCTGGCCCAGCGAGGGCGCCGACGACGCCGGCTGACGCCCCGCCCGTGCTCGCGCTGCGTCACGGCCGCCGCGAGCGGGTGAGGGCTTGGTCCGAACAGGGACAAGCCCCTCCCGGTGCTGTGGCGCCCCACCGGGCGTGCCGATGACTCCTACGACGCACACGGACGGCCGGACAGCGGCACGGAGGAGCACCATGAAGACGGTCCTGGCACTGGAGACCACCCGCCCCATCGGGGCCCGCGAGCTGAACGGCTTCCTGAGCGGGCTGTCCGCCCGGATGCCGGGCTGCTTCGTCTCCCAGGGCCCGAGCACGGCGGGCCGCCTGACGGTGACCATCCTGTCCTCCACCCCGGTCGAGCTGGAGGTGGCCGAGCAGGTCCTGGACTCGCTGCCGCAGCTGTGCGACGCCATCTCCTCGCTGGAGCTGCAGCAGCCGGTGTCGCGGTTCGCCGCCGCCCGGGCCGCCGCCGCAGCGGCCGCCGCCGGCTGAGGCGGCGCGCGGACACCGCGCACCCCTCCCCCGAGCACCAGAGCGCCCGGCCCCCGCAGGTTCCTGCGGGGGCCGGGCGCTCTCGTGCGTGCGGGTCCCGGGTCGGGTCCCGGGTCGGGTCCCGGGTCGGGTCGCGGGTCAGCCCGCGGAGATCCCCGCGTCCGCGCACAGCTGGCTGGCGGTGCCGGCGCACAGCGCGTCGACGGTCGTGTAGCCGTCGGCGATCACCTCGCCGGCGATCTGCGACTTGCCCACCGCCTGCGGCTGCAGCAGCACCGTCGGCACCGCGCCGGCGCCGTTGTCGGTCGTCCCGGTGGTCTCCGGCTCCTCGCCGGCGAGCACGGCGGCGACGAGGCCGGCGGTCGTGCGGGCCTGCCCGGGCAGGTCCTTGTAGACCGTCATCGTCTGCGTCCCGGCCAGGATGCGCTGCAGCGCGGCGGTCTCCGCGTCCTGCCCGGTGATCGGCACCCCGCTGATCCCGGCCTCGGTCAGCGCCTGCAGCGCACCGGCGGCCAGGCCGTCGTAGGCGGTGTAGACGCCGAGCAGCCGGCGACCGCCCAGGTCGCCCAGGGCCTCGCGCATCTGCACCGCGGCCTCGTCGGCGCTCCAGCCGGTGACGTAGCGCTCGCTGGCGATGTCGACCTTCCCGTCGAGGACGGAGTGCGCCCCGGCCGCGAACAGCCCGGCGTTGTTGTCGGCCGGGTCGCCCTGCAGCATGACGATCGCGCCGCCCGCCGTGTCGGTGCCGACCGCGTCGAGGACCGCCTGCCCGCCGAGCTCGCCGACCGCGCCGCCGTCGAAGGAGACGTAGTAGTCGAGCGGGGCGTCCTTGACGAGGCGGTCGTAGGCGACGACGGGCACGTCGGCCGCGTCGGCCGCCCGGGCCAGCGGGGCCGCCTGCGCACCGTCGATGGCGACGACGACCAGGGCCGCCGCGCCGTCGTCGAGCGCCTCCTGCGCCTGCTCGTTCTGGGTGGCCTGGTCCTCGGCGGTGCGCACGTCGACGACGCAGGTGGGGCACTGCTTCGACAGCTCGACGGAGAAGTTCGGCATGTCGTAGGCCATGAAGCGCAGCGAGGTCGCGGGCATGAGGAAGGCGACGTGCGGCCCGTCCGCCGCGGCCGCCGGCGCGGTGGTGGTGTCGCCGCCGCAGCCCGCGAGGGCACCGGCGAGCACCGCGGCACCGGCGAGCAGGGTCGCCGCGCGGCGGGTGTTTCGGCTCATCGTGACTGGCTCCGGGTTCTGGTCGTCGGGCTCGTGCGAGGGGTTCGGCGGGCGGGTCAGTACGTGAAGCGGGAGACCGCGGTGCGCATGCGCGCCGCCATCTGCGCCAGCTCGCTGACGGCCCGGTCGGAGTCGGCGGCGCCCGCGCCGGTGGCCCGGGCGGCCGCGGCGACCGTCTCGACGGTGGAGGCGATCTGCCCCGCGCCGCCGGCGGCGTCGGCGACGCTGCGGCCCATCTCCCGGGTGGTGGCGGCCTGCTCCTCGACGGCGGCGGCGATGGTGCCCTGGTAGTCGCTGATCTCGGAGACGACCGAGCCGATGCTGCCGATCGCGCCCACGGCGTTGTCGACGTCGCGCTGGATGGCCTCGATGCGCTGGGCGATGTCCTCGGTGGCGCGCGCGGTCTGCGCGGACAGCTCCTTGACCTCGCCGGCGACGACGGCGAAGCCCTTGCCCATCTCCCCGGCGCGGGCGGCCTCGATGGTGGCGTTGAGGGCCAGCAGGTTGGTCTGCTCGGCGATGGAGGTGATCGTCTTGACGACGTCGCCGATCTCGGAGGAGGAGCGCCCCAGCTGGGCCATCGTCCCGCCGGTCTCGGCGGCGATGCGCACGGCGTCGCCGGCCACCTCGGCCGCGCGGGCGGCGTTGGTGGAGATCTCCTGGATGGACACGCCCATCTCCTCGGCACCGGCGGCGGCCCCGCCGATGTGGGCGCTCACCTCGCCGGCGGACCGGGCGACCTGCGCGGCGCGCTGGGAGACGTCCTCGGCGCCGCCGGCGATGACGCGGGTGTTGTCGCGCAGCAGCTCGGCGGCCCCGGCGAGGGCCGCGGCCTCGGCGTGCAGGCCGGAGACGGTGCTGCGCATGCCGTCCGTGGCGCTCGCGAGCGCCTGGGCCATCTGGCCGACCTCGTCGCGCTGGCGCACGTCGGCGGTCGCGGTGAGGTCGCCGTCGGCGACGCGGTGCAGGACGTCCACGACGCGGCGCAGCGGGCGCACCACGAGGCGGGTCGTCCAGACGGCCAGCAGCGCGGTGACGACCAGGCCGACGAGCGCGACGACGATCGAGGTCAGGCGGGCGCGCGACCAGCTGTCGGAGGCGGCGGCCAGCGAGGCCGCGGCGTCGGCGTCGCTGGTGGCGTCCAGGGCGTCCAGGGCGTCGGTGGCGTGGCCGGCCAGGATCGCGACGTTGCCGAGGTAGAGGGTCTGGAACTTCGCGCGGTCCGCGGCGTCCCCGGAGGTGGCCAGCGGCAGCAGGAAGTTGTCGCGGGTGGCGCGGTAGGCGTCCCACCACGTCGTGAACTCCTGCAGCTGCGCGCGCTGGGCCGGGGTGGTCACGGCAGCGGAGTACGAGGCGACGAGGCCGTCGAGGGCCTCGTCGTCGGCGCTCAGGCGCGCGGTGAGGTCGGCGCGGGCGGCGTCGTCCTGGGCGAGGGCGAGGTTGGCCAGGTCGCGCTGGGCCTCCACCGCGCCGGCGCGGATGCCGGCCAGGTCACGGGCGGGCACCAGCTCCTCGGCGTAGATGGCCCGTGCGCGCCCGTTGACCTCGGAGGCGCCGGTGAGGCCGACGGCGAGCAGCGCCCCCGCCATGACCGACGACGCGGCCACGAGCGTGGCCAGCTTGGTCGCCACGGACCGGTCGGCGAAGCGGCGACGGCCGCCTGCGGACGCCTGGGACATCCGGACACTCCTCGGGTCGGTGCGGCCGCGGTGACCGCGCCGACCCATCGGCGTCCGGCTGGGCCACTTGAGCCCGGCCGGTCCACCGACGACCCACGCCCGTCACCGCCCGTCACCGCCCTCGGGGCCGAGTCCTCGGAGCAGGGCGCTCAGAGCAGGGCGCTGGCCTGCAGCAGCGTCGTGCGCAGCACCTGCTCCATCTCGTCGAACTCGGCCTGCCCGCTGGTGAGGGCGGGCGCGACCTGGATCACGGGCTCCCCGCGGTCGTCCGGGCGGGCGTACAGCCCGTTGCGGAACAGCGCCGTGGGCAGGAACTGCTTGATGAGCGTCTCGCGCTCGGCCGGGCCGAACGTCTCCTTCGTCGCCTTGTCCTTGACGAGCTCGACCGCCCAGAAGTACCCGTCGCCGCGCACGTCGCCGACGATGTCGAGGTCGAGCAGCTTGCGCAGCGTGGCGCCCAGCGCGGCCTCGTTGTCGAGCACGTGCTGGTTGAGCCCCTCGCGCTCGAAGATGTCGAGGTTGGCCAGCGACACCGCCGCCGAGACGGGGTGGCCGCCGAAGGTGTAGCCGTGCGGGAAGAAGTTCTTGCCCTCCAGGAACGGCTCCATGATCCGGTCGCTGGCGATCATCGCGCCGATGGGCCCGTAGCCGGAGCTCATGCCCTTGGCGCAGGTGATGATGTCGGGCTGGTAGCCGAACTTCTCGCAGGCGAACATCGTGCCGTGGCGGCCGAAGCCGCAGATGACCTCGTCGGAGACCAGCAGCACGTCGTGGCGGTCGCAGATCTCGCGCACCCGCTGGAAGTAGCCCGGCGGCGGGGTGAAGCAGCCGCCGGAGTTCTGCACCGGCTCCAGCACGACGGCCGCGACGGTCTCGGCGCCCTCGAAGAGGATGGCCTCCTCGATGCGGTCGGCGGCCCAGCGGCCGAACTCGACGGGGTCGGTGGGGGCGCCCATGCGCTCGGCGCGGTAGATGTTGGTGTTGGGCACGCGGAACCCGCCGGGCGTCAGCGGCTCGAAGGCCTGCTTCATGGCGGGCAGGCCGGTGATGGCCAGCGCGCCCTGCGGGGTGCCGTGGTAGGCGGTCGCGCGGGAGATCACCTTGTGCTTCAGCGGCTTGCCGGTGAGCTTGAAGTACTGCTTGGCGACCTTCCAGGCGCTCTCGACGGCCTCACCGCCGCCGGTGGTGAAGAACACCCGGTTCAGGTCGCCCGGGGCGTAGGAGGCCACGCGCTCGGCGAGGCGGATCGCGGGCTCGGTGGCGTAGCCCCACACCGGGAAGAACGCCAGCTGGCGGGCCTGCTCGGCCATCACCTCGGCGAGCTCGGCGCGCCCGTGCCCGACCTGGACGACGAAGAGCCCGGACAGCCCGTCGAGGACCCGGCGCCCGGTGTCGTCCCACAGGTACGCGCCCTCGCCCTTGACGATGACGGGCGCCGGGGTGTCCTGGTAGGCGCCCATGCGGGCGAAGTGCATCCACAGGTGCTCGCGGGCCGCGGTCGTCAGGTCGGAGCCGCTGCGGCCCTGGACGCTCTGGTCGGTGACGGTCATGCCGCTCCTCGCCTCGCACGGTGGACGGGTGGGTCCCACCCCCTCCCACTGTGCGCGCCGCGGGCGCCGGGCGGCAGCGACGAAGCGTCGCGCCCGAGCGCGCCGCGCCGACGTTCCGTCGCACTACCCTCGGCGGGTGCCGCTGACCGTCGAGGACGTGCTCGCGCTGCCCGTCCTGGCCGCGGGCGCGCCCCGCCTGCGCGCGGGCGAGGAGGGGCTGGCGGCACCGGTGCGCTGGGTGCACGTCAGCGAGCAGACGCAGCTGGCCGGGACGCTGGGCGGCGGTGAGCTGGTGCTGTCCACCGGCATGGGCCTGCTGGACCCGCGGGTGGACACCACCGGCTACGTGGCCGCGCTCGCCGAGGCGGGTGCCGTCGGCCTGGTCGTCGAGCTCGGCCAGCACGTCGCGGCGCTGCCCGAGGCGCTGGTGCGCGCGGCCCGCGCGGCCCGCTTCCCCCTGGTGGAGCTGTCGCGGACGGTGCGCTTCGTGGAGGTCACCGAGCAGGTGCACGCGCGGATCCTGCACGAGCAGTACGCCCGGCTGCGCTTCGCCGAGCGCGTGCACGCGACGTTCGCGGCGCTGGGCACCACCGGCGTGCCCGCGGACGAGGTGCTGGCGCGGGCCGCGCGGCTGCTGGCGCGCCCGGTGGTGCTGGAGGACCTGGCCCACCGCGCGCTCGCGCACGCCGCGGCCGGCGCGGCCGCCGCCGACGTGCTGCGCGACTGGTCGGCGCGCTCGCGGCGGGTGCCGCCCGCGACCGCGACGGCGGCGGGCGGGCCCGAGGGGTGGGTGGTGACGCCGGTGGGGGCCGTCGGCGACCGCTGGGGGCGCCTGGTGCTGCCCGAGCGCGCCGAGGTCGCCGACGTCGCGCTCGTGCTGGAGCGCGCCGCGGAGACGCTGACGGTGGCGCGGCTGCTGGCCGCCGACGGCGCCGACCCGGCGGAGCGGCTGGTGCAGCAGGCCCACGACGACCTGCTGCGCGACCTGCTGCGCGCCCGCGGCGTCGACGAGGCGGAGCTGCGCAGCCGCGCCCGGGCGCTGGGGCTGCCGCTGCGCGGCAGCCTGGTCGCCGTCGTCGTGCACGCGGCCGCGGACGCGGAGCGCACCCTGGTGGCCTCGGTGCTGGCGGGGGCGCAGGAGGTCGGCATCACCGCCCCGCTGGGCGGGCCGCTGGTCGGCGCGCTGCTCAGCGCCCCCGCCGACCGCCTGGCCGAGCAGGTGCTGCCGCGGCTGGCCCGCGCGCTGCCGCCGGGGGCGACGCTGGCGGCGGGACCGGTGGTGGGCCGGCTGGCCGAGGCGGCGGAGGGCTTCGCCGAGGCGCGGCACGTGGCGCAGGTGGCGGCCGCGCTGCCCGGGCGGGCGCCGGGCGCGGTCCACCGCACGGGCGACCTGGGCGTGCGGGGGCTGCTGTGGCACCTGCGCGACGACGCCCGGCTGGCGGAGTTCGCCGAGGCGCAGCTGCTGCCGCTGCTGCAGGCACCCGACGGCGGGGCGGCCGACCTGGAGCTGCTCGCCCACCACCTGGCCGCCGGCGGGTCGATGACCCGGCTCGCCGCCCGCCTGCACCTGTCGCGCCCGGCCGCCTACGGGCGCGTGGAGCGGCTGGCGCGCCGGCTGGGGCGGGACCTGGAGGACCCGGAGACGCGCCTGGCGCTGCACCTGGCGCTGCTGGCGCGCGGGCAGCGGCCGCAGGCGCCGGAGCGCTGAGGGACCTCCCCCGACGAGCACCGACGACCCCGGGTCGTGGCCGAGTCCCACGGCGTGGTCGACCGGCGCACGTCGTCGGCGCGACGCTCTTCGACCACTCCGCCCCCGGCCGCTTCGGCGCCGAGGCCGTCGGCTCCGCCCGGGGCGTGGTCGTGGAGGGGCGGGGCGGGACCGTCCGGGCCGGGCTGCGCGGCGCACCGGCCGCCTGAGGCCGCGAGCCCAGCGGTGGCTCAGCGGTGGCTCAGCGCCCGGGCCGGGGGGCCGAAGCGGTTGGCGACCGGCTGGCCCTCCAGGCAGCAGAAGACCAGCAGGACGATGCCGCCGAACGGGACGAGCCCGAGGAGGAACCACCACCCCGAGCGGCCGGTGTCGTGCAGCCGGCGCCACAGCAGCGCGTAGCTGGGCACGACGACCGCCAGCGCCACCAGCGCGAGGAGGGCGCTCGCCGCGGTGCCGAGGGTGTCGCTGACGGCGCCGAGGACGGAGACCAGGACGGCCGCGACGACGTAGACCACGGCCAGGGCCAGCTGCACCCACCAGTACTCCGAGCGGCGGGAACGACCGCCGAAGTCGGCGTAGCGGGCGAAGAACGACGAGACGGCCTCGACCGGGCTCACGGGGACCTCCAGGGACGCGCGCAGTCCGTCCGCGCGCTCCTCCACGGTGCCGGGCCGCGGGTGGCGCGTCAGCGGGACGGGCGCGCCGTCACCCCTCCGGGGGAACCCCGCCGCCCGCGCGGCCCCACCTGCGGGCGCGCAGCAGCTCCCCGCGGGGGGCGGCGTCGAGGTCGAGGGGTTCCCCGCGCCGCCACGTCGAGCGCACCACCCCGCGCAGCACCCGCCCCTCGTAGGGGGTGACGGCGTTCTTGTGCTGCAGCTGCGCGCCGCGCACGACCTGCTCCTGCTCGGGGGCGAAGACCGCGAAGTCGGCCACGCAGCCGGCCGCGATGCGCCCGCGGTCGCGCAGCCCCACGAGGTCCGCCGGCGCCGACGACATCCAGCCCACGACCTGCTCCAGCGGGACGCCGCGCTCGCGGGCGGCCGTCCACACGACGGGCAGGCCGATCTGCAGCGAGGCGATCCCGCCCCAGGCGGCGCCGAAGTCACCGGCCTCCAGCAGCTTCAGGTCCGCGGTGCACGGCGAGTGGTCGGACACGACGCAGTCGATCGTGCCGTCGAGCAGCCCCCGCCACAGCGCGTCCTGCTCGGCGCGGTCGCGGATCGGGGGGCAGCACTTGAACGCCGTCGCCCCGTCGGGCACCTCCTCGGCGCTCAGGGTCAGGTAGTGCGGGCACGTCTCGACGCTGATGCGGGTGCCGACGGCCTTGGCGGCGCGCACCTCCGCCAGCCCCGCCGAGGAGGACAGGTGCACGACGTGGGCGCGGGCGCCCGCGTGCGCGGCCGCCTCGGCGACGGTGCGCACCGCGACCGACTCCGCGCTGGCCGGGCGGGAGCCGACGAAGTCGGCGAAGCGCGGACCGCCGGGGTGCGCGTGCGCGCCGATCTCCTCGGGGTCCTCGGCGTGCACGAGCAGCAGCCCGTCGACGCGGGCCAGCTCGGCGAGCGCCGCGGCCAGGCCGGCCGCGTCCAGCGGCGGGAACTCCTCGACGCCGGAGTCCAGCAGGAAGCACTTGACCCCGAACGCGCCGGCCGCGTGCAGCGGGGCGAGCTGGTCGGCGTTGCCGGGCACGGCGCCGCCCCAGAACCCGACGTCGACCACGCACTGGCCCTGCGCGGCGGCGCGCTTGACCTCCAGCGCCGCCGGGTCCAGCGTCGCCGGCACGCTGTTGAGCGGCATGTCGACGATGGTCGTGACGCCTCCGGCGGCGGCGGCCCGGGTGGCCGAGGCGAAACCCTCCCACGCGGTGCGGCCCGGCTCGTTGACGTGGACGTGGCTGTCCACCAGCCCCGGCAGCAGCACCTCGTCGTCGGCGAGCACGACCTCGCGCGCACCGCCCCAGTCGTGCTCGAACCCCTCGACGGCGGCCACCAGGCCGTCGCGCACCCCCACCGAGACCGCGCGCTGCGCACCGTCCACGACCGCGCGCCGCGCGCGCACCACCACGTCCACCGGGACCTCCACCGAACCCTCCACCACGACGTGCACCGAACCCTCCACCGAACCCTCCACCGAACCCCGCACCGAACCCTCCACCGCGCCCCTCAGGCCTCCTCCTCCGGCCAGGGCGCACCGGCCGTGCGGTGCCGCGCGCGCCGCACGGGCGGGGCGGCCGGCGGGGGCGGGGAGTCCCGCGTGCGCACCCGAGCGGACAGGCTCTCCTGGTGCGCGGCGGCCGTCGCCAGCAGCCGCTGCACGTCCCCGGCGGCGAACGCGGCGAGCAGGACCTCGTGCTCGGCGTGCAGCCGCGCCGCCTCCGCCGGGCCGAGGTCCTCCATCGGCCGGTACGGGTCGGTGAGGTCCCACACCCGGTCGAAGACGCCGAGCAGCCGGGGCATCGCGGAGGGCCGGGTGAGCGCGGCGTGGAAGGCGCGGCTCTGGCGGTGGTACTCGCGCTCGTCGGCGTCCTGCACGGCGCGGCGCAGCGCCTCGTGCGCGGCGCGGGCGCGGGCGACGTCGTCGGGGCCGCCGAGGCGGACGGCGACCGCCAGCGCGGCCAGCTCCAGGCTGCCGCGCACCGCGAACAGCTGCGCGAGCTCGCCGTCGGCGAGGCGGGTGACGGTGTAGCCGCGGCGCGGCTGGTGCTCGACGAGCCCCTCGCCGACGAGGGTCATGAGGGCCTCGCGCACCGGGATGCGGCTGACGTCGTGCGCGGCGGCGAGGACGTCCACCTCCAGGGCCGAACCCGGCGGGCGGACGCCCTCGACGATGTCGCGGCGGATCGCCGCCAGCACCGGCCTACCCGCCGACACCACCCGAGGACCGCCCTCCCGAACCCGCGCGCAGGGGCCACCCCCGCACGTCGCCGGCTCGCGGCGGAGCGTAGCTGCGCACCTTGGAGGTGGACAGCCCCAGCCCCACCAGCGACTCCGCGAGCCGCGCCGCGGCCGCGACCCCGTCGACGACGGGCACGTCCAGGGCCCGCGCGACGGCCTCGTGCACCCCGGACATCCCGGCGCAGCCCAGGCAGACGACCTCGGCGCCGTCCTCCTCCACGCAGCGGCGCGCCTGCTCCACGAACGCCTTCGCCGTGACCTCCGGGTCGGCCTCCAGGGCCAGCACGGGCAGGTCGACGCTGCGGACCCCGCTGCAGCGGCCGGCCAGGCCCGCCAGCAGCAGCCGGTCGCCGATGGCGGGGGCCGTCCGGTCCAGCGAGGTGACGACGCCGAAGGTGCGCCCGAGCAGGCAGGCCGTGTGCGCCGCGGCCTCGGTGATGTCCACCACGGGCACGTCCAGCACGTCCTGCAGCGCCTCGCGGCCGACCTCGCCGAACCCCGCGTGCACGACCGCGTCGAAGGGCCCGGGGTGGTTCTGCACGGCGTCCAGCACCCCGACGGCGGACAGGTAGCTCTCGTAGTTCGACTCGACCGAGGCCGGGCCGAACCGGGGGGTGAGCGCCACGACCCGCGTCGTCGGCGACACCGCCGCCTCGGCCGAGCGCCGGATCACGTCGGTCACCGCCTCGGAGGTGTTGACGTTGACGACGAGGACCGTGGCGCCCATCAGGACCGGTCCTCGGACCCGGCGGCCGGGGCGGGCACCAGCGCGAGCGCCGGTGCGGGGATCGAGTTCTTCAGCGCCAGGTAGAGGGCGAACGCGGTCCCCGCGCCGATGAACCAGCTGAACGAGGCGGCCGTGGGGTTGGTGAAGACCACGACGACGACGGCGACGAGCGCACCGGCCGCGGTCGCGCCGACCGCGATCGGGTTCCACCCCTTGACGTAGTGGTAGGCGCCGGTCGCGCTCTTGGTGAACAGGTCGTCCACGTGGATCGCGCGCTTCTTGACGAGGTAGTAGTCGGCGACGAGGACGCCGTACAGCGGGCCGATGAACGCGCCGAGCGTGTCGAGCGTGTAGTGGATGGTCTCCGGGGAGTTGTAGAGGTTCCACGGGGTGATGAGCACCGAGCCGACCGCCGCGATCATCCCGCCCATCCGCCAGCTGATCCGCTGCGGCGAGACGTGGGAGAAGTCGAACGCCGGGGAGACGAAGTTGGCGACGATGTTGATGCCGATGGTGGCGATGACGAAGGTGAGGCAGCCGATGACGGCCGCGGTGACGCTGTCGATGCGGTAGACGGTCTCGACGGGGTCGGTGATGAGCTGCCCGTACACCGGCACGGTGGCCGAGGCGGTGACGACGCACAGCAGCGCGAAGAGGAGGAAGTTCACCGGCAGGCCGAGGAAGTTGCCCTTCTTCACCGCGGCCATGGTGCGCCCGTAGCGGGCGAAGTCGCCGTAGTTGAGCATCGGGCCGGAGAAGTAGGAGACCACGAGCGCCACCGCGGTCACCATGACGCCCAGCGCACCCAGGCCGGTGTGCTCGATGCCGCCGAGGTTCAGCGACACGTTCGCGGGGCCGCCGGCCTGCACCACCAGGTAGGCGGCGAGGACGAACATCACGACGTAGACGGCGGGACCGCAGAAGTCGATGAAGCGGCGGATGGCCTCCATGCCGCGCCAGAACACCAGCGCCTGCAGCACCCACATGGTGGCGAAACCCACCCAGCCGAGGGTGCTGAGGCCCGCGAAGCCGTGCTGGTCGACGTCGGCGTACGGGGCCCAGGCCGGGTGCACCTTCAGCGCCAGCAGCACGAGGGCGTTGGAGGCCAGGTAGGTCTGGATGCCGTACCAGGCGACGGCGATGAGGCCGCGGATGACCGCTGGCACGTTGGCCCCCACGACGCCGAACGCGACCCGGGAGACGACGGGGTAGGGGACCCCGGTGGCCTGGCTGGGCCGGGCCACGAGGTTGCACAGGAAGTACACGATGACGATGCCCACGACGAGGGCGACGAGGACCTGCCAGGCGGCCAGCCCCAGGGCGAACAGGCTGCCGGCCGTCACGTAGCCGCCGACGCTGTGCACGTCGGACATCCAGAAGGCGAAGAAGTTGTAGGACCCCCAGCGCTGCTGCTTCAGCGGCGCCAGGTCGGAGTTCGTCAGGGCGGGGTCGTAGCCGGCCTTGACGTCCCCCTCCCCCGCCGCGTTCGGTCGGGCGGGGATCTCCACCCCGGCCCGGGTCACCTCGGTCATGGCAGCTCCTGCGGTCGTCGGGGCGCGGCCTGCCCGGCGGCGCTGCGCCAACGCTAGGGACGTCAGGTTTCCTGCACGTAACCCCGCGGATATATTCGGCGACCATGCGCGTCACGCACTTCGGCCACTCCTGCCTGCTGGTGGAGACGGGCGGCGCCCGCGTCCTGATCGACCCGGGCACCCTCAGCCACGGCTTCGAGGAGCTGGTGGACCTCGACGCGGTGGTCGTCACCCACGCCCACCCCGACCACGTCGACGTGGAGCGGCTGCCGCTGCTGCTGGAGGCCGACGACCGCACGGTGCTGCACGCGGAGCCGGAGACGGCCTCGCAGCTGCGCGCCTCGGGCATCGAGGCGCTGGCGCTGCACCCGGGCCGGAGCGTCCGGTTCGCCGGGGCGAGCGTCACCGGCGCCGGCGGCGAGCACGCCCTCATCCACCCCGACCTGCCGCGCATCGGCAACGTCGGGCTGCTGCTGCGCGCCGAGGGCGAGCCGACGCTGTTCCACCCCGGCGACTCCTACGCCGCGGTGCCCGAGGGCGTCGACGTGCTGGCGGTGCCGCTCAGCGCGCCCTGGGCGGCGAGCCGGGAGACCGTCGACTTCGTGCGCGCCGTCGGCGCGCCGACGGGGTTCGCCGTCCACGACGGCCTGCTCACCGCCCCCGGCCGCGCCGTCTACTCCGGCCACGTCGCCACCCTCGGCGGCCTGCGGCTGCGCACCTTCGACGACGGGCCCCTGGAGCTCTGAGCAGCCCCCGGGGCGCTCAGCCCAGCAGCGGGCGGGGGTCGAAGACGACGCGGACGCGCTCGATGCCGCGCGGGCCGGTGCGCATCCTGTTGACGACCGGGAACGGCTCGACGCCCGGCAGCCGGGTGCGCATCTCGAACCAGGTGAACGCCTCGTCGCCGTCGACGAGCACGCGGTCGACGACGACCTCCTCGACGACGCCGGCGCGCATGCCCAGCAGCCCCGCCACGCACTCCTCCCGCCCGTCGGCGCCGCCCCCCGGCCCCCGGAACGTCACGTCCGGGGCGAGCAGGGCGCGCAGCGCCTCCCCGTCCCCGGCGTTCCAGGAGCGGAAGTAGCCCTCGGCCAGCTCGCGCACGCTCCTCGCAGCGGTCCCCACCGCGCTCTCCCCTCGTCGGTCCCGTCCTGACCCCTCCAGCCTGGTGCCGGGCGCACCCAGAAGTCCAAGACCGGTTCGTGAGGGCAGCCATACGATGTCGTGATGGAGCTGCGGTCCCTGGAGCACTTCGTGGCGGTCGTCGACGAGGGCGGGTTCACCCGGGCCGCGCAGCGCCTGCGGGTGGCGCAGCCGGGGGTGAGCGCGCAGGTGCGCAACCTGGAGCGCGAGCTGGGGCAGCGGCTGTTCGAGCGCACCGCCCGCGGGGCGGTCCTCACCGCGGCGGGCGAGGCCGCGCTCCCGCACGCCCGCGCCGCCCTGGCGGCGGCCGCCGCGGTGCGCGAGGAGGTCGCGCAGCTGTCCGGCCTGCTGCGCGGCTCGCTGCGGGTGGGGATGCTGCTCTCCAGCTCGGGCATGCAGCTGCCCGCGGTGCTGCGCGCCTTCCGCGACCGCGCACCGGACGTGGAGGTCCGCCTCGTCGAGGACGACGCCGCCGGCCTGCTGGAGGCCGTGCGCTGCGGGGACCTCGACCTCGCCTGGGTGGCGACCGCCGACCGCGACCCGCCCGACCTCCTCTGCCACCCCGTGGCCGTCGAACCGCTCGTCGCGCTCGTGGCGCCCGGCCACCCGTGGGGGCGCCGGCGCACCGTGGCGCTGGCCGAGCTGGTCGGGCAGCCGCTGCTGGCGGTGCCGCGCGGCGGCGGGATGCGCACCGTCCTCGACGAGGCGTGCGCCGCCGCGGGGCTGCGCGCCCGGGTGGAGGTGGAGGCGAACTCCCCCGTGCTGCTGGCCGCGCTGGCCGCGCAGGGGCTGGGCGTGGCGCTGGTGCCGGCCTCGTTCGCGGCGGGCCTGGACGCGCCCGGCGCGCCGCGCGCGCTGCGCGTCGTGCGCCCCGCGCTGCTGGGCCGGGTCCAGGTCGTCTGGCGGCCCGGTCCGGTCCTCAGCCCCGCGGCCCGCGCCTTCGTCGCCCTGGTGCGGGGCTGGGGCTGACGCCTCCCCGGCGGGCGGGCAGGATGGCGGCGTGCCCGCCAGCCCCGTGCTCCTGACGATGTCCACCGACGGCGGAGCGACGCGCTTCGCGCCCGCCGACCCCGCCGCGCCGCAGCTGCGCGTCGACGACCTGGGCGCCACCCGCGGCGACGGGGTGTTCGAGTCCGTCGGCGTGGTCGGCGGCCGGGTGCAGAGCCTGCGCCACCACCTGGAGCGCTTCGCGCGCTCGGCCGCGATGCTGGAGCTGCCGGCCCCCGACCTGGACGCCTGGGCGGACGCGGTGCGCCGCGCGGCCGCCGAGCACGAGCCCCGGCCCGAGGTCCTGGTGAAGCTCGTCCTCACCCGGGGCGTGGAGGGCACGGGCGTGCCCACCGGCTGGGTGCACGCCTTCCCGGCCGCCGACTACTCCCGCGAGCGCCGCGAGGGCATCGACGTGCTCGTCCTGGAGCGCGCCTACCCCAGCGACGTCACCACCCGCGCGCCGTGGCTGCTGCAGGGCGCCAAGACGCTCTCGTACGCGCTCAACACGGCCTCGCTGCGCCACGCGCGGGCCCGCGGCGCCCACGACGTCCTCTTCGTCTCCTCCGACGGCGACGTGCTGGAGGGGCCGAACTCCTCGCTGGTGGCCAGGTTCGCCGACCGCTGGGCCACCACCCCGCCGGAGCTGGGCATCCTGGACGGCACCACCCAGGGCCGCGCCTTCGGCCTGGCGGCGCAGCGCGGCGAGCGCGCCGAGGTCACCCGCCTGCACGTGGACGAGCTCGCCGGCGCCGAGGCCCTGTGGCTGGTCTCCAGCGGCCGGCAGTGCGCGCCGGTGCGCAGCCTCGACGGGGTGGCGCGCCCGTGGGACCCGCAGCTGCAGGCCGAGCTGCTGCAGCACCTGCTGACCGTCCACGACTGAGCCGTCCACGGCCGGCGCGTCCACGACCGGCGCGTCCACGACCGGCGCCGCCCCGCGGGTGCGGGGCGGCGCGCCGCCGGGGCTCAGAGCCCGTAGGTCTCCAGCAGCCGCAGCCACACCTCGCTGATGGTGGGGTAGCTGGGCACCGCGTGCCAGAGCCGGTCGATCGGCACCTCGCCGACGACGGCGATCGTCGCCGCGTGCAGCAGCTCGGCGACGTCCTGGCCGACGAAGGTGGCGCCGAGCACGACGCGGCGCCGCTCGTCGACGACCATCCGCGCCCGGCCGGTGTACCCGTCGGCCACCAGCGAGGCCCCGGCCACGTTCCCCAGCTCGTAGTCGACGACGCGGACCTCGAAGCCGCGCTCGCGCGCGACGGCGGCGGTCAGGCCGACCTGGGCGACCTCGGGGTCGGTGAAGACGACCTGCGGCACCGCCTGGGCGACGTCGCTGGTGGTCGCGGTGGCCGCGTAGCGCGACCAGGCGGGCGCGGTGCCCTCCAGGGTGCCGGCGGCGCGGGCGGTGATGGCGTCCCCGGCCGCGCGGGCCTCGTACTTGCCCTGGTGGGTGAGCTTGACGCGCCCGGAGACGTCGCCGGTGGCGTACAGCCAGGCCCCCTCGACCCCGGCGACGAGGCCGGAGTCGTCGACCTCCAGGCCGCCGCCGTCCTCCAGCCCGACGGTCTCCAGCCCGATCCCGCCGGTGCGGGGGCGGCGGCCGGTGGCGACGAGGAACTCGTCGGCGTCGAGCGTGGAGCCGTCGCCCAGGACGAGGTGGATGCCCTCCTCGTCGCGGGAGACCGAGCTCAGCTCGGCGCCGGGGCGCACGTCGACGCCGTCGGCGCGCAGCGCGTCGGCGACCACCTCGCCGGCGAAGTCCTCGTGCCCGCGCAGCAGGCCGCCGCGCACGAGCAGCGTGACCCGCGAGCCCAGCCGGGCCCACGCCTGCGCCAGCTCCACGCCGACGACCCCGCCGCCGAGCACGGCCAGGCGGGCGGGCACGCTCTTCGCGCTGGTGGCCTCGCGGCTGGTCCACGGCTCCGAGGCCGCCAGCCCCGGCACGTCGGGCAGCACGGGCTCGGAGCCGGTGGCGAGCACCACGGCGTGGCGGGCGAGCAGCGTGGTCGTCCCCCCGGCGGTGGCGACCTCGACGCGCTTGGGCCCGGCCAGGCGGGCGGTGCCGCGCACCAGGCCCAGGCCCGCGCCCTGCAGCCACTGCGCCTGGCTCGCGTCGTCCCAGTCGCTGGTGAAGCTCGTGCGGCGCGCCAGCACCTTCGCCGCGTCCAGGGTGCCGGTCACGGCCTCGGCGGCCCCGGGCAGCCGCCGGGCCGCGGCCAGCGCCTGCCCGGAGCGCAGCAGCGCCTTGCTGGGCATGCACGCCCAGTAGGAGCACTCCCCGCCCACGAGCTCGCTCTCCACGACGACGACCTCGAGGCCGGTGCGCCCGGCGCGGTCGGCGACGTTCTCCCCGACCGCTCCGGCGCCGATGACGACGACGTCCACTTCCCGCTCCTGTGTGCTCACGACCCGGACGCTAGGGCCCCGGCCGCCGGCGAGGCGAGAGGGGTGCCGGTGTGGTGTGATCGTGCGGTGGGACGCCGGACCGTCGACTTCAACGCCTCCCCACGCCCCACGCTGGGCGTGGAGTGGGAGCTGGCCCTCGTCGACCGCCGCACCCGGGACCTGGCCCCGCAGGCCACCGAGGTCATGCAGGCCGTCGAGCGCGAGGCGTCGGCGGGCGGGCCGCGGATCACCAAGGAGCTGCTGCGCAACACCCTGGAGGTCGTCACGGGGGTCTGCGGCAGCGTCGCGGAGGCCACCGAGGACCTCTCGGACACGATCGCGGCGGTGCGCCGGGTCACCGACCCCATGGGCCTGGACCTCATGTGCGCGGGGACCCACCCGTTCGCGACGTGGGACAAGCAGCTGGTGACCGCCGACGAGCGCTACGCGGAGCTGCTGGAGCGCACGCAGTGGTGGGGCCGGCAGATGCTCATCTGGGGCGTGCACGTGCACGTCGGCATCGACTCGGTGCACAAGGTCCTGCCGATCCTGAACTCGCTGCTCAACCACTACCCGCACCTGCAGGCGCTGTCGGCCTCCTCGCCGTACTGGACGGGTTTCGACACCGGTTTCGCCAGCAACCGCTCGCAGATGTTCCAGCAGCTGCCCACCGCGGGCCTGCCGTTCCAGTTCGGGGCCTGGGGCGAGTTCGAGGACTACGTCGACGACATGCTCGTCACGGGGGTCATCGACGGGCTCTCGGACGTGCGCTGGGACATCCGCCCCTCCCCGCGGCTGGGCACCATCGAGGTCCGGGTCTGCGACGGCACCCCGACGCTGCGCGAGCTGCGGGCGCTGACGGCCTTCGTGCACTGCCTCGTGGTCCACCTCGACGAGCGCCTGGAGGCCGGCGAGGAGCTGCCGACGATGCCGCCGTGGCACGTGCAGGAGAACAAGTGGCGCGCCGCCCGCTACGGCCTGGACGCGGAGATCATCGTCGACGCCGCCGGCGCCGAGCGCCTGGTCACCGACGACCTCGACGACTGGCTGACCCGGCTGCAGCCGGTCGCGCGGCGGCTGGAGTGCGAGGAGGAGCTCGCGCTCGTCGCGGACATCCCCCGCCGCGGCGCCAGCTACCAGCGCCAGCGCGCCGCCCACCGCGCCGCCTGCGAGCGCGGCGAGCAGCAGCCGCTGGTCGGCGTGGTCGACGCGCTGGTCGGGGAGCTGCGCGAGGGCTGAGGCACCGGCGGCGCTTGACGCTCCCCCACCGCCGGAGGAGCGTTCGGACGTCCGCCCGGGAACGGCTCGGGCCGATCGGCCGGGGGTCCGCCGTGAGCCTCGTCTACGCCGTGGCCCACCGCATCGGGCTCACCCCCTGGGAGCGCGCGGGCGCGGCGAGCGCCGGGCGCGCCGCCGCGCTGCTGGCCCGCGAGGAGGCCGAGCGCAGCGCCCCCCGCGGCGCTCCCCACGGCTCCGCCCTCGACCTCGGCTGCGGCAGCGGCGCGCACGCCGTGGCGCTCGCCGAGCGCGGCTGGCGGGTGACGGCCGTCGACGCGGTCGGCGTCGCGGTCGCCCGGGCCCGGGCGCGGGCGCTCGCGCACGGCGTCGACGTCCGCGTCGTGCAGGCCGACGTGACGAGGATGGGGCCCGAGCTGGTCGGCGGCGACGTCGACCTCTTCCTCGACGTCGGCTGCTTCCACGGGCTGCGGGACGCGCAGCGGGCGGCGATGGGCCGGTGCGTCACCGCGTGCGCGGCCGGGGGCGCGACGATGCTGGTGCTCGCCTTCCGGCCGGGGCGCCGCGGGCCGCTGCCCCGGGGCGCCGACCGCGCCGACCTGGCCGCGGCCTACCCCGGCTGGGACCTGCTCGAGGACGCCGTCGCGGACGTCAGCGGCCTCCCGCTGCTCCTGCGGGGCAGCGCACCGCACTGGTACCGGTTGCGCCGCAGCTGATCCCCGCGGCGGCCGGCACCCCCGCCCGGTGGGCGCTCAGCCCGCCAGCACCTCGGCCACCGGGACCGCCGGCATCCCGTGCGCCGCGGCGACCTCGGCGCTGGTGAGCCGCCCCTCGTGGGTGGACAGCCCGTGCGCGAGCGCCTCGTCGGCGCGCAGCGCAGAGCGCCAGCCGCGCTCGGCGAGGGCGACGACGTAGGGCAGCGTCGCGTTCGTCAGCGCGTAGGTCGAGGTGTGCGGGACCGCGCCGGGCATGTTCGCCACGCAGTAGAAGACCGAGCCGTGGACGGGGAACGTCGGGTCGTCGTGGGTGGTGGGCCGGGAGTCGGCGAAGCAGCCGCCCTGGTCGATGGCGATGTCGACGAGCACCGAGCCGGGGCGCATCCGGGCCACGAGCTCGTTGCCCACCAGCTTCGGGGCCCGGGCGCCGGGGACGAGGACGGCGCCGACGACGAGGTCGGCGGCCAGCACGGCGCGCTGCAGCTCGTAGGAGTTGGAGGTGACGGTGCGCACGGCGCCGCCGAAGCGGGCGTCGACGGCGCGCAGCTTGGGGATCGACAGGTCCAGCACGGTCACCTCGGCGCCCATGCCGAGCGCGACCTGCGCCGCGTTCTGCCCGGAGACGCCGGCGCCGATGACGACCACGTCGGCGCCGCGCACGCCGGGGACGCCGCCCATGAGGACACCGCGGCCCCCGCTGCCGGCGGAGTTCGCGCTCATGAGGTGGTACGCGCCGACCTGCGGGGCGAGCCGGCCGGCGACCTCGCTCATGGGCGCCAGCAGCGGCAGCGAGCGGTCGGGCAGCTGGACGGTCTCGTAGGCGATGGCGGTGGTCCCCGAGGCCAGCAGCGCGTCGGTGCACGTGCGCGAGGCCGCCAGGTGCAGGTAGGTGAACAGCACCTGCCCGCGGCGCAGGCGGTGGTGCTCGGACTCGACCGGTTCCTTGACCTTCAGCAGCAGCTCGGCGGCGCCCCACACCTCGTCGGCGTCGGCGACGACCTTGGCGCCGGCGGCCTCGAACTCCGCGTCGGGCAGCGAGCTGCCGGCGCCGGCGCCGGCCTCGAGCAGGACCTCGTGGCCGCGGCCGACGAGTTCGTGGACACCCGCGGGCGTCAGCGCCACGCGGTGCTCGCGGTTCTTGACCTCACGGGGCACGCCGATGCGCACGGGGACTCCTCCTGCCGGTGGACCACGCCGTCGTGGTCAGGTCGTCGGGCTGACGGTTCCAGCGTGAAGATGAGCCGCTGCGGCGGCAAGGAACCCGTCGAAGATTCGTGGGAACCTGGTTCTCGTGGAAGATCCTTCGACGAGGGCGGTCGTGCCGGGGGCACCGCCGAAGAAGCTGCGGCACGTGGTCGACCCGGTCGACCGCGCCATCCTGCGCGTGCTGGCCGCGGACGCCCGCACCACCAACGCCGCGCTGGCGCAGCAGGTCGGCATCGCCGCCTCGACGTGCCTGCTGCGGGTGCGCGCCCTGCGCGAGTCGGGGGTGATCCGCGGCTTCCACGCCGACATCGACCCGGCGGCGCTCGGCCTGGACCTGGAGGCGATGATCGCCGTGAAGCTGGCCGCGCACGCCCGCGGCAGCATGGGGCCGTTCGTGGCCAGGATGCGCCGGCAGCCGGAGGTCCTCGACGTGTACTTCGTCGCCGGCGCCGACGACTACCTGCTGCACGTGGCGGTGGAGAGCACCGCCGCGCTGCGCGACTTCGTCGCCGAGCACCTCAACCGCGACCAGGACGTGGCCCTCACCGAGACCAGCCTGATCTTCGAGCACACCCGGGCGGCGGGGCGGATCTGACGGCGGGGCGGACCCGACGGCGGTCCGGGAGGGCACCGGCGCGCGCCACCGGCCATGCGTGATGATGGAACCGCTCGTCGCGGTGGCGGTCACCACGACGAGGTGGGGAGGCGCGGGTGGGCGTCCGGAGCAGCCGCGGGGACCACGACGGCGGGCCGGCCGAGCCCGGCGGGCAGCCCGGTGAGCAGCACGACGTCCACGCGGGAGCGGTGCTGGAGTCGATGCTCGTCGGCTACCTGCACGTGGACGCGCGCTGGCGCATCACCTACCTCAACGCCGAGGCCGAGCGCGTCGTCGGCCGCTCCCGCCGCGAGCTGCTCGGGCGCGACCTGTGGGAGGCCTTCCCCGCCGCGCGCGGCAGCCTCTTCGAGGACAACTACCGCCACGCCCTCGCCGCCGGCGTCGACGTCGTCTTCGACGCCCACTACCCCGAGCCCCTCGACGTGTGGGTGCAGGTCCGCGCCGCCCCCCAGGAGGGTGGGCTGGCCGTGTGCTTCGTCGACGTCACCGAGCGCCAGCGCGCCCTCGAGGCCCGCGACCGCGCCGCGCGCCGCCTGCAGCGCATCGCCGACTTCAGCCTGGCCCTGGGCCAGGTGCAGAGCATCGAGGACCTGGTGCGGACCGTCGCCGAGGACGGCCTGGCCGAGCTGGACTGCAACGGCGGTGCCGTCGCCGTCGTCGACCCCGCCCCCGGGCCCGGTGCGGGCGGCGAGCCCACCCTGCGCTCCTACCTCGCCTCCAGCTACGGCGAGGACGCCCAGGTCACCTACGGCCACCTGCCGCTGTCCGCCGCGCTGCCGGTGGCCGAGGCCGCCCGCACCGGGCGCGCCGTGCTCGTCCCCGACCTCGGCTCCTGCCTGGCCTACTCCCCCGAGATGCACCGCGTCGTGGAGGTGACCGGCTCGGTCGCCTTCGCCAGCCTGCCGCTGCGCATCGGCGGGCAGACCCTCGGGGTGGTCACCGCCGGCTGGGAGCACCCCCAGGCCTTCGAGACCGAGCAGCTGGTCCTGCTGGACACCTTCGCCGCGCAGGTCGCCCAGACCCTGCAGCGCCTGCACGCGCGCGACGCCGAACGCGCCGCGGCCGCCGGTGAGCGCGCCGCCGCCACCGCCGCCCGCGCCGCCGCGGCCCAGCAGGCCGCGCTGGTGGACGTGGCCCGCGCCCTCGCCCAGACCGAGACCGAGACCGACGTGCTGGGCGTGGTCGCCGGCCGGGGCCTGAGCCTGCTCGGCGCCTCGACCCCGGCCCTGTGCCTGCTGGAGAGCACCGGGACCGGGGTGCGCACCCTGACGCTGGAGGAGGTGCCCACCGGGGTCCGCACCCGGCTGGAGCACCTGCCCGCCGGCCACCCCCTGCCGCTGGTGGACTGCGCGGTCGACGGCACCGCCCACTTCTTCACCGACCTCGAGCGGGCGACCGCCCGCTTCCCGGCGGCCGGGCCGGTGGGCGCGTCCCAGGGGGTGCAGGCCCAGGCGTCGGTGCCGCTGCGCGCGCGCGAGCAGCTGCTGGGCTCGCTCTCGCTGGGGTTCCCCGGCACCCGCGAGTGGCCGCAGGGCGACCGCGACCTGCTGGCCGCCCTCGCCTCGCTGACCGCGCAGGCGCTGGCCCGCATCACCTCCCACGACGCCGAGGCCGCGGCCAGCGCGCAGGTCGCCCGCTTCTCCGAGACGCTGCAGCGCTCCCTGCTGACCGGCCCGCCGGAGCCGGAGCACCTGCACATCGCGGTGCGCTACTCCCCGGCCGCCACCGACGCCGAGGTCGGCGGGGACTGGTACGACGCGTTCGTCACCGCCGACGGGGCCACCAGCCTGGTCGTCGGCGACGTCACCGGCCACGACCGCTTCGCCGCCGCCGCGATGGGGCAGCTGCGCAACCTGCTGCGCGGCATCGGCTACGCCGTGGGCGACCCGCCGGCGGCGGTCCTGACGATGCTCGACCACGCCGCCCACGACCTCGCCGTGGACACCACCGCGACCCTGGTCCTGGCCCGCGTCGAGCAGACCCCGCAGCAGCGGCGCACCGGGGCGCGGCTGCTGCGCTGGTCCAACGCCGGCCACCTGCCGCCGCTGCTCGTCGAGCCCGACGGGACCGTGCGCTTCCTGGAGGTGCCGCCGGACCTCATGCTGGGCGTCGACCCCGGTGCGAGCCGCCACGACCACGAGGTGCTCCTGGCGCCGGGCTCCACGCTGCTGCTCTACACCGACGGCCTCGTCGAACGCCGCCGCGCCACCCTGCAGGCCGGGCTGGACTGGCTGCGCACCACCGTGACCGCGCTGAGCCACCTGCCCGTCGAGGAGCTCTGCGACCAGCTGCTGGCCAGGATCGGCGACCAGGTCGAGGACGACGTCGCCCTGCTCGCGGTGCGCGCCCACCCCGAGGACGGACCGCGACCCGGGGGGGGCGGCCGCGGCTCCGGGGGC
>NZ_JAAALL010000059.1 GCF_009906315.1 Kineococcus vitellinus | reverse complement strand
CCTGCTGGTGGCGCACGGCCGCGGCCCACCCGGGCGAGCTGGCGCTCGCCCTCGCCACGACCACCGCCTCCAGCGCCGGGACGGTCGCGCTGCCGCTGCTGCTGGGGCGGGCCGTCGACGTGGTGCGGGCCGGTCAGCCGCTGGCGCCGCTGCTCGTGCAGCTCTCGGTGGTCGCGGTGCTCACCGCGCTCACCACGGCCCTGGCCCGCCGGGACGCCGAGCGGCTGGGGGCCAGCGTGGCCGCGGACCTGCGCGAGCGCGTCGTCGACCGCTCGCTGCGGATGGACCCGCGCCTGCTGGAGCGGGCCGGCTCCGGTGACGTGGCCTCCCGGGTCACCGAGGACGTCGAGCTGTTCACCAGCTCGGTGCAGCTGGCCGCCAACGTGCTGACCTCGCTGGTCACGGTCGTGCTGTCCGCGGTCGGCTTCCTGTCGCTGGACTGGCGCCTGGCGCTGGCGTTCTGCGTCGTCTTCCCCGTGCACGCCGCGAGCCTGCGCTGGTACCTGCCGAAGGCGGGCCCGCTGTACGCGCGCGAGCGCGCCGTGGCCGCGCAGCGCTCCCAGGTCCTCCTGCAGTCGCTGCACGGTGCCTCCACCGTCCACGCCTACGGCATGGCCGACCTGCAGGGCGAGCGCGTGCGGATCGCCTCGGCCCGCACCGTCGGCGCCTCGCGGGCCGCGCTGGGCACGTTCGCGCGCTTCTCGATGTCGATGAACGGCGCCGAGGCGCTCGGCCTGTCGGCGCTGCTGCTCACCGGCTTCCAGCTGGTGCGCGCCGACGCCGTCACCGTCGGGGCCGTCACGGCGGCCGCCCTGCTCTTCCACCGCCTCTTCGGGCCGCTGGGCGTGCTGCTGCTCTCCTTCGACGAGGTCTCCCGGGCCGCGGCGGCGCTGAACCGGCTCGTCGGGGTCGTGGACCTGCCCGCGCCGCCGCCCGCCGACCCGGTCGCGCTGGCCGCCGCCCCGCGCACGGGCGTCGGGGTGCTCGTGCGCGGCGTGCGGCACTCCTACGGCGACGGCCCCGACGCCCCGCCGGTGCTGCGCGGGATCGACGTCGAGGTGCCGGCGGGCACCTCGCTGGCCGTCGTCGGGGAGAGCGGGGCCGGCAAGACGACGCTGGCCGCGATCGTGGGCGGGGTCTTCCCCCCGAGCGCCGGCAGCGTGGAGCTGACCGGCCCGGGCGGCGCCGTGCCGCTGGCGGCCCTGGACGCCGAGGCCGTGCGCGAGCGGATCGGGGTCATCGCCCAGGAGTCGCACGTGTTCACCGGGACCCTGCGCGAGGACCTCACCCTCGCCCGGCCCGGCGCGAGCGACGAGCAGGTGCACCACGCCCTGCGCGTCGTCGGCGGCGACGACTGGGTCAGCGCCCTGCCCGACGGGCTCGGCACCCGCGTCGGGCCCGGCGAGCTGCCGCTGTCCCCGGCCCGCGCGCAGCAGCTGGCGCTGGCCCGCCTCGTGCTGCGCGACCCGCCCGTCGTCGTCCTCGACGAGGCCACCGCCGAGGCCGGCAGCGCCGGGGCCCGCGAGCTGGAGCAGGCCGCGGGGGCCGTGGTCCGCGGGCGCACCGCCCTCGTGGTGGCGCACCGGCTCAGCCAGGCCGCGGCCTGCGACCGGATCGCGGTGGTGGCCGGGGGGCGGATCGTCGAGCTCGGCACGCACGCCGAGCTGCTCGCCCTCGGCGGCCGCTACGCGCGGCTGTGGGGGACGTGGTCGCGCCCCGGCGCCCCGGCCGCCGCCGAGGAGGGCCCCGAGGAGGGCGCACGACCCCTGGCGCGGCGCTCCCCGCCCTCGACATGATCGCGGGATGGACCCCGAGACCCGTCAGCTCGCCCTGTCCGTGCGCCGCTTCCTCGAGGACGTCGTGCACTCGGCCGCGGCGGACGCGGGTGCGGACGGCCCGCAGGTCGCCGACGTGGTCGGCGCGCACCTGGGCGTGCCGGCCGCGCAGGTCCCCGTCGTGCGCGAGGAGGTCCCCGAGCACCAGTTCGTGGACCTCGACACCGCGCTGGCGCTGCTCGGCGAGGCCGGCGGCGGGGAGGAGGTCGTCGGCGTCGGCGGCGGCGAGCAGCGCGGCCACCACGGCTTCTCCGACCTGCTGGCCGGGCAGTTCGCGCGCTTCGGGCTCGGCGCCGTCGACCGGGTGAACCTGCCGACCGGTCCGGACAGCACCCGCCGGGCCGTCGGCTTCGGGGTGCGCCTGCTGCGCTGGCAGGGCCACCCGCTGGCCGTGCTGCAGCGCCGGGCGAACCCGCACAGCTCCTACCCCTCCGGCGCCGAGGTCGCGGGCGCGCAGGAGGAGGTCGTGGCCGCATTCATCGCCGAGGTGCGCCGGCTCATGGTCGAGCGCAGCGTGCTGCGCGGGCAGGTGCTCTCGTTCTCCGGCTCGCCCTTCGAGCACCACAGCAACTCCGGCATCACCTTCCTGCGCCGGCCCGCGGTGGCGGCCGAGGACGTCGTGCTGCCCGAGGGCGCCCTGGAGCGCATCGCCCGGCACGTCGTCGGCGTCGGCGCGCACGCCGGGCGGCTGGCCGGTGCGGGGCAGCACCTCAAGCGCGGGGTGCTGCTGTACGGCCCGCCCGGCACCGGCAAGACGCTCACCGTGCGCCACCTCGTCGCCCGCGCCGAGGGCTGCACGGTCGTCCTGCTGTCCGGGCAGGCGCTGGGGCTGGTGACGGTGGCCGCGCACCTGGCGCGGGCCATGCAGCCGGCGATCGTCGTGCTGGAGGACTGCGACCTCGTGGCCGAGGAGCGCGGGGTGCACCCCGGGGAGCGGCCGCTGCTGTTCCAGCTGCTGGACGCGATGGACGGCCTGGACGGCGACGCGGACGTGGCGTTCCTGCTGACGACCAACCGGGTGGACCTGCTGGAGCGGGCGCTGGCGCAGCGCCCGGGCCGGGTGGACCTGGCCGTGGAGGTGCCGCTGCCGGACGAGCCGGCGCGGCGGGCGCTGTTCCGGCTGTACGCGCGCGGGCTGCCCGTCTCCGGCGCCGTCCTCGACGAGGCGGCCGCCCGCACGGCGGGCGTCACGGCCAGCTTCGCCAAGGAGCTGCTGCGCCGGGCCGTCCTGGTGGCCGCCGAGGCCGGGCACGAGGTGGGCGACGACGACGTGCGCGCGGCCCTGGACGAGCTGCTCTCGGACGCGGAGGCGCTGACCCGCAGCCTGCTGGGCAGCGCCGGCGCCTGAGCCGCGTCCGGGCGCGGGTCGACGCCGGCGCCGCGCCCCGGCGGCTCAGGCCTCCCCCATCACCAGGCCCTCGATGGTGTGCTTCTGCGCGATGGGCGTCAGCTCGTCGACGACGGGGCACTTCAGGTGGGCCTTGACCCGCTCGGGCAGGGAGTTCCAGTACCCCCGCGTCACGGCCATGTCGTGGTGCTCGGCGTTGCCGGCGCCGGGGGCGTCGACGCCGAGGACGAGGACCGGGCGGGGCTTGTCGGAGAAGTTCCTCGTGCCGCGGTGGATGGTCAGCGCGGAGCGGGCGGAGACGTCGCCGCGGCGGGGGTGCTTGCGCACGGCGCGCTCCTCGAAGCGCGGGTACAGCGACTTGGGCGGGAACATCTCGTGGTCGAAGCCGGTGCCGTCGTCGAACTGGGTGCCCGGGGCGATCTCGAAGGGCCCCATGTCCTCCTCGGTGTCCACCGCGGTGAGGTTGAAGGCCAGGGAGGTCAGGCGCCGCTCCTCGCGGGTCTCGCGCGGGGCGGGGAAGTCGCGGTGCCAGGGCTGGTTGACCGCGCCGGCGAAGGGGATGTCGAAGCCGAGCTCGACGATCTCGTAGTCCTCCCCCAGCACCGCGGTGCACAGCTCGCGCACCCACGGGTGGTCGACGAGGTCGACGAACCCGCGCAGCTGCTCGGGGTGGATCTCCACGTAGTAGCGGTTCGGGCCGCGGCCCACCGCGCCGTCGGGGCGCGAGCGCGCCTCCTCGAAGGCGGCCTCGACGTCCTCGCGCACCCGGTCGGCCCACTCGGGGGTGAACGCGCCCCTGCGGGCCACGATCCCGTCCCGGTAGAGGGTCTCGACCAGCTCGCGCACGTCCGGCTCGCTCGTGCTGGTGCCGCTGCTCGTGCTCGTGCCGCCGCTGGTGCCGGTGCTCGCCGTCATCGCCGGTGCCTCCTCGTCGAGTGCTCGTGGACCTCCATCGTGCAACGTGGCATGCGACGTGGCAACCCCCGGGGCCGACCCGGTCGCCCGTTCCTCCCGTGGGACGATCACCGCGGCGGGCGGCACGGGTGGCACGGACGGCACGGACGGGAGGAGCGGCGCGGTGGCGAACCTGCGGGAGGTCGCGGCGCGGGCGGGCGTGTCCGTGCGGACGGTCTCCAACGTGGTCAGCGGCGCCGGCCCCGTCGCGCCCGCCACCCGCGCGCGCGTGCAGCAGGTCCTCGACGAGGTGCAGTACCGCCCCAACCTGGCCGCCCGCCACCTGCGCGGGGGCCGCACGGGCGTCGTCGGCCTGCTGGTGCCCGAGCTGGACTCCCCCTACTTCGCCGAGCTGGCCGGCCTCCTCGTGCGGGCCGCGGCCACCCGCTCGTGGACCGTCCTCATCGACCAGACCGGCGGCAGCGCCGAGGGCGAGCGCCGGCTGCTGTCCGGCAGCGGCGGCCGCGTCCTCGACGGCCTCGTCGTCAGCCCGTGGGCGCTGCCGCCCGAGGAGCTGACCCGCCACGCCGGCGACCGCCCGCTCGTGGTCCTCGGCGAGCGCGAGGCGGCCGGCGCCGCCGACCACGTCACGGTGGACAACGTCGCGGCCGCGCACGCGGTGACCTCGCACCTGCTGGCCACCGGCCGCACCCGCATCGCGGCCGTCGGCGTGCAGCCGCACCTGGCCAACGGCACCGCGGCCCAGCGGCTGCTGGGCCACCGCCGGGCGCTGGCGGAGGCGGGCCTGCCGGCCGACCCGGCCCTGGAGGTGACCACGACGACGCTGCACCGCGCCGAGGGGGCGCGGGCGGTGGGCGCCCTGCTCGACGGCCCGGCGGCCCCCGACGCGGTGTTCTGCTTCAGCGACCAGCTGGCCCTGGGCGCGCAGCGCGCCGCCTACGAGCGGGGGCTGCGGGTGCCCGCGGACCTGGCGGTCGCCGGCTTCGACGACATCGAGGACGGCCGGTACGCCACGCCCTCGCTGACCACCGTGGCACCGGACAAGGAGCAGATCGCCGAGCGCGCCCTGCAGTGCCTGGCCGACCGGGTCGAGCGGCGCAGCAGCGCCCCCGCCCAGCGGATCGTCGTCCCGCACCGGCTCGTGGTGCGCGAGAGCACCGCCCCCGGGCGCTCGCGGGAAGTCCCCGCGCAGGACGTGTAACGCCCGCGGGGGTGCCCGCGATGTGGTGGTTGCGTCCGGGGGGACGCGCTCGAGCCGGGGGGCTGCCGAGCGCGGCCGGACGCGCAGGGGGGAACGCGGTGTCGCGTCCGGTGGCCGGGGGGCTGGCCACCGGACGCCGCACCTGCGGCCCGGGCGCCCTCAGGCGCTGACGGGCACGCCGTCCCCCGCGTAGCGGGCCTCCAGGTCGCCGGTCTCGCCCGCCCTCGCCGCGGGGCGGCCCAGCAGCACCGCGTAGGCCAGGAAGGCGAGCAGGGCCAGGGCGCCGATGCCGATGCGCGCCCACGTGGGCAGCGGCGAGGGCGTCACGAAGCCCTCGACCAGGCCGGAGACGAAGAGCACGAACACCAGCCCGAGGGCGACGCCGACCATCGCGCGCCCCTCGGTGGCCAGCGCCTGGGCGCGGGTGCGCGCACCGGGCGCCACCCACGACCAGAACAGCTTCAGCCCGGCGCCGGCGGCGACGAAGACGGCCGTCAGCTCCAGCAGCCCGTGCGGCAGGATCAGGCCGAAGAACTGCTCCCCGCGCCCGTTCTCGATGAGCAGCCCGCCCAGCAGGCCGACGTTGAGCGCGTTCTGGGCCAGGGCGTAGACGACGAAGACGCCGGTGATGCCCAGCACGATGCAGGTGGCCGCCACGAGGGCGTTGTTGGTCCACACCCGCCCGGCGAACGAGGCGTTGCCGTACTCGGTGTAGTAGCCCGCGAACTCGGACTCCACGAGCCGGCGGACCTCCTCGTCGGAGCCGAAGAGGCTGGCCTGGGCGGCCGGGTGGCCGGCCACCCACACGCCCGCGGCGACGGCCAGCAGGGTGCTCGCGGCGGCCGCGCCCAGCGCCCACCACCGCACCCGCCACAGCGCGGCCGGCAGCCCCCGCACCGCGAAGTGCCGCACCTGGCGCCAGGCGGTGTAGCGGGAGCCGGTGAGCCGGGAGCGGGCGCGCACCAGCAGCGTCGACAGCTCGTCGAGCAGCACCGGCTCCGACTGCGCCGAGCGCAGCGAGGACAGGTGCGTGGCGGTGCGCTGGTAGAGGACGACGAGCTCGTCCGCCTGCGCGCCGGACAGGTGCCGCGTGGACACCAGGGCCCGCAGCCGCGCCCACTCCTGCTCGTGCACGGTCCGGAAGGCGTCGACGTCCACCGCCTCAGGGTAGGGGCCCGCGGACCGCCGTCGTCGGTACCGTGGGCGGGTGAGCGTTCCTGCGGGCGAGCCGGTCGGCGACGTCGTCACCGGCGAGGCCGTCGTCCTCGGCCTGCGGGCGGCCTCCTTCGCCTCGCGCATGCTCGCCGCGGTCCTCGACGCGCTCCTCGTCGGCCTCGTGCTGGCGGCGGCGCTGTGGGGCGCCTCGGCGCTGCTGTCGCAGACCGACGAGGCCGCCAGCACGGCCGTCCTGTCGGCGATCACGGTCCTGTGCCTGGTCGGCATCCCGGTGGCGGTGGAGACCGCCACCCGCGGGCGCACGGTCGGCAAGCTCGTCCTGGGCGTGCGGGTGGTGCGCGACGACGGCGGGCCGGTGCGCTTCCGGCACTCCCTGGCCCGCGGCCTGGCCGGCCTCTTCGAGCTGTGGGGGACCTTCGGCAGCCCGGCCATCCTCTGCGCGCTGGTCACCGCCCGCGGCAAGCGGTTCGGGGACCTGCTGGCCGGCACCTACGTGGTGCGCGAGCGCACCGCCGCCCGGCACGTGCCGCTGCCGCCGATGCCGCCGGAGCTGGCGGGCTGGGCGCGCACCGCCGACATCGGCCGGCTGCCGGACGCGAGCGTCGTGGCGGCCCGCCAGTTCCTGGCCCGGCGCTCCTCGCTCAACCCCGCCTCGCGCACCGCGCTCGGCCTCTCGCTGGCCGACGCCCTGTCCGCGCGGGTGTCCCCGCCGCCGCCGGCGGGCACCGACCCCGAGCGCTTCCTCACCGCCGTCCTCGCCGAGCGGCGCGACCGCGAGCTCGTGCGCCTGGAGCGCCGCCAGGCGCGCACCGCCGAGCTGCAGCGCTCGATCGGGCGGGGCTGACGCCCCCGGCCGCCCTCCCGGCGCGAGCCCCGCCACCACCCGGCCGTGACCCCGGCCACGTCCGGGAGGGCGACGGTTGGGGGCGCGCGGAGCGGGTAGGACTCCGGGACACCGATCGGAACGATCACGAGGAGAACCCCGCCGTGGCAGAACGTCAGACCGTCATCCGCTCCATGCACGACCTGGGCCTGGCCGCCTGGTTCGGCGGCTCGCTGTTCGGCGCCGTCGGCCTCAACGGCGCCTCCGCCGCCGTCTCCGACCCCTCCGACCGCACGCACGTCGCGACGGTCGGCTGGGCCAAGTGGGCCCCGGTCAACGCCGCCGCGATCGCCGTGCACGCCGTCGGCGGCATCGCGCTCATCGCCGGCAACAAGGGCCGCGTCGTCGGGCAGTCCGGCACCCGCGGCAACACGCTCGTCAAGGGCGCGCTGACGCTGGCGGCCATGGGCGTCACGGCGTACTCGGGCACGCAGGGCGCGCGCCTGGGCAAGGACTCCAAGGCGCCCGCCAACTCCGGCGTGGACCCGAGCCCGGAGACCCCCGCCGAGCAGGCCAAGGCCATGAAGCAGCTGAAGCTGCTGCAGTGGGCCATCCCCGTCCTCACCGGCACGCTGCTGGTGCTGGGCGCTCAGCAGGGCGAGCAGCAGAAGGCCTCCGAGGTCGTCAAGGGCCTGCTGCCCTCGCTGCCCACGCTCGGGCGCTGACGCGGCGGCGCCGGTGGACGCCTTCGCCCGCGGCGGGCTGCGCTTCGACGTCGTCGACGCCGGTCCCGCCGACGGCGAGGTCGTGCTGTGCCTGCACGGCTTCCCGCAGGACTCCGCGGCCTACGCGGGGGTGCTCCCGCTGCTGACCGCGCGGGGGCTGCGGGTGCTCGTGCCCGACCAGCGCGGCTACTCCCCCGGCGCCCGCCCCCGGCAGCGGCGCGACTACGCCCTGCGCGAACTCGTCGCCGACGCGGTGGCCCTGCTCGACGCGGCGGGGGCACCGCGGGCGCACGTCGTGGGCCACGACTGGGGCGGGGTGGTCGCCTGGGCCCTGGCGGCCTGGTTCCCCGAGCGCGTCAGCGCGCTCACCGCCCTGTCGCAGCCGCACCCGGCCGCCTTCCAGTCCGCGGTGCTCACCTCGACGCAGGCGGTGCGCTCCACCTACGTCGCCGCCTTCCAGCTGCCGCTGCTGCCCGAGCGGCTGCTGCTGGCCGGGCACGGCCGCCTGCTGTCGGCGAGCCTGGAGCGCAGCGGGCTGCCCGCCGAGCTGGCCCGCGGCTACGCGCACCGGATGGGCGAGCCGGGACGGCTGAGCGCGGCGCTGGACTGGTACCGGGCGCTGCCGCACGCCGGTCGCGTCGGCCCCGTCGACGTGCCCGTCACCTACCTGCACGGGCGCCAGGACCCGTTCTACGCGCCCGCGGCCGTGCTCGGCACGTCCGCGCACGTGCGCGGCAGCACCTTCCGCCGGCAGGCCCTCGGCATCGGCCACTGGGTGCCGGAACTGGCGCCGCAGGCCGTCGCCGACGCCGTCCTCGGGGCGGTCGGCGAGTTCGCCTGACACCCGCCCGCCGCGGACGCGCACGGCCCGAGCCGTGCCCCACGCGAGGCACCGGCCCCCGCAGCGTCCGCTGCGGGGGCCGGTCTCGTCGGTGCCCGGCTCGGGCCGGGGCTCAGGCCGAGCGCAGCACCGTCGTCGAGTGCGGGCCCACGAGCAGCGTCTCCACGTCGCGCCCGACCTCCTGGTCGGGGTCGGAGGACATCGCCAGCCGCCACGGGCTGCGCGGGGCCGCGGGCACGCCGAACTCGACGGGCGTGTCGGCCGCGTTGACGAGCAGCAGCACCGCGGTGGAACCGGTGGCGCCGAACTGCAGCGCGTACGCCTTGGCGACCGGGTCGGCCCAGTCCTCCTCGGTCATCGGCTGCCCGTCGGCGCGCAGCGACAGGACCATGTCCTCGCTGCCGTCCTGGCCGTCGCCGCGGTACCACCGCCCGCGCAGCGCCGGCGTCTCGCGCCGCAGCCGCAGCAGGTCGCGGGTGTACTCCAGCAGAGCGGTGTCGACCGCGGCCCAGTCGAACCAGGAGATCTCGTCGTCCTGGCAGTAGGCGTTGTTGTTGCCGCCCTGGCTGCGCCCCAGCTCGTCGCCGCCGAGGATCATCGGCACGCCCTGGCTCAGCAGCAGCGTGGTGAGCAGGTTGCGCTGCTGGCGCGCACGCAGCGCGAGCACGCCCTCGTCGTCGGTGGGGCCCTCGGCGCCGCAGTTCCAGGAGCGGTTGTCGCTCTCGCCGTCGTTGTTGCCCTCGCCGTTGGCCTCGTTGTGCTTCTCGTCGTAGGCGGTGAGGTCGGCCAGGGTGAACCCGTCGTGGGCGGTGATGAAGTTGACGCTGCACAGCGGGGAGCGGCGGTCGGCCTCGTAGACGTCCGGGCTGCCGGTGAGGCGCTGGGTCAGCGCGCCCAGCGTGCCCTGCCCGCGCCAGAAGTCGCGCACGTCGTCGCGGTACCTGCCGTTCCACTCCGACCAGCGGGCCGGGAAACCGCCGACCTGGTAGCCCTGGGTGTCCCACGGCTCGGCGATGAGCTTGACCGGGGCCAGCACGGGGTCCTGGTGGATGATGTCCAGGAAGGCGCTGTGCACGTGGGCGTCGCCCCACTGGCGGGTCAGCGTGGTGGCCAGGTCGAAGCGGAAGCCGTCGACGTGCATCTCGGTCACCCAGTACCGCAGCGAGTCCAGGATCAGCTGCAGCGCGGCCGGGTGCGAGACGTTGAGGCTGTTGCCGGTGCCGGTGGTGTCGAAGTAGTTCTCCGGCTCCTCGTCCACCACGCGGTAGTAGGAGCCGTTGTCGATGCCCTTCAGCGACAGCGTCGGGCCCATGTGGTTGCCCTCGGCGGTGTGGTTGTAGACGACGTCGAGGATGACCTCCAGCCCCGCCGCGTGCAGGGCCTTGACCATCTCCTTGAACTCGGCGACCTGCGTGCCGCCGTCGCCGGAGGCGCTGTACTCGTTGTGCGGGGCGAAGAACCCGATCGAGTTGTAGCCCCAGTAGTTGCGCAGCCCCTTCTCGGACAGGTGCGAGTCCTGCACGAACTGGTGCACCGGCAGCAGCTCGACGGCGGTGACGCCCAGGGCGGTCAGGTGCTCGACGGCGGCGGGGTGCGCCAGCCCGGCGTAGGTGCCGCGGATCTCCTCGGGCACGTCCGGGTGCGTCTTGGTGAAGCCCTTGACGTGGACCTCGTAGACGACGCTGTCCTCCAGCGGCGTGCGCGGGGCCCGGTCATCGCCCCAGTCGAAGGACTCCTCGACGACGACCCCGCGCGGCACGGACGGCGCCGAGTCGTCGTCGTTGCGCTGCAGCGGGTCGGCGAAGCGGTGCCCGAACGTCTCCTCGCCGGAGCCCCACTGGCCCTCGACGGCGCGCGCGTACGGGTCCAGCAGCAGCTTGGCGCTGTTGTGCCGGCGGCCCTCGGCGGGTTCCCACTCCCCGTGCACGCGCAGGCCGTAGCGGGTGCCCACGCCGCCGGGGACGGTGCCGTGGAAGACGTGCCCGGAGCGCTCGGTGAGCCGGTGGCGGGTCTCCCGGCCGGCGTCGTCGAAGACGGCGACGTCGACCGCGTCCGCGGTCTCGGAGTAGACGGCCACGTTCAGCCCGTCCCGGCGGAGGCTCACGCCGAGCGGGTAGGGGGTGCTGCGCACCGCAGAGGGGTTTTCCACCAGCCGATCCTGGGGCCTGGGCGGACCGCCCGCGACTCGGGGCGGTCCGCCCGGGCTCAGTCGGCCCCCTCGCGGCGCGTGCGCAACCTGCCGGTGGCCCACAGCAGCCGCCAGCGCGCCCGCACCCAGCGCCACCAGACCAGGCGCCCGGAGTCCAGCCCGGCCTCGGTCTTCTGCCAGCGCTGCACCTCGCGCCGGTGGTAGCGCTCGGCGACCTGGAAGCAGCCGCGCGCGAACGCGGCGAGCACCGCGACCCCGCCGAGGACCGTCGCCCACGAGGCGGCCTCGTCCAGCGTCATGTCGTCCCTCCCCCACGCACCGGCGCCCGGCGCCCCCGCGGGGGGCGCCGGGCGCCGGGCCGATCAGCGGATCAGTAGCGGTAGCTGTCCGGCTTGTACGGGCCCGCCACGTCGACGCCCAGGTAGTCGGCCTGCGTCTTGGTGAGCTCGGTCAGCCGCACGCCGAGGGCGTCCAGGTGCAGCCGGGCCACCTTCTCGTCCAGGTGCTTGGGCAGCACGTGGACCCCGACGGGGTAGGAGTCCGGCTTGGTGAACACCTCGATCTGGGCGAGCACCTGGTTGGCGAAGGAGTTCGACATGACGAAGCTGGGGTGGCCCGTCGCGTTGCCCAGGTTCAGCAGCCGGCCCTCGGAGAGCACGATGACGCTGTGCGCGGGGCGGCCGTCGGCGGCCGGGATGCGCCACTCGTGCACCTGCGGCTTGATCTGGACCTTCTCCACGCCCGGGATCCGGGCCAGGCCGGCCATGTCGATCTCGTTGTCGAAGTGGCCGATGTTGCCCAGGATCGCCTGGTGCTTCATCCGCGCGATGTCCGCGGCCATGACGACGTCGCGGTTGCCGGTGGCCGTGATGACGATGTCGGCGCTCTCGACGACGTCCTCCAGGCGCAGCACCTGGAAACCGTCCATCGCCGCCTGCAGCGCGTTGATCGGGTCGACCTCGGTGACGACGACGCGCGCGCCCTGGCCGCGCAGCGACTCCGCGCAACCCTTGCCGACGTCGCCGTAGCCGCAGACGACGGCCGTCTTGCCGCCGATGAGGACGTCGGTGCCGCGGTTGATGCCGTCGATGAGCGAGTGGCGGGTGCCGTACTTGTTGTCGAACTTCGACTTCGTCACCGAGTCGTTGACGTTGATCGCCGGGAAGGGCAGGACGCCGTTGCGGTGGTAGTCCGCCAGGCGCAGCACGCCCGTCGTCGTCTCCTCGGTGACGCCCTGGACGCCCGCGGCGATCCGGGTCCAGCGCTGGGGGTCCTGCGCCAGCGAGGCCCGCAGCAGCTCCAGGACGACGCGGTACTCCTCGGAGTCCTCCTCCGTCGCCTCCGGCACGGCGCCGGCGGCCTCGAAGCGCTTGCCCTCCAGCACGAGCATCGTGGCGTCGCCGCCGTCGTCGAGGATCATGTTCGGGCCGATGCGGTGGCCCTCCTCGTCGGTGCCCCAGTCGAAGATGCGGTCCGCGAGCTCCCAGTACTCCTGCAGGGTCTCGCCCTTCCAGGCGAAGACCGGGACGCCGGCCGGCTGCTCGGGCGTGCCGGAGCCGACGACGACCGCCGCGGCGGCCTGGTCCTGGGTGGAGAAGATGTTGCAGCTGGCCCAGCGGACCTGCGCGCCGAGGGCGACGAGGGTCTCGATGAGGACGGCGGTCTGCACGGTCATGTGCAGCGAACCGGCGATGCGCGCGCCCGCCAGCGGCCGGCTGTCGCCGAACTCGGCGCGCAGGGCCATCAGGCCGGGCATCTCGTGCTCGGCCAGGCGCAGCTCGTGGCGCCCGGCCTCGGCCAGGGAAAGGTCCCGGACCCGGTGCTCGAAAGACATGGGTGTCCTCTCGTGGCGGTCTGTGACGTTCTCCCGGCGCGGCCCCTCTGGGCCACTCGGCATCACCGGACGCCGGAGCTCTCCCAGGGTAACGCCCGGCAGGTCGGCCGGGCTTCCCGCGCCCGGCCCCCCGCGCCCCGCCCGGCGGCTCAGCCGATGCGGTCCTTGAGGTCGGCCACCTGCGGCGAGCGCGCGGGGTCCACGCCGGAGGCCAGCGCCAGGTAGGCGGCCGCGAAGTCGGTGCGCGCGATGAGCTGGGCCAGGCGCTCCAGCGGGGCGCCCGTGTCGGCGACGAGCTCGGAGACGCGCACCCCGGCGTCGGCGGCCGTGCTCACCACCGCGTCGGCGAGGCGGCGCTCCTCGTCGGCCACCGCGCTCACCGCGTCGCGCAGCACGATGAGCTGCAGCCGCGGCCCGGTGGGGGCGTCGAGGAACGGGTCCGCGAAGACGTCCTCGGCGCGCGCGGCGAACGGGCCGCCGAAGGTGGCCACCACCTCGCTGGCGTCGTCGGGCAGCGCGCCGCTGACGGCGGGCACCCGCGCGGTGCGGGCCAGCATCGCCGCGGTGCGGCGCGCGGCGGCGGCCATGAGGTCGCCGTCGCCCAGGACGACGGGCACGGCGCCGTCGAGCTCCAGCGCCAGCGCCTTGGCGGGGTTGACGAAGGGCTCCGACCAGGGCTTGCAGGTGTCGGCCTCGGCGTCGAGGCGGTCGGCGACCGCCGCGAGCGCCTCCGGCGGGCTGTCCAGCAGGCCCAGCGCGTCGCAGGCCAGCAGCACGGGCGTCACCAGCGACCACACCGCCACCCGCGAGGAGCGCGGGTCGCCGCCGGCGGCGCGCAGCCCGCGCGCCGGGGGGACGGTGACGTTGCCGCTGCGGGAGCCGATGTCGGCCAGCGGGGAGCCGGGGGCCGCCACGGTCACCACCCGCGCGCCGCGGCGCGCCGCCTCCACGGCCAGCGCCAGCGGGCCGGGGGCGCGCCCGGACAGCGAGACGGCGACGACGGCGTCCAGCGGGCCGACCCAGCTGGGCAGCGGGCCGCCGCGGCGGACCACGACCGGCACCGGGCAGCCGCGGCCGGCGAGGGCGGTGACGACGTCGGCGACGACCGAGGAGCCGGCCAGCGCGGCGATGACGAGCGCGCGGGGGCGCTCGTCGTCGGCCAGCCGGGCGGTGCCGGCCTCCGCGGACAGGCCGACGGCCTCGCGCACCTGCGCGCCCGCGCTGGCCAGCGCCCGCAGCACCCCGTGCTCGTCGGCGGCGACGAGCGCGTCGCCGTCGCCGAGCAGCGTCTCGTCGAGGGCGGTCACGGCCGCACCGCCGCGTCGACGAGGAGGACGGGGACGCCGTCGACCACGGGGTAGCGCACGCCGGAGGGCGTGCGCAGGAACTGCTCGCCCTCCACCTCCACGGGACCCTCCAGGGCCTCGCCGGTCAGCGGGCAGCGCAGCAGCTCCAGGACCCAGCCGTCGAGGCTCACTGCCCCTCCCCCCGCACCAGGGCCAGCACCCGGTCGCGGACCGCGACCATCGTGGCCTCGTCGGCGCCCTCCGCGTTCAGCCGCAGCAGCGGCTCGGTGTTGGAGGCGCGCAGGTTGAACCACCACATCGGCTGCGCCGCCGAGGCGGGGTGCAGCACGGTGACCCCGTCGAGGCGGTCGACCTCCACCTCCTCGCCCTCGGCGCGGGCGCGCTCGCGGACCGCGGCGACGACCCGCTCGGTGGTCGCGGCGGCGTCCTCGACGGTGGAGTTGATCTCGCCGCTGGCCACGTACCTCTCGTACTCGGCGGCCAGCTGCGAGAGCGGGCGCTGCTGCTCGGCCAGGGCCGCCAGGACGTGCATCGCGGCGAGCATGCCGGTGTCGGCGGACCAGAACTCGCGGAAGTAGTAGTGCGCGGAGTGCTCGCCGCCGAAGACGGCGCCCTCGTCGGCCATCCGCTGCTTGATGAAGGAGTGCCCCACGCGGGTGCGCACCGGGGTGCCGCCGTCGGCCGCGATGATCTCCGGCACGGCGCGGGAGGTGATGAGGTTGTGGATGACGACGGGCTGGCGGCCCGCGCGCAGCTCCTTGGCGATCTCGCGGCGGGCGACCATCGCGGTCACGGCGCTGGGGCTGACCGGGTCGCCGTTCTCGTCGACGACGAAGCAGCGGTCGGCGTCGCCGTCGAAGGCCAGGCCGAGGTCGGCGCCGTGCCGCGGGACGGCCTCCTGCAGGTCCACGAGGTTCTTCGGGTCCAGCGGGTTGGCCTCGTGGTGGGGGAAGGTGCCGTCGAGCTCGAAGTAGAGGGGGACGACCTCCAGCGGCAGCGCGGGCAGCCCGGCCGCCCCGCCCAGGACGGCGGGGGCGGTGAAGCCGCCCATGCCGTTGCCGGCGTCGACGACGACCTTCAGGCGGCGGTTGCCGGACAGGTCCACCAGGGAGCGCAGGTGCGCGGCGTAGGCGGCCAGCAGGTCCTGCTCGTCGACGGCGCCGACCTCGCCGGTGCCCGCGGGCACCTCGCCGGCGTCCAGCCAGCGCTGGGCGAGCTCGCGGACGTCGGCCAGGCCGGTGTCCTGCCCCACGGGCCGGGCGCCGGCGCGGCACAGCTTGATGCCGTTGTACTGCGCGGGGTTGTGGCTGGCGGTGAACATCGCCCCGGGCACCCCGAGGGAGCCGCTGGCGAAGTACAGGCCGTCGGTGGAGCACAGCCCGACCACGGTGACGTCCACCCCGCGCGAGGCCACGCCGTCGGCGAAGGCGGCGGTCAGCTCCGGCGAGGACGGGCGCATGTCGTGGCCGACGACGGCGCGCGGGCGCCCGCCGGCGGGCGCCTCGGGGAGCACGACGACCTCGGCGAAGGCGGCGCCGACGGCGCGCACGACACCGGCGTCGAGCTGGTCGGGCACGATCCCGCGCACGTCGTAGGCCTTGATGACGGACGACAGGTCGACGCTCACCCCACCGACACTACAAGCGCGGACCGCCGCGGATCACGGCTCCGGCCACCCGGCCGGGTGACGCGCAGCACGTGCGCGACGGCCGCGCAGCGCCCGGCGCGGGAGCGGCGGCGGCGCGGGTCACTGCTTGCGGGTGCGCTCCAGGACGTCGACGACGCTCATCTCGCCGCTCGAGGAGGTCCAGGTGCGCTCCTCGCAGACGTGGCAGGAGACGAAGCGCACGGGCGTGCCGTCGGTCAGCGACATCGACAGCTGGGTGACGCGCTCGCTGCCGCAGGAGCCGCACGCGGCGGTCTCGCGGTGGGCGGCCTGGGTCAGCGAGCCCAGCGGCGGAGCGGTGCGCGCGGTGCGGGAGCGGCGGGAGGCGCGGGGGGTGTTCGGCACGGGACGGGTCCTCCGGCGGTGCGACGGGACGGGCGACGCCCATCCATCGGCACACCGGGGCGCCGGCTTGAGCCGCCGTCCGGGTCGACCCACCCGCCGGCCGTCGGCCGTCAGCCGTTGGAGTCCTCGCGCAGCACCCGCAGGTGCGCGCGGCGCACGGCCGGGGCGTCGGGGTCGATGCCGCGCCGGCCCGCGCCGGGGCGGTCGCGCACGGCGTCGGCGACGGCCAGCAGGTCGTCGTGGTGGCGCGCCGCCTCGAGCAGGTCGGGGGCCAGGCGCACGACCTCCCAGCCGCGGGGGGCGGTGAGGCGCTCGGCGTGGTCGGCGCACAGGTCGTAGCAGTGGGGCTCCGCGTACGTCGCCAGCGGGCCGAGGACCGCGGTGGAGTCGGAGTAGACGTACGTGAGGGTCGCCACCGCGGGTTCCTGGCACGCGGTCCGCGAGCAGCGCCGTGCGCTGGGCGCGGCGGACCGGCCGGCTCCCGGGCGGGAGGCGTTGGTGCCAGGGGTGCGGGTGCTCACCCCCGCACGCTACCGCTCGGCGCCGCCGAGCACCCAGGACGAGCCCGACTCCCGCCGTCCGTGTCGCCGGCCCGCCCGCACCCCACCGGTCGGTGATCTTCCACGGTGCACCGTGGAAGATCACCGACCGGTGGGGTGCGGGCGCGCGGGAGCGCCGGGACGGGGGCGCGCGTGGGTACGCTGCCGCGGTGGTCCTCCGACGTCGCGCCCCCGTGCGCCCGCGCAGGCGCCGCGACCGGCACGGCCGCGGGCTGCGGGGCCCGCTGCTGCCCGCCTCGCTGCCGGCCGCGCGCACCCGCGCCGAGCGCTTCGACGACCTCGTGCTCGACGCCGTGGAGCTGCTGGAGCGCCGCTGGGCCGAGCAGCTGTCGGGGGTGGAGTTCGCGGTCGAGGACGTGCCGCCCTCCGACCCCGCCCCCTGGGAGGACGACGTCGTTCCGCTGGGCAGGCTCTTCCCCGCCCACGGCTCGGCGCCGGCGCGGGTGGTGCTCTACCGGCGGCCGCTGGAGACGCGCGCGGAGGGCGAGGAGCTCGACGACCTCGTCGCCGACGTGGTCGTGGAGCAGGTCGCGCACCTGCTCGACCTGCCCCCCGAGGAGGTCGACCCCCGCTACGACGACTGAACCGACGCGACCGGGCCCGGGGGAACGGGCCCGGACGCTCCGACTCAGACGGTGCGGTCAGGGGTGCGACCAGTGGTGCGGCTCGGGGCCGCGGGTCAGACGACCTGGCGCTTGAGGCGACGGCGCTCGCGCTCGGAGAGCCCGCCCCAGATGCCGAACCGCTCGTCGTTGGACAGGGCGTACTCCAGGCACTCCTGGCGCACCTCGCAGGACTGGCAGACGCGCTTGGCCTCCCGCGTGGAGCCGCCCTTCTCGGGGAAGAACGCCTCCGGGTCGGTCTGCGCGCACAGCGCGAGCTCCTGCCAGCCCGGGTCCTCCGGGGTCAGGCCGGAGTGGCCGCCCGTCGGGACCAGGAACAGCTCGGGGCGCCCGCCGGGAGCCGTCGGGCTCCCGTCCGCGGCGGCCCCGGTCCCCTCGTCGGTGTCGTCCACCTCGACGACCTGCACGGTCTCGTCCAGGTGGTCCACGGCTCGTTCGTTCATCGGTGGCCCCCACAGCCTCGGTCTGTCACTCCGGGTGATGTGCCAGTCACCGAGTGACTACCACTAGGGGAATTACACGCGTGTCGTCCGCCAGAGTCAAGCCCGGCGTGGTATCTCGCCCGCCCCGTGCGTCACGAACCGTCACACCAGCACCACCGACCCCACGTGCCGCGTTCGCCCGTCCGGGTGACGGGCCGGGGCGCGGGGGATGATGGGCCCGTGAGCGACACCCCTCCCCTGCAGGTCACGGCCCTCGCCGGCGGTGTCGGCGGAGCCCGCTTCCTGCGCGGCCTGCTGGCCCACCTGCGCTCCAGCGCCGACCCGCGGCGGCGCGAGGCGCAGGTCACGGTCGTCAGCAACACCGCCGACGACACCACCCTGCACGGCCTGCGCATCTGCCCCGACCTCGACTCCGTCATGTACACCCTGGGTGGCGGCATCGACGAGGTCCGCGGCTGGGGCCGCGGCGAGGAGACCTCCGGCGTGGCCGCCGAGCTGGCCGCCTACGGCGAGGAGCCCTCGTGGTTCACCCTCGGCGACAAGGACATCGCCACCCACCTCGTGCGCACCCGGATGCTCGCCGAGGGCCGCACGCTCTCGGAGGCGACGGCCCGGCTGTGCGAGCGCTGGCGTCCCGGCGTGCGGCTGCTGCCCATGAGCGACGACGTGGTCGAGACCCACGTCGACCTCGCCGACCCCGACGCCCCCACCGGCACCCGCCGGGTGCACTTCCAGGAGTGGTGGGTGCGCCTGCACGCCGCCGTGCCGGCCCTGTGCATCGAGGCCGTCGGCGCCGCCGCCGCCCGCCCCGCCCCCGGCGTGCTGGAGGCCCTCACCGGCGCCGACGTCGTCCTGCTGCCGCCGAGCAACCCGGTCGTCTCCATCGGCACGATCCTGCAGGTCCCCGGCGTGCGCGAGGCCCTCGCGGGCACCCGCGCGCCCGTCGTCGGCGTCTCCCCCGTCATCGCCGGCGCCCCCGTGCGCGGCATGGCCGACGCGTGCCTGGCCGCCATCGGCGTGCCGACGACCGCGGCGGCCGTCGCCGGCCTCTACGAGGACTTCCTCGACGGCTGGCTGATCGCCGAGGGCGACGAACCCCCCGTGCGCGCGGGGCTGCGCGTGCTGCCCCGCCCGCTGCTCATGAGCGACCCCGGGGCGACCGCCGCCCTCGCCGGGGCCGCCCTCGACCTCGCCGTCGAGCTCGACCGGAAGGACCGCGCTGCGTGAGCG
>NZ_JAAALL010000599.1 GCF_009906315.1 Kineococcus vitellinus | reverse complement strand
GGTCGGCGGCCGCCCGCGCGAGCGCCCGCCGCCCCGCTCAGCCGAAGGCGGTGGAGGGCAGCTCGCGCTCCTGCCCGGCCAGCGCGGCCACGACGCGCTCGGCCACCGCGTCCGGCTCCAGCCCCCGCGGCAGCCGCGGCGCGCTGCCGGCCACCGGGCGCCCCGCCAGCCCCGTCTCGGTGTGCGGCGGGCGCACGTCGAGCACCCGAACCCCCTCGCGGCGCACCTCGCCGGCCAGCGCCCGGGTGAACGCGCTCAGCGCCGCCTTGGCCGCCGAGTACGCGGCCATCCCCGGCTGCGGGCGCTCGGCGACCACGGCGCTCACGACGGCCGCGAACGCCCCCGGCCGCTGCGCCTGCGCCCGCAGCAGGTGCGGCAGCGCCGCGCGCAGCAGGCGCACCGGCCCGATCGCGTCGGCCAGGAACAGCTCGTCGAGCAGGTCGTCGTCGGCCTGCTCGGCCGGGCCGAAGGCGACCACCCCCGCCGCGTGCACCAGGCCGTCCAGGCGCCCCAGGTGCGCCGCGGCCTCCGCGACGAGGCGCTCGGGCTCCCCCGGCAGGCGCAGGTCCGCGAGCACCGGGTGGCCCAGCCCCTCCAGGCGGGCGGCGTCGCGGCCGCTGACGACCAGCCGGGCGCCCGCCGCGGCCAGGCGCTGCGCGATCGGGCGGCCCAGCCCGCCGCCGGCACCGGTGAGCAGGACGGCGGCGCCCTCGAGGTCGGTCACGCCCGCACGCTCGCACAGCCCGGGCCCCCGCGCAGTCCCGGGCGCACCCTCAGCGCAGCACCGCCACCGCGCGGCTGCGGGCGCGCAGCAGCAGGCCGTCCGCGCCGGGGGCGCCGGGCACGACGTCGGCGAACGGCGGGCG
>NZ_JAAALL010000598.1 GCF_009906315.1 Kineococcus vitellinus | reverse complement strand
CGGCGCGCCGGCTGCGGCGCGCCGCGTTCGCCCCGCTGGCCGAGGACCCGACCCGCCGCCCGCCCGTCGTCGACGGCTACGCGGTCGGTCGCCTGCTCGGCGCGGGCGGTTCCGGCGTGGTGTGGGCGGGCACCGGGGTGGACGGCGTCGAGCGCGCCCTGAAGGTCCTGCACCTGCCGCCCGCGCCGGGGGCCGGCGCCGAGGAGCAGCTGCTGCGCGAGCTGTCGCTGCTGCGGCGCGTGCGCCACCCCCGCGTGGTCGCCGTCCACGACATCTCCCGCGACACCTCCGCGCCGCGCGCGGACGCTCCGGCGGGCCGCCCCGTGCTGGTGCTGGACCTGGCCGCGGGCGGGTCGCTGGCGTCGGTGCTGGCGCGGCGGCGCCGGCTGTCGGCGGGGGAGGTGGCCGGGCTGCTGGCGGTGCTCGGGCCCGCCCTGGAGGACCTGCACGCCGCGGGCGTGGTGCACGGGGACGTCTCGCCGGGCAACGTGCTGCTCGACGCGCGCGGGGAGCCGCTGCTGGCCGACCTCGGCGTCGCCCGCGCGCTCGGCCGGCGGCACGGCAGCGTCCTGGGCACCCCGGGCTTCGCCGACCCGGCCGCCGTCGCGGGCGAGGACGTCGGCGCGGCCTCCGACGTGTACGGCCTCGCGGCCCTGGCCTGGTGCGCGCTCACGGGGGCCCCGCCCGCTGCCAGCGGCACCCCCGGCGGCCGCCTGGCCACCCGCCGGGCCGCCGCGGGCCTGCCGCCGGGCACCTCGGGAGCCCTGCTGGAGGCGTTGCGGGACGGGTTGCACCGCAAGGCCTCCCGCCGCCCCACGCCCGGTGAGCTGGCCCTGGCCGTCGCGGAGTGCGCCCGCCCGCGCCCCGTGCGCGGGGCGAACCC
>NZ_JAAALL010000597.1 GCF_009906315.1 Kineococcus vitellinus | reverse complement strand
ATCCGCGCCCGCCGCCGCCAGCGCCACCGCGAGCTGCGCGGCCGCCGCGAGCAGGTGAGCGAGGTCGCCCCCGCCCCCGCCGTCGCCGCGCCGGCGCCCGAGCAGGCCTCGGTGGCGGCCGCCGAGCGCAGCCTGGCCGCGACCCTGGTGCGCGTGGAGACCTCCGCCGACCGCTTCGACGCCGAGGCCGTCGAGCTGGTGCGCGAGGTGGACCGGCTGCTGCGGCCCCTGCTGGCGCACCTGCGCACCCGCGGCGCCGACGCGCAGGTGCGCCACGACCTGGAGACGCTGGCCACCGAGCACCTGCCGCGCACCGTGGAGGACTACCTGGTGCTGCCCGACGACTACGCGCGCGAGCACCGCACCGCGGCCGGCACCACCCCGGCCGACGAGCTGCGCTCCCAGCTGCTGCTGCTCGTGGAGGGCTGCAAGCAGCTGCGCGACGCCGTGCACGACGCCGACCTGGACCGCCAGCAGCAGCAGAGCCGCTTCCTGGAGGCGAAGTTCCGCCGCTCCGACCTGGACCTGTAGGAGACCGCCGTGGGGATCGACCTGAGCCGGGGAGCCGACGACCAGCGCCCCCCGGTGCACCACGAGCAGGCCTCCCGGGTGGTGCCCCGCCCCGCGCCGCTGCCCCTGGCGGTGCCGGAGGAGGAGCTGGAACCGCCGCTGGGCGTGCAGCTGCCGGTGCTGGGCCACGTCTCGGACCCGACGTTCCAGCTCGTGCGCTACGTCGGCCTGGGCGCCTGGATCCTGCTCTACGTCCTGTGGTGGCCGCTGGGCTTCATGGGCATGTGGGCGTGGATCGCGGTCAACGCCGTCTGGGAGAACGAGCAGCGCCGCCGCCGGCGGCTGCGCCGGCTGCGCAAGCGCGCGCTGCGCCGGGGCCTGCTCACCCTCGCCGCGCCCCCTCCCGCCC
>NZ_JAAALL010000596.1 GCF_009906315.1 Kineococcus vitellinus | reverse complement strand
CACCGCGGACGGCACGACCCGGCCCGCCGGCGCTCGCGGTGCCGGCGCAGCACCGACTCCTCGCGGACCGCGGCCAGCACCTGCTCGCCCAGCGCGCGCGGGGGAGCGGGCGGCCCGGGCAGGCGGGCGGGGTCGACCAGGCGCAGGTCCTGCGCCAGCGGCGCCAGGTCCGCCAGCTCCGCCCGGCACTCCGGGCAGCCGTCCAGGTGCGCGCGCAGCCGCGGCACCTCCTCGGCCGGCAGCAGGCCCAGCGCGAACAGGCCCAGCTGCTCGCGCAGCTCGCGGTGGGCGCCCGACCGGCTCACGGCTCCACCCCCATCTCGTCCATCGCCACCCGCAGCGCCTTCAGCCCGTAGAACACCCGGCTGCGCACGGTGCCGACGGGCACGCCCAGCTCCGCGGCGACCTCGCCCGGGGGACGGTCCTTCAGGTACGTCTCCACGATGGCCGTGCGGTGGTCGGGGGACAGCCGGCGCAGCGCCTCCTCCACGACCCACCCGCGCAGCAGCCGCTCGCCGGGGTCCTCGGCGGGCTGGTCCGCCCCGTCCCCGGCCGCACCGGCCACGTCCGCCACGAGCGCACCCTGCCAGGGCCGCGCCCCCGCCGCACGCACGTGGTCGAGGACGGCGTTGCGGGCGATGGCGAACAACCACACCCGCAGGCTCGCCAGCGCCGGGTCGTAGCGGTCCGCGGCCCGCCAGGCGCGCAGGAACGTCTCCTGCACGACGTCCTGCGCGGCGGCGGCGTCGCCGAGGCTGCGCAGCGCGAAGCGGTGCAGCTCGGCGCCGTGCGCGGCGTAGGCGCGCGCCACGTCGGCCTCGTCGCGCAGGCCGGTCCCGGCCGCGTCGCCGCCGGCCGGTCCGTCGTGCACGCGCTCCGCCGCGCGGTGCCGTCCCCGCAGTCCCATCGCCCTCCGCCCG
>NZ_JAAALL010000595.1 GCF_009906315.1 Kineococcus vitellinus | reverse complement strand
GGGCCGACGAGCAGGGCGGGGGGGACGGACCGGCTGCCGCGGACGCCGATCCGCGTCAGGTGTGGGTCGAGGCCGAGGCGGCGACCCGGGTGGACGCCACGACGGGAGAGGAGACCCCCTGGTGATCACGCTGGAGTCGCTGGAGGCGGTGAACATCCGCTCGCTGGGCTCGGCGTTCATGCAGCCGCTGCCCTCGGGGGTCACGGCTCTCAACGGTCCCCGCGGCGTGGGCAAGTCCAGCCTGCTGATCACCCTGCTGTGGGTCCTGTACGGCGTGACCCCGGACGGGGTGAGCGTGCAGGCCCTGCGCCGGCAGGGCACCAGCGGCCCGGTCCGCGGCGTGGTCACGCTGGTGCACGACGGGCAGCGCCTGGTCGTGGAGCGGGGGCTGAAGGGCCGCAACGACACCCCGTACGTGCAGATCAGCGTCGACGGCGTGCTGCAGTCGGTGAACAAGGTGCGGGTGGCCAACGCCTGGATCGCCCAGCGCTTCGGCGGCCTGGACGCGCAGGGGTTCACCGCGGCCTTCGTCACCCGCCAGAAGGAGCTCGACACCCTCGTCAAGGCCACCCCCGGCGAGCGGCGCCGCCTCATCGAGCGCCTGGCCGGGATCGACCGGATGAGCGCGGCCGTCAAGGCCGCCCGCGAGGAGGAGGCGGACGTCCGGCGCACGCTGGAGGTCCTGCCCGGTTCGCCGGAGGCGCTGAAGGCCGCGGGAGCCGCCCTGGAGGCCGCCCAGCAGGCCGCGGGCACCGCGTGGGAGCGCTACGAGGCGGCGCGCGGGGCCGCCGCCGCCGACGAGCAGGCCCTGGAGCGCTCCGCCGCCGAGGCCGCGCGCCTGGGCGAGCGCGTCGAGGCGCACCGGCGCGCCCTCGCCGCCGCCCAGCAGGCGGTGGCCGCGCAGGCGCTGGCCGAGGAGCGCGC
>NZ_JAAALL010000594.1 GCF_009906315.1 Kineococcus vitellinus | reverse complement strand
TGGCTGCACGACGCCCCGGGGTGGGGGCGGGGGCGGGGCGTCGTGCAGCCACGGGCGTCTGGTCCTCCGGCGTCGGGCGCACCGGCGTGGGGAGCGGGACGCTCGCCGGTCGCTGCGTGGGTGCTGCCGGTCCATCGGCAGCTGCCGCCGCGGCCTTCGGCTCCGGCGGCCTCCCCCAGTATGCGTGGCCGCCGGCGGTGCACCCGCCCGCGGTGCTGCTCCAGACGGGTGTGCACCACACCTCCACACGAGGTCCGCGAAGCGGGGCGCCGGGCGCGGGCGGCCCCGGCGGCTACGGTGATCACGTGCTGGAGACGCCGCGCGCCGGGGTCCTGCCCGAGCTCGGGCGGCTGGTGCGCACCGCCCGCTACCGCCACCTGCTGGGGGTGCGGCTGAGCGGGCAGGCCGCCGACGGCGTCTTCCAGGCGGGGCTGGCGTCCCTGTTCTTCTTCTCCCCCGAGCGGCAGGCCACCCCCGCCGGGGTCGCCCTCGCCTCCGCGGTGCTGCTGCTGCCCTTCACCGTCGTGGGCCCGTGGGCCGGGGTGCTGCTGGACCGCCGCTCGCGGCGCTCGGTGCTCGGCGTCGGCAACCTGCTGCGCGCCGCCCTGGCGCTGCTGACCGCGGCGGCGCTGCTGGCCGGCGCCGGGGACGTGGTCGTGGGCGTGCTCGCGCTGGCGGTGCTGTCGGTGAACCGGGCGCTGCTGGCGGGGCTGTCGGCGGCGCTGCCGCACGTGGTGCCGCCGCAGCGGCTGGTGCTGGCCAACTCGGTGACCCCGACGGCCGGGACGGTCGCCGCGGGCGCGGGGGCGGCGGTCGCGGTGGCGGCCACGGCCGCGGCCGGCACCGGCGGGCACGCCGACGTGGTCGCGCTGGGCGTCGCGGCGGGCGGCTACCTGCTCTCGGGGCTGGTGGCGCTGCGCTTCCCGCGCG
>NZ_JAAALL010000593.1 GCF_009906315.1 Kineococcus vitellinus | reverse complement strand
CTCCAGCGCCCCGCGGGCCGCGTCGAGGGCGCGCGCGGCCTCGACGACGCGGTGCAGCGCGCCCAGCGGGTCGGCGGCCCCCTGCCCGCGCACCTGCTCGAGCACGGCGAGCGCGGCGGCGCGCGCGGCGCTCACGCCGGCGGCGGGGACCCCCGCGGCGTCCACCGGTGCGGCCTCGGCCGCCGCGCGCAGCCGCGCCGTCGCCACGGGCAGCTCGGTGACGGCGCGGCGCAGGTCGGTCCCGGTGCGCTCCAGGGAGGCGAGCAGCTGCTCGGCCTGGGCCAGCGCCGTCTCGCTCGTGCGCACGGCGTCCACGACCTCCCCGGAGCGGCTGGGATCCGCCAGCGCGGCGCGGGCCGCCTCCGCCGAGCGCCGGGCCAGCTCCAGGCGGTCGGCGGCCTGGTCGGGGGCGTCGGCCACGGCGGCGACGGCGGCCGGGCCGAACTCCTGCTGCAGCCGCGCCAGCCGCTCGCGGGCGGGTGCCACCCCGGCCCGCGCGGCCGGCAGCCGCTCCTCCAGGGCGGTGAGGACCTCCGGGGCGCGGCGCACCAGGTCGCGCAGCGCGTCGACGCGCTCGGAGGCCTGCGCCAGGGCCTGCCCGCTGCCGCGGCAGGAGGCGACGACCTGCGCGAGCACCTCGCGGGTGCGCTCCTCGCCCTCGGGGACGGCGTCGTCGAGGGACTGCCGCGCGGCGAACGCCGACGTCAGCGCGGCGCGCGCCCGCTCCAGGACGGTGCGGAACTCGGCGGTGCGCTCCTCGCCGAACTCCGCGGCGGCGAACTGCAGCTCCTCGGCGCTGGCGCGCACGGCGTCGTCGGCCTGCACGAGCAGGGCGTCGGCCTGCCGGCGCAGCTCGGGCGTCGGGGTGCCCGCGAACTCGGTGGCCGGCCCCGCGGCGCGCCCCGCGGCGCTCCCGGCGGTGCCCGCGCCGCC
>NZ_JAAALL010000592.1 GCF_009906315.1 Kineococcus vitellinus | reverse complement strand
GCTCGTGCGCGAGGCCCGCCGGCACGACGTGGTCGTCTCCGGCTCGGAGATCGGCCACGGCCTCCTCGCCGGCTGGCTGGCCGCCCGGCTGACCCGCACGCCGTTCGTCGTGCTGGCCCAGGGCGACCTCGACGAGGCGATCGAGGCCTGGGTGCCGCGCCACCTGCGCCGCGCGACCCGCTTCGTCGACGCGCGCGCGGACGCCACCGTGTGCGTCTCCCCCGGCCTGGTGGCGGGCATCGTCGCCAACGGCCAGGCCCCCGAGCGCACCCGCGTCGTCGTCAACGGCGTCGACGTCGACGCGCTGCGCGCCCGCGCCGCCCTGGTCGCGGCCGCAGGCGGGGACGGCGCCCGCGCCCTCCCGCACGTCGTCGCGCTCGGCCGGCTGACGCCGCACAAGGGCTTCGACCTGCTGGTGCGCGCCTCCGCCCTGGCCCGCGCGCAGGGCTTCGCCCACGAGCTGACCATCGCCGGCGAGGGCGACGAGCGCGCCGCGCTGGAGCGGCTGGTGGCCGAGCTGGGCGCCGACCACGTGCGCCTGCCCGGCTTCTGCTCCTCGCCCGCCGAGCTGCTGGCCGGCGCCGACCTGTTCGTCTCCAGCTCCCGCACGGAGGCGATGCCGCTGACCCTGCTGGAGGCGCTCGCCGTGGGCGTGCCCGTGGTGGCCACCGACTGCTCGGTGGGCAGCCGCATGCTGCTCGACGAGGGCCGCCACGGCCGGCTCGTGGCGCCGGAGTCCGTCGAGGCGCTCGCGGGCGCGCTCGTCGACCACCTGCGCGACCCCCGCCCGCTGGCCGACGCGGCGCTCGGCGGCCCGGCCTTCGCGCGCCGCTTCGAGCCGCAGGGCCTGGCCCGCGAGCACCTGGGGGTCCTGGCGGGCGTCGCGGGCCGCGAGCTGCCCGCGGCGGCCCGGCCCGCTCCGCCGCGGGCTGCGCCGGCG
>NZ_JAAALL010000591.1 GCF_009906315.1 Kineococcus vitellinus | reverse complement strand
GCCCCACCCTCACCCGCGCGCGCCGTGCGGGAGCGGCGCGCGCGGGTGAGGGTGGGGCGGTGAGCGAGGAGAGCACCGGCCACCCGCCCGGGAAGCCGCCCGGGAAGCTGCCGCGGCTGCCGCTGCGCGCCGCCTTCCCGCCCCCGCCGGCGCCAGGGCGCCCCGGCGACCCGGGCGTCTGCGCGCCGGGCGGGGTCTTCCGCGCGGTGACCGCCGAGCGCGCCACCGTCCTCGGCGGCCCGGCCGCGATCCTGCTGCAGGTGGCCCACCCGCTGGTCGCCGAGGGGGTCGCGGCCCACAGCGACTACACCGCGGGCCCCGCGCACCGGCTGCTGGCCACGCTGCAGGCCGCGCTCACCGTGACCTTCGGCGACACCGAGCAGGCGCGCGCCGCCGCGCGGGAGGTCGGCGCCCAGCACGCCCGGGTGCGCGGCACCACCCGCACCGCCGTGCCCGGCACGCCCGCCGGGACGCCGTACCGGGCCGGCGACCCGCAGCTGGCCCTGTGGGTGCACGCCACGCTGGTGCACACGGCCCGCCGCGTCGTGGAGCGCTACGTCGGCCGCCGCCTCGACGCCGACGAGCGCGAGCGGCACTGGCAGGGGTCCAAGCCCTTCGCCCGGCTGTTCGCCGTCACCCCCGCCGTGCTGCCGGGCAGCGCGGCCGACTTCGAGGAGTACTGGCGCGGGGCCGTCGAGTCCCTCGTCGTCACCGACGCCGCCCGCGCCATCGCCCGCGACGTGCTCACCCAGCGCACCAGCCCGCCGCTGCCCGGGGTGGCCGCGCTGGCCCGCAGCGTCACCGCCGACCTGCTGCCACCGCGGGTGGCCGACGCCTACGACCTGCCCCGCACCCCGGGCCGGCGCGCGAGCGCCGCGGCGCTGCGCGCGCTGCTGCGCACGGCGCGCCCGGTGCTGCCGCGGCGGGTCGCGCAGTGGCCGCA
>NZ_JAAALL010000590.1 GCF_009906315.1 Kineococcus vitellinus | reverse complement strand
CTCGTCGCCCCCGCCCCGCCCACGATGGCCAGCCCGAGCTGGTGGGGCGCGGACTCCGAGCGGCACCGGCTGCTGCCCGGTCCCGGCGCCACCGGCGCCTTCGTCAAGGTGATGCGCCCGGCCACCACCGCCTACGTCGACCTGCCCACCGCCTTCGGCGCGGCGACCGCGGCCGGTGCGGCGGGCATCGGCCCCCGCGTCCTGGAGGCCTCGCAGGCCACCCGCACGCTCGTCCTGGAGGACCTGACGGAGGTCGCGAAGACCGCGACCCTCGCCGACCTCCTCGACGCCGGCGTGCGCTCGCGCCACCTCGCGGCCCGCCGCGCCGTGCACGCGCTGACCGTGCCGGGCGCCCGGCGCGCCACGGTCTTCGACGACGTCCGCTCGGTGCTGCGGCACGCGCGGGACCGGGGCGCGCTGCTGCCGCCGGACCTGCCGTGGCTGCTGCGCGTGCTCGACGACGCCGAGCGGCGCATCCGCGCCACCGGCACCGACGAGGCGTTCTGCCACGGCGACGGCAACGTCTCCAACGTCCTGCTCGGCGCGGACGGCGGCGTGCACCTGCTGGACTGGGACGTGGCGGCCGTGATGGACCCACTGCAGGACGTCGGCGCCGTCCTCGCCGAGCTCGCCGCCTCCGAGGCCGGGGCCCGCACGCTGTTCGAGGAGGCCTGGGGCCGCTGGGACGAGGCGCTGTTCGACCGCGCCCGCGTCTACGGCGCCGCGGACTGCGTGCGCTGGGGCCTCGTCGGCGCCTACGTCGACGCCGTCGACCCGGGCACCCTGGAGTACTCCAAGTTCTCCGACTGGCAGTTCCTGCGGGCCCGCTGGGCGCTCGCCGACCTGCACCTGGACGACCGGCTGCAGAACCTCTGAGAGGAGCCCGCGTGAGCACCACCGACCTCGCCACCCCCGACCTGGCGGTCCCCGACCTCGCCACCCCC